>JBAWWJ010000094.1:0-28665 GCA_037146815.1 Planctomycetota bacterium
TCGCTACCGGCAAAAACCGCCACCAATATGCCCGACTTATGTGGTACAAAGAGGCATTCATGGCCAGGTTCAGGACGTGATCAGATTCATAATACGGACACCGCCACTTGAGAATCTGGACGCTCCGGTCGATCTCGTCGATCAGCCCGCTCTCACGCGCCACACGCAGCATCAAAGGCACGCCGCCATAGACAATGGCCTGCGTCTTATCCGCGAGTTCATACTTCAAGCCCGTCGTACTCAACACCGCAGACGCGCCGGACATCATCCGCGCGATTCGCCCTTCTCGGGCCGATTGCAATCGCTTCTCAACTCGCCGCTTGCGACGAGCCAATTTATTTGCCATCCTTCTCGTGTTCAGCTTCACTCGAAATCCCTCCTTGATGCGTGTCTGTGGTCTTGTCAACAACCTTCAAACACCGGAAATCACCGAGGGATTTCGTCTTTTTTCACGTTCTTTCCGAACTCCGCTAAACAGGTTCGCTTACTTGAGGAATAGAGCAGGCGCCCGTCTGACAATTGAATCGGGCCGTGTGGGCTATTCACGGGAACGGGATAACGAACAGACCATGTGATACCACCATCCGTGGACCGGATCATCCAGGTCCCCAGTTCCCCTTGTCGTTGCTCGGGAGTGATCCGATGATGTGCGGCTCGCCATTCGCGCAGCTTCAGGTCTTCCCACGCGCCGGGCTGCCCCGCGGGGATTGCTTCCGCTTTGTCCAGCAGCGATTGATAAGCCAGGGACGTGAACGTTGTGATCAGGATCGACCCCTTGGCCGTTTCCAGGAGACCGGCATCGCGTTCGTCGATCGGTCCATCCAAAATGACCTGCGGCCAGCGCCATGTGGCACCATTGTCCTGCGATCGCATCAATTCGACTCGTCCAAAGGGACAGACGTGGGCCTCGCGACCACCAGACCAGACGAGTAACAGTTCACCATTCTTCCGACGGGCCAGCGTAGGCCAGCCATGATAGAGCGGCGGTTTCCAACTGATGAGCTTTGTGTCCAGGATCTTTGCCTTCAGCTCATCGGCATCACTCATTCGGCCCAAGGCAATCCCCGCAGTTGCGATTGTCGCAGCACGCAACAAATCCCGACGGTTCAGCATGGCGTTCATGGAAGCTTCTTTCCCGGTTTCGGCTGGTATCCCTTGGTCTTTTGCACACCCTTGGTGATGGCATTCTTTTGCATCTGCTTGCGCAGTTGCGGAAATTTCGATGCCGGCTTGCGAGCTCCGCCAGTGTTTGAACGACTCATTGGACATTCCTCACGGCCAGTAGAAAAAGCAAAGCAGTCTGTGCATATGCGCCTGATAATTTTGCTTGCGTATCAACAACCTGCCTGCGGGTGACCAGATACGGATGACAACACTGATGCTCAAGATCACGTTATTGACGTTAGAAATGGATAACAAAAATCAGGAGCAAGAGCGCTGGAGATTGTACCGGCCTACGATGGCTTGGGCTATCACAGTGAAATCGATTCAGTGTACATAATGGATTTGGAAGGACAGAAGATGGTCGAAGACTTGGTTCGCGCTATGTGACGATCGGCACAGCGATCTGGCTGGCGATCGGGGTGTAAAGGTCGGCCTGAGCCGAGTCGGTTTCGAGAGACAGGATCAGCGAATATTTTGCGGTTCGGTTCCATCGATTGAGACCAGGACGCTCTTTCCACCAGCCGGTGACAGGATAGACGGCAAGAACACCTGCAGCGGCAAGCTGGGCGGCAGTGCCGGTCCAGACGTCAGAGTGGATGGAACCTTTGGAACGCAGATTCGAACCGATTGTCCAGCTTCGATCGTCCGCTGAGTAATCGGCCTTCTCCTGGTCATCTTCCCATGCCGACTTTGTGATTCGCTGGAGAAACTCATTGTTGTCAATATCGGTTGGCCGCTTGATGTCGAAACGCAACCCGTGCGATTGGTATCGGTGTTTGTGTTTCCAGCCTCTACGTCCGGGACTTGGCTCAACGAAATACGAGAGAGTGACTCGCAGCCGAACCGTTTCGCTGCCCAACTGCTCAAGGACATCCTTCGGCCACGGAAGGTTGTGCAATCGCATGTCCTTGGTCTTGATATCTTTCTGGCCCTTGTCGCCGATAACCTGATCGAAGGGTTGGAGTGAATCCTGAATGATCAGCGTCGCGTTGTTTCCCGCGCTCCACAGTGCGCGGTTCAAGTCGGGGACACCGTAACCATAAACTCGGAGTCGGTTGTGCCGTCGGTCGTGAGGAAACTCGGCGATCATCGGGACTGTCCAGCGAGCCGAATGAATCAGGAGTCCTCGTACGGTTTCGGGAGAGAGGTTTGGGTAGCGAGACCCGATGATCGCCGCGTAACGAGCGGCCAGGGCAGTGGCCGCGCTGGTGTCGCCTGTCGTTATGAGCAATGCACCGGTGGGGCTTGTTCGCGTCGTCAACAACATCAGGTCATCAACGTAATCGGCACGACCGGTTGTCGGGTCGATGGCTTGGTTTCCCCCTTCCATCACGATGTCAGGCTTGATCGGCCATGATTTGTTTTCCCACACAATAGACGTTCTACTCGCCGGGCTGAGTTGTCCCGCGTTTGCGACAGTTTTCCAACTCGCATATTCGCTCGAACGAATTTTCGTCTTTTCGGTGTAGGCTCCGACGGACACGGCATTCCATGACTGTGCAGGGTCTTCCACACCATGAAGGTGATTTCGGCTTGGGTATTCGTGTCGGTCAGCATCCGGCGTGTTCCCAGCAGACACGATCATCAGCCGTGACGGTCGGCCCGCGTCTTCGGCACCGGAACAAATCTGGTCGAGAGCCGCAGACCACGACGATGGAAAACCTTCATCACGGCTATCGGCCGTCGTGATCGTCAGCGCGAACGCGCGCTGTTGCCGTTCCCGAGCAACGATTTCGATTCGATATACAGACTGCGCCGTTACGTCGCCATACAAGTCCGGATCGTGTTGACCATGGTCGGGGAGAATCTTCACCGACTCCAATCGGTGCTCTAGCGAAATCGTTTCCGTGGTGTTCAACAAATCTGTCAGGCAGCCATAGAGCGCCAAGCCCGCCATACCGGTTCCATGCTGCTGGGGATGACGGTCAGCGGCTGACCAAGTGGGATCAACCGCCAGCAAATGCTCTTCTGCAAGTGCCAGAGCCAAAAGTGGATGACCACGATTGACGCCAGTGTCCAGATGACAAACGGCGGGAGCATTGAGTGGCGGCGGCTGAATTCTCCGCAACGCCTCTTCAATGAATTCTGCCTGATCGCGTGGCGGCAGTGCGAGAAACTCGCCAGCGAGAATCTTGGCGGTTCGTAACTCAGCGAGGATTTCGAACAGGTTTTCAATAGCGAGCAACTGTGTGACCGAGGCTCGCACAAGAACGACTCGCCGGTCCGGGAATCGAAGCGATCGCTGCGACACCGTCGCGCCGACCGTCTTCGCACGCTGACAAAACACGTCAACGACATTGTACGAGTTACTGGCTTCGCACAGCCAAACTTCCCACGAATGCGACTGACTGTGCTCGCGAGGAAATTCACGGGAGTCCGTCCAAAATGATTCGAGTGCAGCCAGACGGATTTGACTGATACTTGCGACCAAATTGAAATTCGCGGGCGTGCCAGACTTCCTGTCCTTCGAGGAATCGGCAAACGCTTCAATCTTGCGGACAAACAATCCCATCTTGCCGCTTGGGACGAAGATGGTTGCGTGCATGACGCCCGTGGAGTCAATTCGAGAGTTCCGCAACTCGATGCCGCACCGTTCGGACTCCAGACTTTTCAATTGCAGTTCAAAATTCGGGTCGCTTTGGAATTCGATCACGATTCCGCTGGGCTCTTCGGCGGACGGCTTTGCAGCGAACTGCGCGGCGGCTTGTTGCTCAGCAGCGTTAATTTGCGAGACGAGCGAGTGGCTGTGCGGCACACGGTCGCGAGGCGGTACACGGAACTTCGAAGAGTCAACCGGCTTGGCATACGTGTAGCGCCTGACCGTGCCGGTCTCGCGAGGAAAAAGATGAGGCAGTTGATCCATGAATCATGTACTCACACCCTGACTGATTGCGGCGTTGCTCGTACGCTCGATACGCCGCCGATCCTGAAGCATGGCAATCAGCGATTGTGACTTCACCTGATCACGTTCATTGAGGATGCAGTCCTTAGCTGCGTCGTCGCAGGCTCGCGCAATCTCGGCGTGGCTGAGGCCCTCAGCGGCTTCGTGAATTTTCTTCCACACAGGTCGAGGTCCGAGAAATATGCGAAGTCGATTGCGAATCAATGCTGTGGTTTGCTCTGAGTCAGGCCGACCGTAACGGATCACATCGTCAAAGCGGCGAAATAGGGCTTCGTCGAGCATCGCCTCGTAGTTGGTCGCAGCGATGACAATGCTGTCCGAGTCATCCTGTTCCAGGAATTGCAGGAATGAATTTAACACGCGACGAATTTCGCCAACATCGTTCTTGGCTCCGCGATCCGTTCCAATCGCATCGAACTCATCGAAGAAATAGACTCCCTGAGTTTCAGCCATCGCGTCGAAAATCATTCGGAGTTTCGCGGCTGTCTCCCCCATGAACTTCGTGATGAGCCCGTGAAGCTGGACGGAGAAGAGCGGAAATTTGAGTTCGCCCGCTAATGCCGAAGCGGTCATTGTCTTTCCACACCCCGGCGGACCAACGAGCAACAGTTTGCGACGGGCGGAGTAACCATGTTCGCGCAATCGCGACTGACTGCGGTATTCGTGAAGAACGCGCTGTAACGCGGCTCCCGTCTCGCGGCTCAGCACCATCTCAGATAGGCGAGTTTGCGGATACGACGCGACGAGTATTGCCGCCAATTCACCGGTGGGACGCGCAATCGGAACGGCACCTCCCACCTTCCCGGCCGCTTGCTTGCGTTTGATGTCATCCACTAGATCGCGAAGCTGCTGAGCCAACTGACCTTTGCCACCGCGCGCGGCATCAGCGGCGATCTGTAGGGCCACGGAAGCAAAGTGCTCCCCGTTCCCTTCGCCGTAGCTCTTCAGCAGCGCTTTGACTTGTTCCGCGGTCGCCATTTCACACGTCGTTTTTCTGAGCCGGCTCCGATTGTTGGACTTTTCGTGTTTCCAACCATCTTACTGCCATTCTTTGGGCAAGTCAGTTGCAGCTGATGAATTTGCAGGGCTTTCGCGACCGTCGCGGATAGCGTTCACGGCCCCGCGGCAGCATTTTCCAGGCAGCTTACGGATGATTGCCGCCACTGAAGAACGACTCATTAGTGATTGCCCGCGGCCAGTAGAAAAAGCAGAATATTCCGTATGTTCGGACCTAACAGAGTTGCTGAGACGCTTTGAAATCGCCCGGGGTGCCTTGCCTGATACCGCGGCGCACCTGTCAGCAGACGATCCATCGACGTGAAACCTTCGGCCACTTTCCTCGCATGATTCACGCCACAACCATTCGATACAACAACAGGTTACAACCTTTTCTTACGGCATTCCACAAATTCTAAAAAAACGACAGCGATTTGGATTGACACCGATGCGGCCCTCGCCGATAATAATCCATACAAAGACAGTGGTATTTACCTGCGAGGAGATTCCGCCCTCGCTTGCAATTCTCATGCTGTGGCGCTGACTGGGAGTCCGGAGGCAGCCGCAGAGACCTCGGAGGTCTCTTTCATGTTCACTCCTGAATCTGTGCTTAGCACACGGATCGCCCACTCCCAGCAAGACTCGCCGTTGTTCCTGAAGGGACAACGCTGTTGTCAAACCTCGCCCACCTTAACACACGCGTTTCCTCGCTGTTGTTGATTCTGCGGCTCTACGTGTTGGCTGATGTCAACATTCCCGGCACGTAGGTTCCTGTTATCGCAGTCGTCGCGTTGAGCACAGCGTTCCTGCTCGCTCACTCGCGACAGTTGCAGCGGTCCTGGGGACCACTTCTTTCATCTGTCAGGCCTGCTTCGGGCAGAGCCTACGCATCGGTATTTCTTCCAGCAAATTGCAAGAGGTAATCATGAACACATCGAATGGGCGACGTCAAAGGCGAAGTCGCGGATTCACACTGATCGAACTCCTGGTCGTCATCGCCATCATCGCAGTTCTGATTGCGTTGCTGCTTCCAGCAGTCCAGCAGGCTCGCGAAGCTGCTCGAAGAACGCAATGCCGAAATAACCTCAAGCAGATTGGCTTGGCATTGCATAACTATCACGACCAATTCCAAGTTTTTCCTCCCGGCTGTGGTCTGTCATCGCAGTCGCCGGACCCAGGTTACTCGGTGGATCTGACGACAGCGAATCGCGCCGCGGCCTATGGTTGGGCCACATACATTCTGCCAAACCTGGATCAGTCGTCACTCTACAACGCGTTGAATGTCAGCAATCTGGAGTTGTGCCTGCTGATGCAACAGCCCGCTCTGAGACCGCTGAGTCAAACCTCCATTACTGCTTATCGGTGCCCCAGCGATGTTGCCCCAGCAACGAACAGCTCTCGAGCCTTTACGAATGCGATTTTTGCAGACACGTTTCCAGGTACCTCAAGCTATGCCGGGGTCCATGGAACCCGCTGGTCGCACGGGGTCGACTGGATTCAGAATCGAACGGACCCCTACGGGATTTTCTGGCCGGCCAGTCGCGTTGGCGTTCGTGACATTACGGATGGAACGAGTAACACACTCATGGTCGGTGAACGAAATTGGGATTACTTGTCAGCCGTCTGGATCGGTACTCGAAATTATACCGGCAATGGTGATGTCGGATTGCGGCAGATTGTCGGGATTACGAACTGGCAGATTAACTTGCCAGGAACGAATGCTCCGCGAGCGTTTCACAGTGCACACGTCGGTGGGACTCACTTCCTGCTGGCAGACGGCAGTGTCCGATTCGTCAGCCAGAATATTCACTTTGACAACACGTTGGCCATCCCAGGCAACCCACAGTCCATGGTCGGAACATACCAGCGGTTGGGAATGCGAAACGATGGACAGGTCATTGGTGATTACTAAGAACTCGTGAACCTCAAATATCCAGGTACTTGAAAGGAATAAAACGTGATCGGTGTCTCAACAATTCTTCAGCCGGCCAAGCTCTCGTTCCTCGCTGCAGCACTGCTGATCGGGTGCGGAAAGACTGACATTCCCCTCGCACAGGTCGAGGGAACCATCATCCTGGATGGCCAACCTCTGGCGAATGCCACGGTCGAATTTCAACCTGAAGGGGGAAAGGCGAAAGGGCGTCCGTCGATTGGTGAAACGGGGCCCGACGGAAAATACAAACTGCGGTTCTCGAAAGAAAAATGGGGGGCCGCTATCGGTCGTCATAAGGTCATGATCACGACCTTCTCGCCCGAGGGTGATGGGAAATTCCGGGACCGTGTTCCCGCAGTCTACAACTCACATACGACGCTGGTGCGCGAGGTCGAAAAGAACCAGAACTGGCTCGATTTCGATTTACAGTCGAATGCGGTCCCTGTACAGGCAACTGCCGGACGATAAATCTAAATATGTTCGACATGGGCAAATCAGAAGAGTGGTGCTGTGACAAGCGGCGTGCTGTGGATTTCGCTGAACTTCTGATTCCGCCCGTTCGAATTTCGTATTTCAGCTCAAATTCCGCTTTGATCCTGACGGGAAAAATGTTACCCAGATTGGGTCGATGACCTGCAATGAAGGATGAATGGAATCGCACGGCGATTCCGATCGAGTTGCGGAAGAACTCGATGATGTACAACTTCGACAAATGAAAGTGCTGATATGCGAGTCCATTCCCTGAGCCTGATGATCCTGTCGGCCGGGCTGTCGCTGTTCCCGGTGGAGTATGTCTCTGGTCAGGAGGCGGCGAAGCCAGACCCGGCAAAGCTGGAGTTCTTCGAAAAGAAGGTTCGGCCGCTGCTGGTCGACAACTGCTACAACTGCCACTCGGCCGACAACAAGGCCGCGGGGGGCTTGCGAGTCGATGATCATCGCGGACTGTTACAGGGAGGAGGACGTGGCAAGGCGATCGCGGTCGGCCTTCCTGAAGAAAGCTTGCTGATCAAGGCCGTCAGTCATACCGACGCAAAGCTCAAGATGCCGCCCAATAATCGGCTGGCTGACGAGCAGATCGATATCATCAAGCAATGGATCAAGGACGGTGCAGTCTGGCCGGCCCTCGAAGTCCCTGCAGAGTTGCACGCCAAACGGCCTGAATACGACCAACTGTTGAAAGAGCATTGGTCATGGCAGCCACTTCGAAATGTCAACACTCCAGCTGTTGCAGGCGACTGGTCGCGAGATGACATCGACAAATTCATCCAGGCGACGCTCGCCGAAAAGGGTTTGACTCCCGTTGAGGACTCAGACCGAGTCACGCTGCTGCGGCGAGTCACCTTCGATCTGACCGGGTTACCACCAACACCCAATGAAATACGCGACTTCGTTGCGGACAACTCGCCAAAAGCTTTCGAAACTGTCGTGGATCGACTGCTGCAATCCCCAGCATTCGGCGAACGCTGGGGACGTCATTGGCTGGATCTGGCGCGGTTTGGTGAATCCACCGGGTCGGCCCGTAATCTTCCCTATCCCCATGCCTGGCGCTATCGCGACTATGTGATCGACGCTTTCAACAAGGATAAGCCGTACGATCAATTCCTGAAGGAGCAAGTTGCCGGCGATTTGTTACCTGCCGAATCGGAACAACAGCGCAAGGAGCAACTGATCGCCACCGGTTTCCTGGCGATTGGCGTCAAGGACGTGAATCAGCGGTTCAAAGTCCGCTACATCATGGACAATATCGACGAGCAGATCGATACGGTCAGTCGATCGATCCTCGCCGTCACCGCGAGCTGCGCCCGGTGCCACGATCACAAGTTTGATCCGATCACCACAAACGAATACTACAGCCTGGCCGGGATTTTCCAGAGCACCGACGACTGCGCAGGGCTGCGAAACAGGATGGGGGGCGGCGGACTGGACTATTACGAGCCCAAGTTGCTGCTGGTTCTTTCTTCAAACGGTGTTGCTGATCCAAAGCAGG
This sequence comes from Planctomycetota bacterium, assembly GCA_037146815.1. GTDB lineage: Bacteria > Planctomycetota > Planctomycetia > Planctomycetales > Planctomycetaceae > Schlesneria. The sequence goes on from JBAWWJ010000094.1 coordinate 8,983, forward strand.
CGGAAAAAATCGAAGCGGCTCGAAAAGCGGCTGAAGATGCGAAGACGCAGTTTGAAGCGATCCGCGATTCTGCGGACGGTGACAAGCTGGCCCCCAATGGCCGGCCCATGCGGCAGGTCGCCCGGCAGAAATGGAATCGCCTGCAGGCCGAATATCTGGCTTTGACAGACCCTTCGGCCTCGGGCGAAGTGGCGATGGGGGTGCGGGATGCTGCGGTGATTGGAGATACCGAGATTCGCATTCGTGGCGAAGCGGAAAAGCTGGGACCTGTGGTTCCCCGTGGATTCCTGAATGTCGTGAAACTCGAAGGACAGCCCGTTATTCCGGCGGACAAGAGTGGACGACTGGAACTGGCACAGTGGCTGACCGATCCCCGCAATCCATTGACTTCACGCGTGGTCGTCAACCGGCTATGGCATCATTTGTTCGGAGCGGGCCTGGTGACGAGTGTCGATAATTTTGGTGTGACGGGCGATAAGCCTTCGCATCCCGAACTGCTTGACTACCTGGCGAATCAGTTCATTCAAGATGGCTGGTCAACCAAGCGAATGATTCGCCGCCTGGTTCTGACGCGAGCCTACGGACTCGGTTCATCGGCGACGGAACAACATCTGACGACCGACCCTGCTAACCGGTTCGTCTGGCGACATAGCCCGCGGCGTCTGGAAGCTGAAGAGCTTCGCGATGCGACACTGGCCGCCACCGGGCGACTGGACCGGTCGCGGCCCAAGGGCTCAGCAGCAGCCGATTTGAAGGTCATCGAGTTGCGTAACAATGGTCCGGAATCACAGCACTTGCAGGAAGTCGGGCGAGCCAGCCGGTCACGCAGCGTCTATCTGCCATTACTGCGGACGCTGGTTCCAGCCTCACTGGAGGTCTTCGATTTTGCGGATCAGGGATTGGTGACGGGAAGTCGTGAAACGACCACGGTACCTACTCAGGCTCTGTATCTTTTGAATGATCCGTTCGTTCGACGGAACTCGCTCGCTTTGGCGGAATCATTACTGGCCTCGAACGAACAGACGGATTGCGATCGGGTGGAAACCGCTTATCTGGCAACACTGGGACGATTCCCCTCGTCCAGTGAAATCGAACGGGCTCAGTTCTTCCTGTCGGACTATCAGTCACTCGCCAGCGATTTGCTGGCTCAGGATTTCGTAGCAGTCGCCAAACGCGAAGCGGAAGAAAAAGCCGCAGCCCAGGCTCCCGCCGATGCATCACAGCCGACGAATCAGGGAACGCCGGCGAAAGCCACCAACGCGAACGGATTGGCAGCAGCACAGCAGGCGGCGGCGCAGGTTGTAAATGCGGATGACGTTGAACAGACGGAAGCCGTTGTGAAAATGGAAACGATTCATGCTCGTGATGCACGATCAGCAGCTTGGGCCGCGTTTGTACAAGCTCTGATTGGCTCAGGAGATTTTCGCTACGTCCGTTAGTTGATCATTCCGTAATGACCGAGTTGTGACCAGACAAAACTCAATTCATACCGCACCACAAATAAAGGAGTTCACAAATGTCGGATTTCCCCATTCAACATGGCGATCAGTTCTCGCCTTCTCGTCGCAGTCTCTTGAAGACTGCTGGCACCGGCTTTGGCTACCTGGCACTGGCGGGAATGCTCGGGATGCAGAACAAGAAAGCAGCGGCCGAGTCTCGTGTGGAAGCCCCGCTGGCTCCAAAACTGCAGCAACTGGCTGCCAAGGCCAAGCGGATCATCTTCCTGTTCATGGAAGGGGCGATGTCGCACGTTGACACCTTCGACTATAAGCCTCGCCTGCAGGAGAGTGACGGCAAGCCAGGTCAAGGGGGCGGCAAGCTGGTTGCCTCCAAATTCAAGTTCAGCCAGCATGGTCAGACGGGAACGTGGGTCTCTGAGTTGTATCAGCATGTGGCCAAGCATGTTGACCAACTCTGCTTCATCCGTGGTCTGCACACAGATACCCCGGCACATCCGCAGGCGGTCATTCAACTGCATACCGGCGCCCGCGTCGCATCGCTGACACGTCCTTCCATGGGAGCCTGGCTGCTGTACGGCCTGGGGACCGAGAATCAGGATCTGCCCGGTTACATCACGATCAATCCATCGCCCAATTTTGGTGGGGCAGTGAACTACGGCAGCGCTTTTCTGCCAGCTCATTTCCAGGGGACGCGGATCAACGATTCAGGCTTTTTGCCAAACCTAAAAGCAGAAGTCGCCTCGCCACTTCAGCGTCGGCAGATCGAACTGGTCCAGGAAATGAACCGTGACCTGCGTGCTGTTCCAGGTGCCCCCAGTGAAATCGATGGCGTCATCGAATCGTACGAACTGGCGTTCCGGATGCAGGGCAAGGTTCCAGAACTGCTGGATATTTCCAAGGAGCCGCAATCCGTCCTGGATGCCTACGGAGTCAAGCCAGGTCCCGCCGGAAGTTTTGCCCGTCAATGTGTTCTCGCCAGACGGTTGAGCGAAGCGGGAGTGCGGTTTGTTCAGATTCGCCAGGGTGGCTGGGACCACCACAATAACCTCAATAAGGGATTGATTGCGAATTCGGCGGCGACGGATCAACCGACGGCCGCACTGCTGGCAGATCTGGAACAGCGCGGTTTGCTCGACGAAACTCTGGTGCTCTTCGGTAGCGAGTTCGGACGACTCCCTACCGCACAAGGCCCCGATGGTCGTGACCATAACATTACCGGCTACCCCATGTGGCTGGCGGGTGCTGGCGTGAAGCCGGGTTTCTCATACGGAGCGACAGACGAGTACGGAACACATGCAGTCGAAGGCCGGATGCACACGATGGACCTGCATGCGACATTGCTGGCGCTGATGGGACTCGATCACGAATCGCTCACCTATCGATATGCTGGCAGAGATTTCCGTTTGACGGATGTCGGGGGGAACGTCGTTCGAGAAATCATGGCCTGACTTTTAATCCTTCCAATCGAAACCAAAGCAGACGTCACAGCTCGTGAGTACTTCAATTTCTGGATGAATTGTCATGAATACAAATGTCTTGGGCAACATTGAATCGACAGGGTTAAGAATCCATTCAAACTGGATCGAAGATTGCCTGGAGACTCCGGTCGAGCAATGCCCGACACGAATTCACTCGTTGATTTCAATATCGATTGTCGGCTGGCTGATCGCCGGGGGCGGGATCAGCATGGCGATGTGGGGATTCATTTCGCTCATTCGTGTTTAGACGACGTTGCTACAGCAATTTTTTCGGGAGGCTTGATCATGTCATTGCAGCATCCGGTTGATCACAGGGCGGTCAGTACGTCGGAGGTCACGGACGCAGGGGAACAAGCATCGATTCTGATCACACAAATCCGCGAAGCACTGCAGGGATTGAGGAACGGTCAGATCACGATCTCGGTTCACAATGGCGAGGTGACAATGATCGACCGGATTCTGCGAAAGCGGCACTACCGATCCCGCTCGACTTCGTGAGAAGCGAGGCGGTCAGAAACTATAGATCCACCCGCATTGCCTGTTCCCAGCGGTGGAATCCCAGTTTTTCGTAGAAGGGTGCGACATCGTCTTCGCAGTCCAGGATTACTTTATAACATCCTGCGTCGCGACAGACCTGCAGCAGATGGTTGATGATCGCGGCACCGATGCCGTGGTGCTGATACGCGACGTGCACCGCGACATCTTCAATATGACCGACAATCCCGCCGTTATGGATGAATTTCGGTTCAATCATCAGCGATGCGGTCCCGGCGACCCGGTTGTCGATCAAGGCGACATAGGTCTTGACGCGTGACCGCATCCGCCGCCGGAAAATTTCCAGCGCTTGTTCGTCGGTCAGTTCGGCTGGCTTCAGAGCCCCCAGCGCGGTCAGGAATCCACGACGCAAATCCGTGGCGTCCATTAACCGAATCGTGAGCGAGGGTGTGGGGGCATCGTTCGACATGCTGCAACGAGTGTTCGCTGTTAAAGCCGTCGAGTCAAGCTGTGTGTGATTCCAAACGAGTCCGAACGGGTCACATTGGCACGTTCCGATGATGAAGACTACGCCATCCATAAGTCTTGCCTGAATTGCCCAGTGTGGGATATCCGCTTGGAGAGCATCCTTCCATCGACAGAGTAAAAAATCGCGGATCGGCCATGCAATCAATTCGCGGTGGCTCGGAATCGACAAACTGTCGGAGCAGGATTCTCGGTGAAATTCCGTGGGGTGCTGGTTCGGCCCGACAAAAATTGCTATTTTCGCCTCGCAGTGCTCCGTCGTTGTTTTGGGTTGATTCCGAATGGTTTCCGGACATCGGGAGCTTTCAAAAGGATCTATGGGCATGAATCTTGACGCGTTGCGTAATCTGATCGTCGGTGGCCAACTGTTGAGTGCCGAGCGACTTGGGGAATTTGTCACATCGTGGCTGGATGGCGGTCGGTCGCCGGACGAGGGATCCGAGTTTGTGGAATGGCTCGTAGAACTGCGGGCACTGACGGAGTTTCAGGGCGAAGCTCTGCTGGCTGGTTTCGCTGGCCCCTACCTGCTGGGCCCCTACCGCGTCACGGGGCATATCGCTGCAGGACGGCTGGGTGACGTCTATCACGCTGAACAGATCGAGTTTCATCAGCCGGTCAGCTTGAAGATCTTCCCGTCGTCGTTGAGCAAAGACCCCGAATTGACCGCCCGCCTGGGCCGCGAAGCGCGAGTCTCGTTGCAGGTCGACAGTCCCTACGTCGTCAAAACCTATCAGGTAGGACGAGTAGGTCAGATCCCGTTTATCGCGTTGGAATCACTTCAGGGTGAAACTCTCCAGCAACGTCTGGAACGAGAAGGACGGCTCCCCTACCTGGAAGCTTGCCAACTCATCCAGCAGGCCGCGACTGGACTGGCATACATACATTCGCAGGAAATCATTCACCGTGACATTTGTCCTGCCAGCCTGTGGGTGACCACTCACGGTCTCGTCAAGATCATGGAATTCGGCGCGGCACGCGATGCGTTGTCGTACATTGATTCTGTGAGTGGCGAAGATGACCTGACCTACAACCAGACCCCGGACGAAGTGCTGGGTCACTATGCGTACATGTCCGCTCAGCAGGCGGAAAACCCTCACGCGGCAGATATTTCCAGTGACCTGTACAGCCTGGGTTGTACGTTCTATCACCTTTTGACGGGGCAGGTTCCCTTTGACGAAAAGAACCCAGTCCGACAAATGCTGCGCCACGCCAGCGAGCCACCCCGTCCGTTGTCCGACTTCGATTCCACCATCCCCCCGATTGTTCAGGATGTCGTCTCGTACCTGCTGGCCAAGCGTCCTGAGGATCGATACGGATCGGCCGAAGAACTGGCGAGTGTGCTCGCGACGATTATTCCAATTGCCGCAATCCCCGAAGGACCAGCCGTCGCTCCTGACTTCCTGGAATGGGTGACCAGTGTGGATGACGGTGATTTCGGAGTCACTGTTCATGAACCAGAAGACCCGGATCTGCAGCAGTTCGTTTCATGGCTGTCTGACCATAACGAGACCTGACCACACGTTTTTTGATTTTCTCGCAGGTCTGCCTGACTGTCGTGATCTGCTCACACAAAAAATGACGCCTGCAAGTTTCCGGAGGCTTCCCGTGCACCTGATTACAGCTTCGCTGTTTGCTTCGCTACTTCTGACGTCTTCTGTCCTGGCGCAGGCGACGCCCTCGCCCGAGGAAAAATACGAACTCGGTCCTGATTCAAAACCGGTTGCGGGGGTCCCTGAAGGAAAAGTGACTCGCCATTCCTGGACAAGCAAGATCTTCGACACCACGGTTCGCGACTACTACGTTTACGTCCCTGCAAAGTATGATCCGGCTCAGCCAACGGCCGTGATGGTCTTTCAGGATGGTCATGCGTACGTCAACGCGAAGGGGGAATACCGTGTCCCGGTTGTGTTTGACAACCTGATGGCCCGCGGCGAACTTCCTCCAATCATCGGGATCTTCATTGACCCCGGTCATCGCGGTGAATCACTTCCTCCCATTCGCTGGCAGGCCAACAACCGCAGTTTTGAATACGACACTCTCAGCGATCAATATGCTCGATTCCTGCTGGAGGAGATCCTGCCTGAGGTCGGGAAGAGCTACAACCTGACTACAGATCCGGATCGTCGTGCCATTTGCGGAGCATCGTCTGGCGGAATCTGTGCATGGACCGCGGCGTGGGAACGTCCCGATCAGTTCCGGAAGGTTTTGAGTCATATCGGCAGTTTCACCAACATTCGAGGAGGCCATGTTTACCCGTCGCTGATTCGCAAGACCGAACGCAAGCCGATCCGCGTCTACTTGCAGGACGGGGATCATGACGTCAACAACGAGCATGGAAACTGGTGGCTGGCCAATCTGGAAATGGAATCGGCACTCAAGTTTTCCAAGTATGACGTCAAGACAGTCTGGGGGCACGGTGCTCATAACGGCAACCACGGCGGAGCAGTCTTGCCGGAAGCCTTGAAATGGCTGTGGGCAACTCGCTGACAACTTGGTTTCATGCTTCCGTCAGCAGAGCGGATCAGAACTGACGATTACCCTAGTCCCGATCGACCGGACTGTGCTAGAATCCGAATGATCGTCAGTGTCGGAATTCTTTGAACTTCGTGCTGACTGATCGATTTTCAGCCAGATTCCATCTGCAATCGTGGGTTAAGGAGCAGTGCGTGTTGCGCGATCCTGAATCTGCGACGAAAGCTTGCCGCATGTCGCTTTCCAGTCCGTCGCCGCATCCCAGGCCGTGGGACGAGAAGAATTCCTTTATTGCCGGCATTCTCGCCTATCTGGTGCCAGGCGCAGGACATCTCTTTCAAGGTCGGACGGCGAAAGGTTTGATTTACCTCTTCAGTATTCTGGGCCTGTTCTTCTGGGGACAGAGGATGGGTGAAGGTATGGTCGTGTACAACCTGCCCGAAAAGGGGAGTGTTCTGAAATACGTATCGCTCAGCTATGCGGCTCAATTGGGAGCAGGCGTGAGTGCCCTTCCTGCCTTCCTGCAAAATCGACGTGCGGCAAACCCCGCCAATCACACGATCCGGCATCCATCCCGTCCATTGATTGAAAACTTCGAAGGACGCTTGGTTCCCACTGACAACGATGCCGAAGGAGTCCTCGTTGGCACGATCCGGGTGGAACCTGTCGAAGGAGGCGAATTCCGCGGGACGTTTGAAGGAACGATGGACGGCAAACCGGCAAAGCTGGCACTGGGAGGTTCCTCATTTGAACTCGCTCCGGCAATCAAGGCTGGTTTTCGACGCAAGGTCACGTGTGGACTTGAAAATAGCGCCGCGGCGTTTCCGATCAAGGTCATCGAAGGGACGATTCCAAGGCCATTTGTTGATGCCTACGCATCGCCTCCCGATGCAGACCAACTTCAGGAGATCAACGGTCGACTGGGGAAGACCTACGAACTTGCCATGGTCTTCACCTGGATCGCCGGACTGCTAAACGTCCTCGCGATCTGGGACTGTGTACTTGGTCCTGCCTATGGGTTTGGTGATGAGCATCTCAAAGCCAAGCCGACAGAAGTTTCGAACGCGTCACAGGCTCCGAAGCCTGCAACGACACCGGTGACCACGACGTCGGCCCCGTCGGTTCCGACTGTGCCACCCGTGGCGGCCAGCGCCCCGCCAACGCACAGTGACGGACCGCCTCCCAAATCGTCCATATGATGCGACTGTCCATTTCGACCATCAGAATCTGGTCTACGGGGTCTTTCGATGTTTGACACCTTGTTGCTCGCTCAAGTTAACGTCACTTGGCACATGGTCCCATTGGCCCTCGCCATCAGCCTGGTCTACAGCGCCAGCCGATACGAACTTCCCGAATACATCCTCGTTCGAGCCTTGCGGCTGTTTCTGCAAATCCTGGGGTTCATGGGTGGAGCATTCCTGGTCCTGTGGGTCCTGACCTACGGGCTGTAACTGGGTTTGAGTGTCATCCACTCAGCCGTCGTCGAATGGTAACTCGACGCGCATTCAGGAACTCACCCGATCAATCGGGGGTAGATTTACTGAGACGAACGGTCGTTTGCAAACAGGATATAGGTGCTGACCAGCAGCGCCCACACGGGAAATAGCAGTGCGACCCATGCTGTCGTGGTAATGAACAGCAGCAGGACCAGGCCACCGGTGAAGCCAGCAAATGAGACCCACCGCACGAAGACCCCCGTCCGTAATCCAATAGTGGATGTCACAAACATGAACACCGCGGCCATGCGCATGCCGAAAGTTGTTATCAGAGCGTACGCAACCCCGCGCCCAAAGCGATAAGTCTCACTCTGGGAAGGAATCTCGGAGGCGAACGTATCCAGCAGGACTCGTGCGACTGCGACCGAAGCGAACAGCATGGCGACGTGCAGGAATCCGCTACCGAGAAACACTGTTGCAAAGAACTTGTCTTCAAGCAGTCCGATATGGTTCCGCAGAACGGCCATGAACCACAGAAACGCGATTCCAGTAAAAGGAACAAGGTTCAGGGCGATTGAGACCCAGTAGCGGCGGGCCGGATCTGTCATCCAGACACCGGGATCACGTGGATCAGCCGGGACCGAAAGGCGGACAAGGATCAGCGTGATGATATACATCAACGAAAAAGCGATCCCGCTGATGGCGACACCTCGTGGAGGTGCTGTTGGTCGAAGTGGTTCCGTCGGAATAGTTTTCATAATTCAAACCGATGGTAACGCCGCTGAATCTCGCAGCAGGAAAACGCAAGCTTGCGATGGAGTCAGATCGAGGAACAGCCCGCGTCCAAGCAGATCGTCACCATTCCATTCGTAGCTCGCCGAACTGAGTTGATCCTGCAATTGCCATTTCTTCCCGGCGAGTTCCGCGAACGGCAACCGAACATGACACTGGCTTTGATGCGACGCATAGTTCACGGCAACAACAATGACCTCGCATTGAATCCCTTTCCAGGCAAAGACCAGGATGCAATCGTGTGTCCAGTTCCAGTCCCACGCTGCGTCACAGTCGAGCAATTGCCATTCACCATTCTTGACCGCTGGACGACGCAGAACGGTCAACAATCGATCATAAAACTGCTTCAGATCCTCATCGACGCGTTCCACGGGCCCGCGTATGAGGTGTGGTGAGATCCGCTTCTGACGTCCTTCGAGCTGACCCTGGTGAAAGAAGCAGAGACCCGGAGAGAGATACGAGAGGACGGCCGCAGCGTGATGGACTTCCGGCGAAAAGACGGCTGCGGCGCGCGGTTCATCGTGGTTTTCCAGAAACCGGGCCAGTTTGTCCTGATAATCAAGTCCGGCACGTAGATGATCGCGCACGGTCCGTGCGTTTCCCTCACGGAGTCGATCATACAGGCGTTTGTCGTAGGCGTAATCGAACCCCTGCTGCTGCAGTGTCCATTCCATGTCCCAATAGACTTCGGCCATGAACAGAAACTGAGGATAGGATTCGCGCACGCGTCCCGTCGCATCTGGCCAGAAAAGAGGAGCCCGCTGTCCCCACGTTCGTTCGAAGATTTCTGGCAACACCAGCATTGCCATGTCGCAGCGAACTCCATCGCACTGACCAGCAATTCTACACAGTTCGACGATCATTGCTGTCTGAGTTGCAGGGTTGGCGTAATTCAATTGCAGCGTGTCGGGCCAACCCGAAAAGTAAGGATCGCGACCGTAGGCCAGCAGCAGGTCACCGTTCTGACGTTTCACCCATGTGTAATTCTGCGGGGAACGAGCGAGATCCAGTTCCGTTCCACTCACAAAGTACTCCGGGTGCTCTTCCACCCAGTGGTGATCCAGTCCCATATGATTCGGGACGAAATCGAGCATTAGTTTCAACCCGCGCTGGCGAAGTCGCTCGCGCAGGCGGGCCAATGCCTGATCTCCGCCGAGTTTCGTATGCACGGTGTAGCCCGTGATTGCAAATCCAGACCCTGCGATGTCTTCCTCGCGCAGGTCAGGCAAGGTCTGTTCAAATTCGTGTCGCCAGTCGGGATGACTGCGAGACACCTGCTGCGCACCTGGACCGGTCTGCCAGACACTCAACAGCCAGACCCAGTCAAAGCCCATGTCAACCAGATGATCGAGTTCAATGTCGGGAATATCATCCAGCGTCGCAGGTCTCCCAAGTCCTTCAGAGAGCTCTGTCAACCAGACACGTGTATTGATCCGGTAGAGCATCGGATACCGAGGTGTCATCATCGATTTTTGTCCCTGTAGTACACCGGGGAGTCAACGTGACATTTCGTTAAAAGATTGTCGTTGTCCTCCGCGCTCCGTATCAAAATGACTCCTCATCGTGCGAAGAAGCTTGCGAATGCGGACACACAGACGTGACGGGCGCAAAGTTTCTGCTAATAACCTGCAGTCACAGCCGCTGGTGCACTGATGACCGGAAGATTGAGACGGCGGCGACATTCATCCAGGATGTCCTTTGTTCGGCTGGCGCCGCAGCGGGTGACACCCAGTTCACGAACTGCGATCAAACCATCGAGGTCGCGAACCCCCCCGGCCGCTTTGACCTGAACGTCTACCGCCGAATTCTTTCGCATCAGACGCAGGTCATCGTGAGTCGCCCCGCCGGTTCCGTATCCGGTCGAGGTCTTCACCCAGTCGGCTTTCAGGTCCGAACAGATCTGGCAGAGCTGAATCTTGTGCTCATCCTTCAGATAGCAGTTTTCAAATATGACCTTCACCTTTTGACCAGCAGCGTGAGCCACATCAATCACAGCCTTGATGTCGGCTCGCACGTAATCCCAGTTGCCACTCAGGACCTGACTGATGTTGACCACCATGTCGAGTTCTTCGCAGCCGTCGGCAATTGCCTGTTCTGCTTCCGCTTTCTTGATGGCGGTCATATGCCCACCATGCGGGAAACCGATTGTCGTACTCGCCTTGACCGTGCTGCCACGCAGCATGTCGGCACAGCGTTTCAATGCGTACGGCAATATACAGACGCTGGCAACGTCGTAAGCCAACGCCAGCTTGCACCCCGCTTCGAGATCCGCTGCCGTCAGCGTGGGGTTGAGGAGTGAGTGATCGATCATCTTGGCAATATCGGAGTAAGTGTAATCCACGAGTCATTCCTTAAGGCGAAGCCTGTCGACTTCATAAGTCGAAATCAGTTTTCAACGTTGAATGGTGATGATCGAGCGAGAGCTATCGCCCCCAGAATGCCAGCCTGATCACCGAGGAGCGAGTGTTCGACTCGGATGGAGTCCGTCGGAAACATCCCGACTCGTTCACGGATGACATTTCGGACTTCGTCGAGCAGGATCTCGCCGAGCGCCGAAACACCGCCGCCGAATACTATCATTTCGGGATGCAGAATCGTAACAAGGTTGGCGGCTGCGATCCCCAAATACTGGCACGCCCGTACGAGAGCTTCGCGAACGCGATCGTCTCCGGCAACTGCGGCGGCAAGCATTTCACGCGGCGAGATCCGATCGGTCTGTCCTGCGACCTGCAAATGCAGTTGCGGAGCCAGTCCCGCCAGCATCAAACGGACACCTTCGGCCGTGATCGCCGGACCACTCGCCAAGGCTTCAAGGCAACCCCGATTGCCGCAGCCACATCGCGGACCATCGGGAATAATCGTTTGATGTCCCAGTTCACCGGCCGCTCCCAGGGAACCGAGACGCAATTGTCCATCAATCGCGACTCCGCCGCCTACCCCGGTCCCGATCGCAAAGAAGGCCATCGTCACACGTGGATGATCTTTACCGTGACCGAACCGAAGTTCACCGAGCAGGGCTGTGCGAACATCATTGAGCAGCCGTACGGGACAGCCCAGACGCTCGCCAAGCATCGCCGCCACCGGAACATCGCGCCATTGGGTTGGCAGGTTTGGCAGAAATCGGGTGGTCCCTGTGGCGACGTCCACCAGTCCGGGAACTCCCATCCCGAGTCCTAGCAAAGATCCCTGTCCCGCTTCTGTGACCAGTCGCGTCACAAGGATGGCGATCCGCTCAATCACATCAGTCGGCCCGGCATACGAATCTGTGGGAATCGATTCTCGAGCGAGAATCGTTCCAGCTTCGTTTGCCAGGCCCACCTTGATTGAGGTGCCGCCGAGATCCACGCCTGCCAGCAATCCACTCATGTTGCCCGCCGGGAGAGTTAGCGAAAGCGCGGACAAGTTTCAGCGGCAGACAAGCCACGGAAGTGGTTCGCCCGCTTTTGGCAGCTTGACCAGTTCGACGCCGATCACCGATGGATGTTTTCCGACTTCTGCCAACGTCGCGGCATCGGGTTCGTTATCCAGATTCAGAACGGCGATCGCATCACCACCCGGTTCGTTCCGTTCACGTCCCAGAGCCATGTGAGCGATGTTTACGTTGTGCTCACCACAGGCAGTACCGATATAGCCAATGACGCCGGGGCGATCGACATGGCGATAGAGCAGCAGCAGGCCATCAAGGTACGCGTCCAGATGGAACTGATCGAGTCGCACGAGTCGCAGGAACTGCTTTCCGAAGATCGTACCAGCGGCGGTAATTTCGCCGTTATCCGTAATAATCGTCGCGGAAACGAGTGTCGAGAAATCGCCTGTCTCGTTTGACATCTCTTCCTTGATTTCGATCCCGCGTTCTTTGGCGAGCAGATCGGCATTGACGATGTTGACGTCGTCCGCCATCGCATTCGAAAGCAAACCAGAGGCGAACGCACTGGCGATCAGTTGTGTCTTCATCAGGGCTGCTTCGCCCCGGAAGTTCAGTGTCGCTTTGCGAACGCCGCCACCCTTGTTGAGTTGAGCCAGCAGCAGGCCGAGTCGTCGCCCCAGATCCAGATACGGCTGAATCACGGCCATTTCCGACGACGAGATCGGAACCATGTTCATCGCATGGCGAACTTCGTTTCGAACCAGGAAGCCCGAGATGATTTCCGCCGCTTCCAGCGACACCATTTCCTGAGCTTCCTCGGTTGAGGCCCCCAGATGTGGCGTTGCCAGAACACTCGGATGCTGAACCAGTGTCCAGTCCTTGGGAGGCTCTTCGACAAATACATCCAGGGCGGCCGCAGCCACATGACCTGACTGCAATGCGGCCAGCAAAGCCACTTCGTCAATGATCCCGCCGCGAGCCCCGTTGATCAGCCGCACACCCTTCTTCATCCGGGAAATACGTTCTGCGTTGATCAGACCTTCTGTTTCCGGGGTCATCGGCGTGTGAACTGTCAGAAAATCGCACTTGCCGACCAGATCGTCGATGTCGCGATAGAGTTCAATTCCTTCGTTCTTCGCCCGCTCTTCCGACAGGAACGGGTCGTAGCCGAGGACTTTCATTTCGAATGCCAGGCAGCGGCGTGCGACCGTCAGACCAATTCGCCCCAGTCCAATCACGGCGATCGCTTTACCGGCCAGTTGCGTTCCGGTGAAACTCTTCTTGTCCCACTTTCCAGCCTTCATCGAAGCGCAGGCGGGAGCAATATTGCGTGCCATCGACAGCAGCAAGGCCATCGCCTGCTCAGCCGTCGATGTCGTATTTCCTGCAGGGGTGTTCATGACCACGATCCCCTCGCGCGTCGCCGCGGGAAGATCGATGTTGTCGACACCGACACCGGCGCGAACGATCACCTTCAGGCGAGGTTGATCTTTCAGCACGTCGGGGGTCAGACGCGTGGCACTTCGAATGATGATACCGTCGGCTTCTTTCAGGTATTCACGAACCTGCTCAGGGGTATGCTTCCCGCTGCGAACATCGACTTCGATGCCGGGGGTCTGTTGCAGCAGAGCCAGTGCGGATTTGGACAAATCGTCGGTAATGAGAACTCGGTACATGGTGGATTGACTGATTGACACCTGAAAGTAAAAAACAAACGCTCCGGTCCGACGACCGAGCCCGACTTTTCGAGCCCAAAGCATACGCGGCAACCGCGTAGGGGCCAAGCGTGGCTTGAGTTTCGACCCTCAAACCATCAGAAACGACTGTTGGGTAGCCTCACGCATCCTCTTCGAGAACCGAAATAATCTTCTGGAGATTGTTCTCCACCACCTGCGGACTGTTGGCATAGGTGGCTTCCCTGACACCGCGTGTGCCGAGTTTTGCGTCGAACAACGACTTGTCCCCGGCATGGTAAGCCACCGTCGCATCCGGGTCCTTCAACTGGTGCCCTGTCAGGATACAGACAACCCGATCACTCGGAGCGATCACACCTTGCGCTCGCAACAGCTTCGCACCGGCGACACTGGCGGCACTGGCGGGTTCGCAGCCAAATCCCCCGGCTCCAACCTGAGCCTTGGCATCCAGAATCTCTTGGTCGGTCACCTGCCGGACAACTCCATCACAAACGTCGAGAGCGCGCAGGCACTTTTTCAGATTGACCGGTCGGTTGATCTCGATCGCACTGGCCAGTGTCGATGCTTTTCGTTTTTCGGCGTCCATGTCGGCGTAGAACGTATCGATCGTCCCATCGTCAGACATCCCGCCGTCCCAGCGAACACCCCGCTCTTCGTACAATTGATAGAGGGTATTTGCCCCAGCAGCGTTGATCACGGCCAGTCGCGGAATCCGGTCGATCAGCCCCATCGATTTCAGTTCAGAAAACGCCTTGCCGAACGCGGATGAGTTCCCAAGATTGCCGCCCGGAACCACGATCCAGTCGGGAACCTGCCAGTTCAGCCCTTCCATGATCCGGTACATGATGGTCTTTTGACCCTCAAGCCGGAACGGATTCACGCTGTTGCAGAGATAGATCCCGCGTTCGCCGGCGACTTCGCGAACTCGTTCCAGAGCATCGTCGAAATCACCCAGGATCTGCAGCGTCCGGGCGTCGTAGTCCAGGGCCTGCGATAACTTTCCGTAGGCGATTTTTCCGCTGCCGACAAACACCACGACTTTGAAGACTTGCGTCGTACTGGCATAGATCGCCAGCGAGGCACTGGTGTTTCCGGTGGACGCACATGCCGCCATCTTGGCCCCGACCATGCGAGCGTGTGTCGACGCCGCCGTCATGCCGTTGTCTTTGAAGCTTCCCGAAGGGTTCAGCCCTTCGTATTGCAGGTACAGACTGCCAGCATTCATCCCGACGTAATTGCCTACGGCCGAGCTTTGCTGAAGGATCGTCTGACCTTCTCCGATCGTGACGATGTCTTCATCACGTGCGAACGGCAGCAGGTCGCGAAATCGCCAGACCCCGCTGAAATCCAGCGGATTACGACGATTTCCCCAGCGGGCTTCGAACTCTCGCATCGATGAGGGAACAGGAAGTTTGTCCCATTCGTAGTCGATGTCGAGCAGGCTGCCGCAGTCGGGACATTCCGTCAGAACGTCAGCGACATCAAAGGTGGCTCGGCAGAGAGTAGCGATACAGCGTTGAAATGCGTGCATTGGGAAACTGCAGGTTAAAAAGTAATGTCTCGGTCAGTAATCGTCGTACAGCAATCGTCCTGAAAAACCGTCAGCCTCGTTCTTCCAGAGCTTCAAACGGGCGGTCTGCGGGGCCGGAATACGAACCGCGTGGCCTGATCGGCTGAGGCGATTGCTGCTGTTCAATGTAATGTGCGGCCCAACTGACCATCCGACTGATCACAAAGATCGGTACGAACAGGTCGGCGTCCAGACGAAGGTAATGGAGCAACCGTGCCGCGTGCCAGTCGAGACTGGGCATAATTTGCTGTTCGTCCCAAACCGCACTTTCAATCGCCGTCGCAACCTGTTCCATCGTATTGCAGCCCGCTTCGGCGGCCACAGCGCGACAGAACGGAGCCAGCAACTCGGCCCGCGGATCACTCGTTCGATACACGCGATGCCAGAATCCCGGCACCCGCTCGTACTGCTCAAGTACAGCACGGACAATCGGTTGCGCCGCGTCAGGCTGCCCGACGGCTTCCAGGATATCAATGATCTGATGCCCCGGTCCCCCGTGCCAGACCCCCTTGATGGCGCACATCCCGGCAATTACGGCAGAATGAATGTCGGCACGCGTCGAAGCGACCACTCGAGCCGCACAGGTTGACGGAGTGAATTCGTGTTCCGCCGTCAGAATCAGCAGTGCATCACAAGCTCTTTCAGCAGTGGGGGTTGGATCGACACCGGTCAACAGCCACAGCAGGTTGCCGGCATACGACAGGTCATCACGAGATTCCAGGGCTTTCTGCCCGCGAGCCAGCCGATAACGTGCAGCAACGAGCACAGGCAACTGTGCCAGCAGTCGTTGAATGGTGTCCCAGGCGGCCACCGGTCCTGAATCGTCGTCATGGCATTCCGCCAGAGCAATCAGACTGACAGCCGTTCGCATCACATCGATGGCTGTGGCATTCAGCGGAATTCGCTCAATCCACGCAACCAGATCAGGTTCCAGAACAGCAGCTTCCGTGAGAATCGCCTGCAAGTCTGCCAGTTGTTCATGGGTCGGCAATTCCCCTTGAATCACCAGAAACACGACTTCCGAGAAATTGGAGTGTTGAACAAGCTCTTCAATCGCATAGCCACGATACCGCAGTCCCCCATCAATGGCGGCAATAGCGGTCGAAAGCAGCGGCGATCCATTCGTGCTGGCCGACAAGTGGTGGGTCATAAACGCTGATACCGTTCCGTGGAGTTTTTTCGTTCCCACAAAGCCCTCTGGGGGAAGCAAACAAGAAAACATTGTAGTCGCACCGATTGCGGCATGGGAGACTGGCAGACGTCTTCAAGTGAAATTTGACAAACGTCAGCAAACTGCCGCAAACTCCCTGGCAATCGCCTTTTTGAAACTGGGCAGGATGCAGGGTGGGACCTGCGGCGTTTCGCCGCGCAGGCCACCATCAATTCGCGACGTTTCCTGATGGTGGGCCGGCGCTCGAAGCGAGCTGGTCTCCACCTTACTTTTGTGACGTGCTCGCTTCGGCCATGTGTCCAGCACCACAGGGTGGCGGAGGTGGCGGAGGCGCACTCGGCGTACCCGAAGGCTGCGCGGAAGGATCTGCCTGGAAACTGAGATTTCCAACTTAAGGAATGGGTGCCACGGTCTTGGAGTCTTCGACAAGGCCGTGTCTTCGATGGATCTTGAGAATGAGCGAAATTTTATGGAGACGGCGAAGAGATCGGTTGTGAAATGGGCTGGAAACCAAATTCAGCACGACCTTGTCGCAGACTCCAAGATCGTGGCACCCTCACACCTGTTCACTTTCCGATTTGAAAGCCGGCATTGCGCAACACAAACGGTGCGCACCCGCTTCGGGGTAGCCCCCGATCAAACGCGTTCCATTTCGGGGGCTTCTGAAAAGCCAGTGCGCCCCGCCACCCAACTGACGCCGATTGAAAAAGATGTGGGTAACATTGACTCCGGAAATCGCCTGGAGGGACGCATCAATCCAATTTCAGCCTGCGCAAACCGCATGAAAAACGCAGCCAATCAGCCGGAACTCGGTTCCAGAGTCCGGTTACCCTGCAACTTCACGGCAGTTTCCAGTCGTTCTCCGCACTGAAAACTGGATCGACGCAGGTTGACCAAGCGACGGATTATCAGGAGCAACATTTCGAGTTTGGTTTAACGCTGTGCATCAGGGAATTGACAATCGGAAAACCCCCTCGTAACCTTGAGCTTCGTCGTACTCAGGAACTCGCCTGTTCGACGAACCCGTCTCCGTAGCTCAATTGGATAGAGCGTCGGCCTCCGAAGCCGAAGGTTAGTAGTTCGACTCTACTCGGGGACATTTTTTATAACCCTTGCCGAACGTGTGACTTACGTACCTGTCGATGGTCGACAGCGCGGCTCAGAAGCCTCTTGAAAAGTGGTAGTTGTACCACTTTTCACGTGGGCACTGGAGCAGTGCAATGTCCCGTCGATCTTCTCTACCGTCTTATACCCATCATCGAGCCTCCGGCCAGGCGAGAGTCCGAATCGCTGGCCGCGATATCTACCTTGGCCTGTATGGTTCTCCCGAAAGTCATGAGCGATACGCCCGACTCATTGCCGAACGTGCCGTCGAGCCACAGCGCACAACACGCACGGCTCAGGATATGATCAACCTCGGCCCAGGAGGCAGCTTTCCCAAGACGGCAGATATTCCACAGAAATATGGGGATCGAAAGACCTCTGGTCTGAAACGCAGTGTCGTCGCCGGGGATTCAAACGTGTTCAACTTCGACCTGACGGAATAGACATCCATCGTTCGCGAAATCCTCGTCGCGGTGGCCGATTATTTGTCACTCGCCAAATGCCAGGGCCTGGAAGGATGCGACGAGTTCTTTCGCTCTTTCAAGTTCTCCTGGTGGAACGAGTACGCGGCGAATGTCCAGAGTTTTTCCTCCTCGTGGTGCGTCACCTTCAATTGTGAACTTGATTCTCGGTGGTTCTTCCAACAGGACCTCAATCTCGATCAGTCGCTGATTGCCCAGAACCAACAGGAATTCTCCGTTCGCATAGACGAACTCAGAATGTTTGTATGTCTCCGGCGGCGAGAGTCGCTGCTTTTGGCCCCAAGATCGCTGTCGGACAACTCGCAGGTAATACGCGGCGGCAACCAACCGCTGCGAGGAACACGCATGTCGCAATCCACGGTCTGCTACACCAGATGCCAGTCGGCTTGAATGGATGCGACCAGCTCTTTCGCTCTGTCAAGTTGTCCTGCTGGAATAAGAACACGGCGAATTTCCAGCGTTTTACCACTACGCGGTGCCTCACCCTCAACCGCGAACTTGATTCTGGGTGGTTCTTCCAACATGACTTCGATCTCGATCAGCCGCTGATTGCCCAGACCCAACAGGAATTCTCCGTTCGCATAGACAAATTCAGAATGAATGTATGTCTCCGGAGGTGAGAGCCGCTGTTTTTGAATCCAGGACCTCTGGCGGACTACTCGGATGTAGTACGCGGCAGCGAGAGCTGCAGCGAAGAACACGCAAGTCGCAATTCCCGAAATGATGACGCCTCGACGATCTGCGTTCCCTAACCAGATCGCGCCGACGAAAACCGCCAGGCCGAATGGAATTGAAATCAACGTCGGTATCAAAATGATCTTGCGAAAATCTTGCTCGATCAATGGAAACTCAGCGCGTTGAAACGCATCCCATTCCTCCGGGCGATAGCTCCAGCGGACCAGGTAGTTTTCATTCTGAATGAAGCGAATGTACCGACCGACGCGCCGTGTCATCAGCCCGAGCATGACAGTACCGACGAGGAGACCGAATGCAATTACAAATGAAAAAAACGCAATCGCAATCAGAAGTTCGCTCGGCTTTGCATTTTCCTGGGACAGGAAGGCCACCGTCAAGGAGCCGATTGTCAGCAGTATTGCCACCAGCGCCAGACAGACCCCACAAGCGGTAAAATACGGATTCCGGATCGCTTTGCTCATAGTTTGGAAACCTGAAATCGAATGCACCCGTCTGGTCTCGGCCTCAGTCACGGTTTCGGGGGTTCGGGAACTGCGGCATCCTGCCCTGGAACGACATCGGTTGGTTTGATCGACAGTCCGACGATGTGGAATTTCATCCCGGCTAACTGAAACGTGGTCGTGACAAAGCAGTTTCCTTTTGTCCCCTGCACGAGGTGCGTCAATTCGATGTTCTCACCTTGGCCCTCGGAATCGAATTTGACTTCCATGCTCTCCAGGTCAACAGTCTTCAATTCACCGCACAACTGACGGAACTCTGCGAAGAGATTCAATGCTTTCTGACGTCCAATCTGCTTCTGCACCTCCGGGTGGTATTTTGCAATAGCCTTGTCATCGTTTCCGGTGAGAATCAGTCTGATAAAGTCCTTGCAGTCAGGGGTGTAGAAGTCAGGGCCAGCGCCCACTAAGTTGTTTTGCCGCATAGGACTTCGAGGAGGAAGT
>JBAWWJ010000095.1:0-28511 GCA_037146815.1 Planctomycetota bacterium
CCCCTGCCCCTTCGGCGAGGACGAAACCGTCCCGGTCGCGATCAAACGGGCGACTGGCGGTCTCGGGTGAATCATTTCGTGTGGAGAGTGCACCCATCCGGGCAAAACCGGAAAGGCCCATCGGAGTGATGGCTGCTTCGCTGCCGCCGGTAATCATGACGTCAGCGACATCATGTTGAATCAGCCGAAAAGCATCGCCGATGGCGTTGCTGGCGGAGGCACATGCGGTCGCGACGGCGCTGCTGGGGCCTTTCAGCTTCCAGAAGACCGAGATATTCCCGCTGGCGGCGTTCACCATCAACTTGGGAATCATGAAGGGGGAAACTCGCGACGGACCGCGATCGAACAGCTTGGCGTGCTGCTCTTCGATCTCGTTCAGTCCACCGATTCCGCTGCCGATAATGACGCCACAACGATATGGATCGGGTTCCGCACTGAAGTCGATCCCGCTCTGGCGGACCGCCTTCTGAGCCCCCGCGAGGGCGAATTGCGAAAAACGATCGAGTCGTTTGGCTTCCTTACCATCAAAATGATCCTCAGGGCGGAAGTCTTTGACTTCGCCTCCAAAATTCACTTTGAAGTCGGAGCAATCGAATCGCTCGAGTCGGCTGACGCCGCTTTTACCGGCGCACAACTTGTCCCAGAACTCCAGGACTTCACTCCCGAGCGCAGTGACAACCGACATCCCTGTCACGACGACGCGTCTGGCCATCCGTCACTGCTTCTCCATAATGTAATTGACGGCATTGCCGACTGTTTGGATTTTGTCCTGATCCGCTTCTGGAATCTGTACGCCAAATTCGTCTTCGAATTCCATGACGAGTTCGACCAGATCGAGCGAATCGGCCTTCAAATCAGCAATAAACGCGCTTTCCAGCTTGATGTCATCCTTGGGGATGTTGAGCTGTTCGCTGACGATGCTGATGACTTTTTCTTTGACCTCTTCAACCGACGCCACGCTGCACTCCTTCGTAGCAGATCAATCATACTTCCACCACGGCATCTGCCCATCTTGAGTCAGATACCAAGCCGGACGCCGTTGTCAGGCTGCGGCGCGGAGCAGATATACCGGGTTTCCCCAGTTGTGTAAACCGCAGGAAACGAGCGAATTTGCGGAATGTTCCCAAGAGGCGAAGTTTTCCGTCGGCTCTCTGCGGAGTCTGCCGGTCGATAATCGCGAATTTTGTGATAAATCGGCTGGACCAAACGTCTTTTGGTTGCGAATCAATGATTGTTCATGGAATGTCGCAGTGGGTGCTCCGTTGGCGGAACAATCCAGGAGCCGCGGTGTTCGTTTATTCGCGGTTGAATTGATCGAACGATTTTTGCACCTATCCAGGCTTCCCGAATGAAACAAAAAATGGCTTTTTCATGGATCGTCTGGCTGGGGGTTTCCCTGACGGCTTGGGTAGCTACCTCGGTCGTGGTTTGGGCTCAGCAGGAACAGCCCACAACGACGGAAAAGATTGATTTCGAGCGTGCGAAGGAGCTGTTTCAGAAACGCCAGAAGGGTGAAAAACTGACAGCGGACGAAGAGGCCTACGTGCGACGTGCCCAGGCTGCTCGGCAGAATTCTCAAAATCCGTCGAAACCGAATGAGCCTGCGGCTGGGCCAGCTGAAAAAATCGATTTTGACCGCGCTCGGCAGTTGTTCCAGAAACGTCAAAACGGTGGGAGTTTGACGGAGGATGAAGAGGCCTTTCTGCGTAAGGCGATGGCTGCTCGACAGGGGGCGGGAACTCCTTCAGCACCCGCCCCGCGTGAAAAAACTGGATTCGTCCCATTGACCGAGATGAGTGCCACAGATCGCTATCAAGGGGAAGACGGCGGCCTGTATGGCGGTGGACAGAATACACCGCCGGCAGCCCACGAAAAGGCAGCCCAGGCTGAGCTGTCCCGGATCCGACCTTTGGACACCAACGGCGAACCGGCTGCGAATGGACGGATTGTTTTCGTTTCGATCAGCATGTCTAACGCGACTCAGGAGTTTTCACGGTTCAAGCAACTGGCTGATGCGGATTCTGCTAAATCAGCCAAGGTAACGATTGTCGATTGCGCACAAGGTGGGCAGGCGATGGCGGAGTGGGCTCCAGCCGATGCGCGGCCATGGAGTGTTGCCGAACAGTCACTCGCCCGCGCCAGTGTTTCGCCCAGGCAGGTGCAGGTGGCCTGGATCAAACTGGCCAATAAGGGGCCAAGTGGGGCGATCGCAGTGCATGGCAAGAAGTTGGAGACGGATACGCAAGCTGTCATTCAGAATGCAAAGTCTCGATTTCCGAATCTGCGGATTGCGTATTTGTCGAGTCGCATTTACGCAGGGTATGCAGGGAGTGCTTTGAACCCTGAGCCGTTTGCGTACGAATCGGCGTTTGTCGCCCGTTGGCTGATTCAGGACCAGATTCGGGGCAACGCAGCGTTGAATTACGCTGCCGATCAGGGAGTGGTCAAAGCACCGCTACTCCTGTGGGGGCCCTATTTATGGGCTGATGGCACTTCACCGCGAAAATCAGACCAACTGGTATACACACGCGATGATCTGTCGGGTGATGGAACTCACCCTTCGGAAGCAGGGCGGACCAAGGTCGCTCGTTTGATGCTGAATTTCTACAAGACTGATCCCCTGGCAAAACGGTGGTTTTTGGGAACCGCTGATGAACGCTAATAACCGCTGATTGAGGAAGTAATCAGAATGGTTTTTCTATGTAACCAGTGTCGACTTCGTTCCGAGTGAGCGGTTGCCGCCAGAAAAATCGCAGACCCGACCCCGGCAGAAATACCGTTGCTGATCGCCAAGGCGAAACGCTCATTCAAGCATCAGTTGACGAACGTTCGACAGTGCGATCAGTCTTGCCTTGTGGGGAGCTTGAGTCCGGGTGGCAAACCGGGAAACTGTGAGCCAGGGAATTGTGAGGCGGGATCGGCTGGATTCGCTTGTGCGGTCTTGTCCTTCACCAGCGTCTTGCGTCCCTGGCGAAGGTTCTCGAAACTGTTTCCTGAGACGACGTAGTACCATTCAGCAAACCGGGCGTTCAGTTCTTTAACGAGCTTTTCGCCGTCCTGGATCTTGGCTTGGTAGGCCTTGAGGTCGGACTCGTACTTTTTCTGATCCGATTCATACTTCGCCAGTGCGGCGGCATGAAGCGTCTTGGGATCAGGTGCCGTATTTGTCGGTGCTGAAGCATCTGCAGGATCATCACTCTCGGGAGGCGCGTCAGAAGGCTCCTCCGGTTTCTTCGGGGCAGTCGGCTTCGGGCCCAAGCCATCCGCATCGAAGTAAACCGTAACCATCAGGTAACGACTCTTCTGCGAGGACTTCGGATCTTCTTTTTTCTCTTTCTTCTCGTCTTTGTCTTCTTCCTTGGATGCAAAACCGACTTCAACTTCTTCGTCGGACCCGCTGAATATCTCGCCAAATTTCAGTTCATAGGCAACACCCTGATCGGTGACGGCCACAACGTTGCCGTCCTTAGGAACCAGACGAACTCCACCCGGCTTGCGGGTCGGTTGTGGATAGAATCCCTTAGTCTGGAGATCCAGTTGCGTAATCTGGTCGAGTTGTCCCTTGATCAACGCGGCAGGTTTGCGGCGGACACCAACAATTTTCAATTCGTCGAGTGACGAAACGAGCTTACGGATCTCTTCCTGATTCAACTCTTCTTTAGTGTCATCAATTCCGGGCAGGTTCCAGTTGTCAGTGGCGGACTTGCGCGACAACTGGTTCGTCTCACCTTCAATCAACGCTCCCTGATTCAGGTCAACGGTATCGGTGTTGATGGTGATACCATTCAGGCGGGCTGCATCGATCTTGAGCAGATCGGCCTCAATCCAGTCCGAGAATTTTGTCGAGACAGGAATATCGATCTTTGCGATGTAGGTCAGCTTTTCGTCTGGACGACGGATGTAGTGCATTCCCGTGCGTCCCTTCACTTCTTTCCCGATGATGTAATCGGCCAGAACTTTCCCGTCGCCATCCTTCAATATGATCCGGTTCCCGATCCCCTTCAGGTCAGCAGCAGCATCTGCTTTGGGGTCCAGGACTCCATACTCGGCATGTTCTGCTTCGCGGCGACCAGCGTACGATTCGCGTTTGATCCCGATCATTGAGGTCGCAGTCTTGGCCAGCCGTTCTTTGCCGTCGGCGGGGTAATTGTGGGCGTAGGGAATTCGCCATAGACCCGACTTGTCCTGCACAATGGCAAACGGGCGGACCGATGCCGTGTCGGGATTGTAGTTGACGACTTCCATCGACTTCGCAGCGTCAGCGTCTTTGAACTCGGGGTAGAACAAGTCTCCCACCCCCGTGATTTCAGTGCTTGGTTTCGGTCCTGAAGGGCCCCCGAACCAGGCCACGACACTACACACCGATGCTGCGACGACGAAAAACAACGTTCGCTGGGATTCGCTCATGACGAAGTTCCTGCGTGATAATTAAAAGGAAACAGTGAACAACAAAACAGGTCTGACAGCTCTAGTTTCGGCGACGCGTCGGGGCAATCGTCGAATTCTCGTTCGAAAGTCTCATGATCAGAACGAAGATTCCCAGCACGATGGCTGGAATCGGCGATGCAAAAATCGCGCACCAGAAATAAAGACCTTCAACGGCGCGGACCTTACGGTCGGACTCAACCTTGCTCCGTTCGATGCTTTGCTCTTTACGCTGGTTGATGATCGTCTCTTCCACTTCGATCCGGCGTCGCTCTTCCTGCTGTGCGATGGAAAGCTGAATCATCTTTGCCTGTTCATCCATATTCTGATCATTCTTGATCTTGTCGACTTTCTCGGCAAACCGCTTCTGGGCATCGGCCAGCGACTTCTTGGCTTCGTCCGAGGCCAACTGTCGGTCTTTTGCGGATTGCTCAACGTACTTGGCGGTCAGTTCTTCGACCTTTTCCAGAGTACGATGCTTGGCACGGCGCTTTCGCAGATCGATGTACGACGTGTCACCTGCCAGGTGATCGACGGCGTTCAATACGAACGTGACGTTGTCCAGATTCAGGTGGAACTGCTTGCGTTCGCGAACAAAGAAGAACCAGTCGGCAATAATGTCCGAGTCGGCAACATAGATCACGTTGATCTTGTCGGTCGCATCCTTGGGCGAGACGATTTCGGCTGCGACCACATGGAAGTCATCGTCAATGGTGCGGACGGGATCATCATCGACCTGCATCCCCCCCATGAAGTTGCTCTTCACGAGGTCATTCCATTGAAGCAACCCGGACCGCCTTCCGGTCAGCAACAGAGGGGTGAATTCGAGTTTACTACCTTCACGTGGTCGGATGGTTCCTGAGTAGAACAGAAACATTTCCTGCAGGCCCGAGGTGACTTCGCTCTTCGGGTTGAAGGCCGCATCGACCCCGCTCTTGCGGCTGATGGCGACGATTTCCGGTCGCAGCATTTCACCCCATTCCGGATGCAACGTCATGGCGGTGTAATCGAAAACAACCTGATCGTAGATCCACTGGATTCCCAGTGCATTGACCAGCGACGTGGCCTTGCCACCGTCGGCTTTAGGTTCACTCTGCTGCCCCATTTGCATCATCGGATTGCCACCCGCCTTCGGCTTGGGCTGACGAGGTGCCAATTGAGGATTCGTGGTGAATGGGAGCGGATCGTCGAAGATCAGGACGGGTTTCCCCTTCTTGACGTAGTCGACAAAATTCTTCATTTCGTTCTGTCCCAGCGACGAGGGCATCACCGCCAGAACGACGTCATACTTCGTCTCGTCGATCGGACCCATCGGGGAAACCGTTTCGACGTTGTACTGCTTCTTGAGTTCGGTAATGATCCGCCATTCCGGGTTGCTCCGGAATGAGGCCATATCAAACCCACCGTTGGGCTTGGCATCGGTTTCCAGGATTCCGATCGTGCGTCGCTTTTCACCGGCGACAGTCCAGACCGATCGCGTCAGTTCGTACTCGACGGGCAAGCCAACGTCGAAGAACGGAACCACGACTTCGTTGGCACCGCAGTTGATGACAACCCCCAGGTAAACTTCGTCTACCTGAACTCGTCCTGCCCGGTCCGATTGCACTTTGCGACCTTCGATGCCGAACTTCTTGGCTTCGTCGGCTTGGATGCTGGCCGGTTCGACGGTGACGATGCGAACCGTCACGTTGCGTTTGCTGGCTTGTTCGTATTGGCCAAGCAGCCCCAACAGGGTCGTCTTTACCTGAACATAGTCACGTGGCACTTCGCGGCTGATGAACGCCTGGATGGTGACAGGACGCTTGTCCGAGATTTTGGCGAGCAATCCGCTGGTTGTGGGTGTCACACTGTAGATGTGCTCGGCTGTCAGATCGAGTGGGCGATTGAGGTTCGCTGCCAGCACGTTGACGCTGAGCAGGATCACACCGAGGCAAATCGTGCGAACGAGGTATTGCAGTCCCATTGCCGTGCCACGAGTTCCGCCACGCCAGTGGCGCTGTCCGATCAGCACCAGATTCAGATAGAGCATCAGGAAGGCGATCGACAGGAAATACAGCACACTCTTGGGAGGTACCAACCCGATTCCCAAGAGTTCAAACTGACGATTGACACTCATCTGTTCAAAGATTTGAAGAGGAATCAAGCCGACAAAAACCGGAATGGCACAGACCACCGCGCCCAGAATGAAGGCGACGGTCGCACTGCTGGTCAGGTACGACGCCATCATCCCTGCGCTCAGCAGAGCGCAACCGGCCAGCCAGTAGCCGAAGTAGGTTGCGACCAGCACACCCGGATCGGGATGGCCGATCACTCGCAGGACCACGGCGTGAGTCAGCGAAAAGATCAGAGCCACGGTGTAGACCGATACCACGGCCAGGTACTTGCCAATCAGCACTTCCAAGTCCGAGACCGGCAGCGTGAAGAGCAACTCTTCCGTCCCCAGTTTTCGTTCTTCGGACCAGACCCCCATCGTGATCGCGGGGACGATAAACAACAGCAATAGAGGGAACGTCTCGTTGAGCTGATCCAGGCTGGCCACATTGTTCGTGAAGAACTTCGCCTGGAATGCGAAAAACGCTCCCAGGAATACGAAGACGACAATGAACAGATAGCCGATGACCCCGGAGAAGTAGCTCCAGAAGTTCCGCTTAAAAACGGCAAATACGACGTGACTTCGCATCTGGCAGGAAACCTCGAAGAAATCTCGGATGTAACAAATCACCACTCGGTCAATTGACTCAACACCTGTCCTGCAATTTCGTTCCCGTTTCCTTGCGGAAATCAGGACCCTGCAGGGAGGCACATTTTGAGACCCCAGCCGACGCAGCGGCGAGGTCCCTGATGCCGGACACAGCCGGTGAACTACCGGCTTGCACCAGTCAGTTCGCGGAACCGGGCTTCCATACCCTTGGTTCCCTGCTCCAGATCATCGACGGTTCCATCGAGAACGAGTCGGCCGTCGTTGATCAGGATGACGCGAGAACAGACCGCTCGCACTTCCTGAAGGATGTGCGTCGACAACAGGATTGTCTTGGACTTCGCCAGACTGAGAATCAATTCCCGGACGTCATGAGTCTGGTTGGGATCCAGACCACTGGTCGGTTCATCGAGAATCAGAATTTGCGGATCATGCAGCAGAGCCTGGGCCATCCCGACTCGCTGTCGATACCCTTTGGATAGCTTGGCGATCGGTTTGCCCCAGACGCCCTTCAGCGAGCATTTGGTCGCAACGAATTCGAGACGTTCTGTCAGGTGTCCCCCCGACATACCACGTGCCGCACCGAGAAATTTCAGGATCTCGGAAGGGGTCATTTCCAGGTACAGCGGCCCGTTTTCTGGCAGATATCCGAGGATTTCCGCAGCCTTGATGCGGTCTGTCGAGACGTCGAAGCCACCGATCTTCGCGACCCCCTCACTGGGGGCCATGAAGCCGGTCAATAACTTCATCGTCGTCGATTTGCCGGCGCCGTTAGGCCCGAGAAAAGCCGCAACCTGTCCACGGGGGACGGAAAAACTGATGTTCTGGGTCGCTGCGAACGGTCCGTAAAATTTACTCAGACCGATCGCTTCAATCATCGCACCCGACGAGTCACTCATGGAGTCGCATCTCACGAAAGCAGGTCAGGAAAATGGGGAAGTCAGCACCAACGTGCAAGAGAATACGGAATTCTGATGCTCGATGTTGGATCTTGCAAGCAACCCAAGCCAGAACCGTAGCTTCGTTGAAGATTTCCCCAGCCAATCACATCTCGTCGACGCCGTAACCTACGTCGTCAGCGAAAGATGTGGATACTCACACAATTCTGAACAAAACCAGACAAATCATTCCGACTCAGTGTCATCGCCTTTGAAATCGACTTTTTCCCAAGTGATCGCAAATCGCTTTTCAAAGCTTTGGCGCCAGCGTCCATCCAGAAAGTTCTGAATCTCGGCCGTCAGGAAGTCGTAGGCTGTCGGGAAGCTGAACCCTTGCTTCGGAGCTTCTGCAGTCGCTCGCTCCTTCATGAACTGCTCCTGAAGTCGTTGCAAAGCCACCCCGCCGTCTGGTCCCGCTCCGTCGCGATCGTGAACACGAACAACGTAGAAGACTGTCTTGGGCCGGTTCAAGCCAATTCCGACATCTCCTTCACTAAGCTGCTCAAAGATCAGTTTCATGAAATCTGAGCCCGCATGCTCGACGTTGTCAATTTCCGATTCTTCCGGACGAGGTAGCCCCATGGAAGGAACACTTTGCGAGGTTCGGAGCCAGGAAAACTTTGAGGATTCACGAACCGTCACGACTGGCGAATCTTTCGTTCCATTGATGGTCTGACCGGAAAGTGCTGCCGGAATATCCGTGGGCAACTTCTTAACGACTTCGGCGAGTTCTTTGGCACGGACTTCAGCGAGCGTCCGGGCCTTTTCGAATTTCCAGGCATCCACAACAAGCTGGCGAGTTGCTTCGTTTTTCAGGTCTGAGGTCTTCGCGGGAATATGCTCGATCGGCCAATACGAGTACCGCATCTTTGGCGAATCTGCACGTTGTGGAGAGTAAGTTGTCACGCGGTACGATCGACCGGTTGTTTCGGACTCGAAAACGATATCGGCGACAGACCGGACATTGCGCCGGGCACTCTGAGCGCTGACAGTTTCTGTTGCACTTCCAATACGATCATCCATGGAATTTCGCATGTCGAGATACGTCATCGCCTTGGTTTCGAAGTATTCCAATCCTTTTTCAGCGGCGTACTTCTTGCATTTGTCGGCCAAGTCTTCTGTCGCCTTCTCGCGTTCTTTGGGATTCACGGGAAGCTTGAGGCTCAGGTCAATCATGAACTGGAATGCGGCGTCGGCGGCAGCGGACATTTTTGCGAAGGCTTTGTCTCGGAGCAGCTTTTCCCGGATTTCCAGCTTCAAGTCGTCGTTCAGATCGCGGTACTTGGGAGGAGCCAACGGGCTGAAACTGCCTGGGCCAAACCCGGTCGCCGGTGGCTTCAGTTTCGGACCTTCATTGTCCGAAGGGAGCGCTGGGGCTGGAGGGGTGACATCCCCCTTCTCTTCCGGTTTTGCTTCTGGTTCTGCGGGTTTCGCATCAGGTTTTACTTCAGGTTTGGCTTCGGCGTCAGGGGCTGGTTTGGCGTCAGCGTCCTTCACTTCTTTTTTAGGCTCGTCGTCACCGCACGGAGTTTCAGGTTTGGCCTTCTCTTCAACCTTCGGCTTGTCGCCATCCTTCTTCTCAGGCTCGGCTTTTTCCGGGGCCTTCGACTCGGGAGCGGGCTTTTCGTCTTTGGCGGGAGCTTCAGCAGCAGGTTTTTCCGCTGCAGGAGCAGGGGTTTCCACCGGTGCGTTTGCTGGAGCAGTCGCGTCGACAGGGGCTTCAGGATTGATGGACTCTGCTCCACCCTTCAACGATGGCAGTGTGTCCGGGAAGTCCGGGACTTCGCGAATGCGGTACTCTTCAAGATGGGCGTTGTAGTAATCAACCACTTCCTGATCGGTAGCGTCGGTCAAACCCTTTTCGTACAGATTGAGGTCTGCTGCGACGAGGTACCCGAGTTTCACCTTGGGTTGTTCGAGGAAACCAGGGTTCCCACGATCGTCGCCGTACCGATTCTTTCTCTCATCGAAGTATTTCAGTAGTTCTGTATCTGAGGGTTCTGGAACCTGCTTCACAAATTCACTGACGGGAACCGCGACTGCAGAGAGTTCCTGGCGGACATTCAAGCGGCGGAAGTTTTCCCACGCCATTTCCGGCGAGACCTGAGCCACTCGGCCCAGTTGCCCATTTGAAAAGAGTGACAACATCCGGTCTTCTGTTGCCGGGGGAGTCATCAGTCGTCCGACGAGCTGTGCTTCCAGTTCCTGCCGAATCGCGTCAAACAGTTCGGATTCACTGAATTCTGATTCTTTTAGTGCCGCGAAATAATCTTTTTTGGTCAATTTCCCCTGAGTCGCGTTTTTCAGGAAGGTGTTGACAGCTTCGTCCGACACAGAGACTCCCATCCGGCGAGCTTCCTGGCGGAGGATCGAATGGGAAACCATGGCCACCTGAGTCGGATCGCCAAAATTAGGGATCTGCCCCGGAGCACCAATCTTTTCACCGGCAATCGCCAGGAATCGGTGGATCTTCTGTCGCTGCTGTTGCATCCGACCGATTTGTTCGCCGGTCAGATTTCCGACACTGGTTCGTACGACGGGCTTTGGTCCCGCAAACGAGGAACCAATTAATGCTGCCCCACCCCCGACAACGAAGCCGATGGCGCCAAACATCACCGTATGTCTGCGGGGATAACCAATGATCGACATCCCCCCGGCACACAGGACTGCAAAGAACAGTGCCGAGGAACTGGACGTCAGATTGTTCGCACCTCGAACGACGTCGTCGAACAAAAAGGCGAAGATCGAGAGGATCGTCAAGACGACCATCCACTGCTTCTGATTACGACGAACCGAAGCCAGAAACTGCATAGTCATGTAAGGCATCCTTTACCTGGACGTCGGTGGCGGCGAGCGTTTCCAACTGTGAGACGAATGTCCCCTCCTTGACGGCAACGCTTGACAGACCGGCGCACAATCCCTTATTGGAATTCCCGCACAGTCGGTCGCATTGTAGCTTTGCCGACCGACCGCACAAGAGAAGCAGCGGGGGCTGGACAAGATTGATCCGGTAAAAATCGAGATCGTTTCGAGTCGTCCCTGAAGCGTTTCAGGGGCGATTTTGCTCGCAGTTGGGGGTAGAGACTCCCTCGGATACCGGTCGCTCCCTTTACTATTGCGGATGCGACCGGCACCATTCAGTGCGGGCATCGGGCCGTTGGTTGTCTTGAGTTTTTGATTTTTGACTTTAGTTGGAACTTCATGGTGGCAGGCAAATCATCCAAGAAACTGGTCATCGTCGAATCACCGGCCAAGGCACGAAAGATTGGCGGGTATCTCGGCTCGGACTACATCGTCATGGCCAGCATGGGTCATGTACGCGACCTGCCTGAAAGCGCTGCCGACGTCCCCGCTGAAATCAAGGCCTTGAAGTCAAACCTCGCCAAATACGGGGTCGACATCGAAAATAATTTCGAACCGCTGTACATCGTCCCCAAGGAAAAGAAGAAACTCGTCAGCGAACTGAAAGCCGCTCTCAAGGATGCCGACGAACTTATTCTGGCGACGGACGAGGACCGCGAAGGGGAAAGTATCGGCTGGCATTTGTCGGAAATTCTGAAGCCCAAAGTTCCCGTCAAACGGATGGTGTTCTCCGAAATCACCAAGGAAGCGATCAAGGAAGCGATCAAGCAGACTCGCGATCTCGATACCAACCTGGTCGCCGCTCAGGAAACGCGCCGCGTCATCGATCGACTGTATGGTTACCGACTCAGTCCCCTGCTCTGGAAGAAAGTTGCTCCCGGGCTGTCGGCTGGACGAGTCCAGTCTGTGGCCGTCCGGATTCTCGTCCAGCGGGAACTCGAGCGACTGGCGTTTCGTTCCGGGACCTACTGGGACTTGAAGTCGACGCTCGGCACAAAAGCGGGCGCAACCTTTGACGCATGGCTGAGTTCCATCGACGGAAAGCGAGTCGCCAGTGGTAAGGATTTCGATGAGCATACTGGCCGATTGAAGGCCGATGTCGAAGCCGTTCTGCTCGACGAAACGACCGCTCGAAACCTTGAAGCCCGGCTGAAGACGCAACCGTGGAAAATCGCTGCCGTCGAAACACGGATGCAGACGCGTAAGCCCTATGCACCCTTCACGACAAGCACCCTGCAACAGGAATCAAACCGTAAGTTGAATATGTCGGCCCGGGAAACCATGCAGACGGCTCAACGGCTGTCTGAAGACGGGTTGATCACCTATATGCGTACTGACAGCGTCAACCTGTCGCAGGAAGCGATCAACGCAGCCAGGTCGTGTGTGAAAGATCGCTATGGGGACGAGTACCTCAGTCCGGAACCTCGCCAGTACTCGACCAAGACGAAAAATGCTCAGGAAGCACACGAAGCGATTCGTCCGGCCGGGACGGAAATGAAGACTGCTGAAGAACATGGGCTGAGCGGCCGGGAAGCGGCACTGTACGCCATGATCTGGAAGCGAACAGTTGCTACTCAGATGGCGGAAGCCCAATTGCGGTTCCAGACCGCGATCATCCATGTCGACAACGCCGAGTTCCGCGCCACCGGCCGCCATGTCGAATTCCCCGGATTCTTCCGAGCTTACGTCGAAGGGGTCGATGATCCCGAAGCCGCTCTCGACGATACCGAAGCCGCCCTGCCCCCCTTGGCCGAAGGAGATGGGCTGGGTTGCAACTCCCTCGAATCCGTTGGCCACGAAACCAAGCCACCGGCCCGGTATACAGAAGCAACGCTGGTCAAAGCGCTCGAAGCCGACGGAATCGGCCGTCCGAGTACATACGCCTCCATCATCGGGACTGTGCAGGATCGCAAATACGTCGTCAAAACGGGCAATCAGCTCGTGCCGACGTTTACCGCGTTCGCTGTCACCAAGCTGCTGGAAAATTATTTTCCAAACCTCGTTGATCTGGGCTTCACGGCCAAGATGGAACAGGATCTGGACGATATTGCCAACGGGGAAGGCCATCGCCAGCAGTACCTGAGTCAGTTCTATCTGGGTGCGACTGGCCTGGACGAGATGGTGAAGACGAAAGAAGAATCGATCGACCCGCGTCTGGCCTGTACGCTGATTTTTGACGGCCTGAACTCGAGAATTCGCGTCGGAAAATTCGGTCCCTATCTGGAATCAGAACGCGACGGCCAGCCCGTTACGGCATCGATTCCTCCAGATATGGCACCGGCGGACATCACGAATGAAGTGGCCGAAAAACTGATCGATTTGAAACAGCGAGGTCCCCAGTCGCTCGGAGTTCACCCGGAACTGGGACTTCCGATCTTCCTGCTGGTCGGTCCCTTTGGTCCGTATCTGCAACTGGGGGAAGTCGGAGAAGACGGAACAAAGCCAAAACGAGTCTCCATTCCCAAGGGCCGCGATCCCCAGACGGTTCAATTCGAAGAGGCCATGGCGTATCTGGGTCTTCCGCGACAACTGGGAGTTCACCCGGAAACCGGCCACGTGGTGAATGCCGGAATCGGCATGTACGGTCCCTATGTGAAGCACGAAAAGGTCTTCGCATCGCTCGGTAAAACCGACGATGTTTTGACAGTCGATCTGCCACGCGCACTGGAGTTGATCGCTGCAAAAAAAACTAAGGCTCCTGTATTGCCGCTCAAGGAGTTGGGGAAACATCCCGACGATAACGAGCCCGTCGCGGTGTACGAAGGGCGCTATGGAGCGTACATCAAGCACGGCAAGGTCAACGCAACGATTCCCAAGGAACGCGATCCATTGCAGGTCACCTTGGAAGAAGCTCTCCCATTGCTGGCCGAACGAGCCGCTCGTGGCCCCGCCACCAAGCGAGGTCGTGGTGGTCGGACTGCAAAAGGTGCAGCGGCCGCTCCGGTGAAGAAAGTCGCCAAAAAGAAAGCGGCGAAAAAGGCTGCGAAGAAGAAGGCTGCTGAAGAATAGTTCCGCTTGATCGAGTTTTGGGTCCGCAACTTAATCGTCACGATGGGGATTCGCCCTGATGGTGACTGAGCTACCAGAAGTCGAAAACACGAAGTCTGGCGATTCGCTACGCCAACGACCCGAGAGTCATTTTTCCGGATCGTCGGTACGGCTGGTTTTTTGTTGCCTGGTCGCATTCGTGGCTGGAATTCTGGCCGGCCGCGCGGACAGAAGTCTGCGATGGGCAGTGGTGTGTGTATTTGAACATGCACTCATTAATTACGGCAAAGATACCCCACTCGGTAGTGGCAACAGATGGATGGATCATCTTCAAAACTCGATATACGCAATTGAAGGGACGGGTAATTCGGACGCGATGTTGTCGACCGAAATCCGGCTGCTTGATCATCCACTTACGTCGGTACGATATGCAGCAATGATGTTTCTCGAAGTTGACCGGCAAGCTGTTGAAGCGGTGCCGAAACTGTCAGCCATCGCACAAGATCCGACACAACTGCCGGCAGATAGAAATGATGCCCGAAAAGAGGCATTATTTATTGTTAAGAAGCTGCTGGACTCGTTGCCTGAAGAAACCGATATTTTGGAACGTCCAGCGGGAGGGGATTCAGCGAAGTTGTGATGACCGGAATTTCTCATAAACTGCATGGCTTATAACCAATGTTGCAGATTCGGGTGCCGGTGCTGGGCTTCGTCTCTTGTTGAGTCGATCAGGTGTTTCTCAATAGCTGATTTGTTCCAATCCCGGTTTTCGGGAAATTCCGTATGGGGTTTCGCCGTGAAGGTGACTGAGCTACCAGAAGCCGAAAACACGAAGTCTGGCGATCCGCTACGCCAACGACACGAGAGTGCCGGACCGTCGGCACGGCTCGTTGTTTGTTGCCTGGTCGCATTCGTGGCTGGAATTCTGGCCGGCCGCGCGGATAGAAGCCTGCGATGGGCAGTTGTGTGTGTATTTGAGAATGCACTCATTAATTACGCAAAAGATGCGCCACTCGGTAGTGGCAACAGATGGATGGACCATCTTCAGAACTCGATATACGCAATTGAAGCAACGGGTAATTCGGACGCGATGTTGTCGACCGAAATCCGTCTGCTTGACCATCCGGATACATCGGTACGATATGCCGCAATGAGGTTTGTTGAAGCTGACCCGCGAGCTGTTGCAGCCGTGCCGAAATTGTTAGCCATCGCAAATGATCCGACACAACTGCCGGCGTATAGTAACGATGCTCGTAAACTCGCATTATCCATTCTAAAGAGACTGTCGGACTCGTTGCCTGAAGAGTCCGATATTTTAGGGCGTCCAGCAGGAGGGGATCCAACGAAGTTGTGATTGCCAGGCGTGGTCGCTGAGCTCTCGTGATAACGCCCGCCCCCGCGGAGCCAGACCGCTCATTCTTCTTCACCCCCTCTCCCCGCGGGAGAGGGGGAAGGCAATAGAAGTGATCACTTGTGCCTGTGCCTTACGTATCGCTCGAAACAGGTCTGCGATCGCCGTAGTTGCCCTCACGTGGACTGGCGACCGCTTCAATTTATGTCACTGCGGGCTCAACTGGATCCTGCTTCACCGGTACCTCATCGGTCGCCGGAATCCGGGACCAGTATTGCGCTAATACCGTGGCCGTGAAGACGCAGCCGAATGTGTATGCAGCCGTTGGAATTGCTGCCGCACGATATTCTTCGCCTGGGAATAACTGCAGGATCAGGGTCGTGCCCAGACCGCAGTTTTGCATGCCGATTTCGAGGGTCAGAGCTCGGCGCATTGAATCGCTCATTCCGGCCAGCAGGCCTGCGACGTAACCGGCCAGATATCCCAGCACGTTAATCAGCAGCAGAGCCACCAGCAGTTTCAGTTCACTCACCATCAAACCGCCGTTTTTGAAGCCGAGAACTTCTCCAAGGCGCTGACGATTCAGTCCCACCACGGCGGCAATGATCCAGAGGATCGCCAGGTTCGCGATGATTCCGCCCCATCGATCCGCCCCCTTTTCGAAGAGACTCGACACCCGCCGCAGCCAGAAACCGAGCAGAACCGGCATCACGACTTGCAGCATCAACTGCTTGGAAACATTCAGCATTTCAAACTCACCCTTGAAGTCCCCCTTCAAATCCAGGGTCAGCCAGAGTGCCAGTGGAACGGCAATCGGCGACAGCATTGTGGCGAGCGTCGTGAGTGCCACGGAATAACTGACGTTACCTCGACACGTCAGCGTCAGAACGTTTGAGGCCATAGCCCCCGGGACACACCCGACCATGATGACCCCCAGCAGTGTCACCTTATCAAAACCGAACGCGTGTCCAATGACATAGGCCAACAGCGGCATGCAACCATATTGGACGGAAGTTCCGAAAATCACCGCAGGCCACCGGCGACCGACTTCCTTGACCTCTTCCAGTTGCAGGACGCTACCAACGGCAAACATCACCAGAAAAATTGCGCCCGTAAGTGCATCTTTGCTAAAGCCTTTACCGGGAAGAAACGGATCAAATACTTCTGGAAAAAGCATGGGCCAGAAGAAAGAGACCCCTGACGACAGGATCAGCCATAGCATTAAATATCGTTGCAGCATGACGATGTTTCCGCAGGAATTTCGAGCGTTGGTGGAATGGCCCCGTTCAGGGTGATCGTCCATTAAAGGATGGTCGTTTGCTGTCGACAGATGGATGTCAGCAGCGAAACCCAATGACGGGCCCGGGAAGGCCGTTTCTCGGGTAAACAACGTCCATTCTTGGAGAAGGGACGTTAACGTTCCTGTCGGGAAGTGCCAAGTCTGCCGACCTTGCTATAATCCGTCGCTCGATTCCCCGGATTGGGTTCGCCGTTCGCACGGCGATTTGCGGGGATCGAGTTTCACTCGCAGTAGTTTCGTTATGCCTCATGAATTCCTCAGCGATTTCGTTTCAAGGCTGCAAGACGCCGGGGAACTGGTACGCATTTCTGCTCCCGTCGATACCGGGCTGGAAGTTGCGGCAATCACGGACCGCGTCTGCAAATCCCCGGACGGGGGACCTGCCCTGCTCTTCGAAAAGCCGAAAAACAGTTCGATTCCCGTCATCACGAATTTGCTGGGAAGCCGCCGTCGGCTCTGCCTGGCTCTCGGCATCGATTCGCTCGATCAATTGACCGACAGACTCGGACGGCAACTGCGATCGGAATCGGGGGGATGGCTCGAAGCTCTCAAACTGGCCCCTTCCACGTCGGGGCTGTCGAAGTTTGCTCCGCGCACCATCAAAACCGCCGTTTGCCAGCAGGTCGTCAAGCTGGGGCGAGATGTCAGTTTGTGGGATTTGCCGATCCCTCGTCACTGGCCGGACGAAGCGAATCCTGTCATCACTGCAGCGCATATTGTGACACAGGATCAGGAGACGGGTGCACGGTCGGTCGAACGGATTCCGATTCAGGTGGTGGGACAGAATCAAGTGGTTCCTCATTGGAATCGCTATCACGCGGCCTTCAGGCACTGGCAATCCGCAGTCCGTCTGCAGCGGCAATTTCCCGTCGGAATTGCTTTGGGAGGAGACCCGATCCAGATGCTGATGTCAGCAGGATCGCTTGTCGCACCTTCCGACTCGCTGCTGTTAGGGGGATTCCTGCGAGGTTCCGGGTTAGATCTCGTGAAGGCCCGGACAATCGAGCTGGAAGTACCCGCCGCTTCGGAAATTGTGATCGAAGGGTACATCGACTACGCCGAGCAACCGGTCGAAGCCCCGTCGATCGCCGGGACCGCTGGCCATTATCTTCCTGCGGAGCCATTGCCGGTCATTCAAGTCACAGCAATCACGCATCGAGCCAATCCTCTGCTCCCTGCTATCGTGCCGGGCCCGCCCCCTTCAGAAGAATCGTGGATTGGCCTGGCAGTGGAGCGACTCAGCCTGGCTGCCGTCAAAGCGATAATTCCCGAGATTGTTGATCTGCATCATCCGTTTGCAGGAGCGGGCCAAAACCTGCTATTCGTCAGCATCCGCAAGGAACATCCGTTACAGGCACCTCAGGTTTTGAATGGCCTGTGGGGTTCACGACTGGTCGGTTTGAATAAAATGATCGTGATCGTTGATGCTGATGTGAATGTTCAGCGTGAAGCGGATGTCTGGTTCGCAGTGGGATCGTACGCGAATCCTGAGCGTGATGTGATCTCTGTCGACGGGCCGACCTTCATGGATGATCCATCCACCGATATTCGTGGGGTGGGACGAAAACTGGGGATCGATGCAACCCGCAAGTTCTCTGAAGAAACTCGTCATCGCGGTAGTCCTCGTCCCCTGGCAATGCCTGCAGAACTGCTGACGCAGTTGAACGGGCGCTGGAACGAATTTGGATTACGCGAGGAGTAGATTCTCTGCTCGGTATTGAGCCCATTACCCCTAGTCAAACTTTTCAGTCTCCTTTCCAGGCTACCATGCAAACAACGCTTCCCGCTGTCGATAAGTCTGAAGCCCGAGTTCGCCAGATGTTTGGCGAAATTTCGGGGCGATACGACCTGATGAATCATCTGTTATCAGGGGGGATAGACATCTACTGGCGGTGGCGGACAGTTCGAGCAGTTTCGCCGCAGGGAACATCTCCTATCCTCGATGTTTGTACCGGTACAGGCGATCTGGCACTCGCTTATTGGAAAGCGGGTAAGGGCCAGATTCCGATCGAAGCGACCGACTTTACGCCCGAAATGCTGCGCATCGCAGAGACCAAGCGGGACAAACGTTTTGCAAAACAAATCTCTGCCGGGGCCGCGTCACTGACGTTTCGTGAAGCGGATACTCAGCATCTTCCGTTTGACGACAACCAATTCCAGATCGTTTCGGTGGCATTCGGATTGCGCAATGTGACCGATACTGAAAAAGGCTTGCGGGAAATGGTCCGAGTCTGCCAGCCCGGCGGCCGTGTCGCCGTGCTCGAGTTCTCGATGCCGACGAATCCGTTGTTCAATTGGGTCTATCGGACGTACTTCAAGTACGTGCTGCCGCGTATCGGCCAGATCTTTGCGCGGAATCGTCAGGCGGCCTATAATTACCTGCCCGAATCTGTTTCGCAGTTTCCCTATGGACGAGCGCTCGCCGTGAAAATGGAAGAGTGCGGATTGTCACAGGTGACGTGGACGCCACTCACCTTTGGAATTGCGACACTTTACATCGGACGCAAGCCGCTGCCAGTCGTGTGAATAAATGCGATCGCAGCACATTTTCAATCATACTCCTTGAATCGACCACATCATGCCTCACGGCTCAACTTCACATGACCTCGTCGTCGCCATGACCGGAGCGAGCGGCGCTGCCTATGCCCTGCGATTACTGGAAGTACTGGTGGCGGCAGGCAAAACCGTTCACCTGACCATCAGCCCGGCAGCGACCGAAGTGTTGAAGCACGAGCTGAATTTGAAGGTCGATCTCAATGCGTTTGACCCTCAGCAACTGCTGCCGGTCGAGATCGAGGCGTTGCAGGATAGCAAGCTGAAATTGCTCAAGTCCGATGGCGATGGAGGCTTCGCGGCAAGTTCGATTTTCAGCGACAGCGAAATCATGAAGGGTCGCATCGTTTATCATCACTATCGTGATTACAACTCAGGAATTGCCAGCGGGTCGTTTCTGACAGGTGGGATGGTGATCTGCCCCTGCTCGATGGGAACGCTGGCCAGTATCGCGACCGGTCAGTCTCAAAACCTGATCCATCGTTCGGCGGATGTTCATTTGAAAGAGCGGCGAAAGCTGATCGTTATGCCTCGTGAAACTCCGCTGAGTGTCATTGCGCTGGATAACATGAAACGCCTGGCAGAAGCTGGTGCAACGATCCTGCCCGCAATGCCTGGGTTCTACCATTCACCCCGGTCCATTCACGATCTCATCGACTTCATCGTGGCCCGGATCTGCGATCAGCTTGGCGTACAGAATGAACTGATCCAGCGCTGGGGCAAGTAAGCTTCAATCGATTCGGGCATCGACGACGATATCGCAGATTTGCCCGGCGAGCGGATTTACAGCCCCTTTTCCGGCGGGATGAACTCGATTGCTGAGAAAGATCACGTACAGGTCGGTTCCGGGATCGATCCAGAGTGCGGTTCCTGTGAAGCCCCCGTGCCCGAAAGCCGCTTCAGAGAACCGGGTTCCTCGATTCGAAGAATAGCGTGAGCGCATATCCCACCCTGCCCCACGAATGTCGCGAATTGGTTGTCCTTTCTGATCCGCCCCTTCAATTGTGATGGGGGTTGTCATGGTGTGCCATGTCTGCTGTTTGAGAATCCGGCTGCGATCATCCTGGATGCCCGCCAGAGCATCGGTCGCGAATCTTGCCAGATCGCGAGCAGTTCCAAACAACCCTGCATGTCCCGCGACTCCGTCCAGTCGAAACGCCCGTGGATCATGGACCTCGCCCTGCATCCAGCGACCATCGCGTTTTTCTGTCGGAGCGGATCGTCGCCGAAGTTCGTCCGTCGGCAGGTACATCGTTTCGGACATTTCGAGCGGTGTAAAGATGTTGTTCCGGGCGAACTGATTGACGGGTTCACCTGAGACTCGCTGAACGATTTCACCAAGGATCATGAAATTGACGTCCGAATACAGAAATTTCGTCCCCAGCGGGGCGATGGGCTTTAGCGCCAGCAATCGCTCTTTGGCTTTAACAGGCCCCTCCAGATAATCCTTGATGGCATTGTCCGGGATCATTCCGCTGCGATGAACGAGTAAATCAAGGATTGTGATTTTCTCCTTGTTTTCCACAGCAAAGTCCGGCAAATGTTTCGCAACTGTGTCATTCAGCGATAGCTTTTTCCCTTCGACGAGTTTCATGATGGATGTCGCCGTCGCGAGCGGTTTTGTCAGTGATGCGAGATCGAAAACTGTGTCATCCGTCATCGCTTCCGTCTCAGGTTCGACTCGTTTGTTTCCATACGCCTTTAACGAGACGATCCCCGCCGAACGCCCGACCAGCACGACGCATCCTGGCATCTTCTTCTCGGAGATGGCAGTCGCGATCAATCCATCGATGGCAGCCAGTTTTTCAGAACTCAGTTTCGCGGCCGCTGCTTCCAGACGCGGCAGATCTTCCGCGCTGCACGGATCGAACGCCCACGACAATACGACCACCAGAACCAGTTGCCGCAACACGAAGTTGTTTGAATCAAGTTGCATCTGATGTTCCAAAGCATCCATCATGCGCCGCATGATGATGGTCAAACACAGGGACTAGAGTTGCCGCGGGTTCAGGCGAAGCCGAGGGCCTACTTTGCAGGAAGCTGCCGAATCCACTCGGTCAACATCTCGACGGCAGGTTTGTCGACAACGGTCGTGGCGAGTTGTGGCATCTGACCTCTTCCGCGGATCGACATGCGATGCAACAGAACAGATCGTTCTGGATGACCGGGAGCGATCAAACGTGCGTCAGGTAGTCCAAACTTGTCATGATGCGGTACCTGGCCAATGACCTTCATTTTTTCCAGACTACTGACAATGTCGAGTTGCATTTGAGCGTTTCCCCCGCCAGCCTCGACATGACACATCGCACAGTTACTGTGCAGGTAGGCCCTCGCGCGTGCTTCGATCGGTTCATGCGGGTTGTAGGGGTCGGCCAGTCGTTCGTATTTGTCATTGGTAAACGACAGCAAGTTTGATCGTACTGGACTTCGCTGGTCGCGTGTGGCTGTCAGCAACGCGATCTGGTCGGCAACCGCTTTATCGTCCGGTTCCTTCTTCTTCAGTGTTTCGCGCAGGCGGTTGCGTGTTTCACTCAACCAGTCCTGATCGCGGAACAGGTTCATTCGTTCGAGGACCGTCAGTTGATTTTCGACGTGGCTGCCGTAGTCGTGTGGTCGATTCATCTGCGGCGTATTGAGTCCCAGGACGAATGCCGCGGCCCTGCTGTGACAGACCATACACTCTGTCCGGCTCGGATAATGCCATGGCAGTTTTCGAACACCGGCGGAAGTTTTGATCGAATACTCGCGATCAGCACCTTCCTTCGCCACCAATTCGGCATCAGTCTGCTCATCGTTCCAAATGTACGAATATCCGAGCCATTCGTTCTGCTGACGCGTCAGAAGTCGGGTCTCGATCCAGCGCTGTGACGATGCTTCTCCTTCGATCAATTCAATCCCGAACGACTTGACCAGAACTGTTTCGTTGGGAAAGCCCCAGGCTTTGGTTTCGGAGAAATCAATCTTCGGATTGTCTCCCGGCAGGGCGATGTAGCGAGATTTGATGGCACCGTCAGACCAGAGCGGTGCGTTCACTGAATACGGAATCAACGACGGCTTCGTGATGTGCCCCTTCACAGATTCAAACAGACCGCTGTCGCTGAGGCGGCTCGGGAACGTCGATGGCACTTGAGTGGCAACTGCGGGAATCAATCGGTAAAAACCGCCGTCACCTCCGCCAGCATGATCGCAGATCAGTAATTCCCCTTGGGAATCTGCACCGAATCCGGTGATGTGGAATGGGGTGTCCACCAGTTCCTGATGCCAGGTCACTTTCTGTCCGTCGTGACGAGCCCCCCAGATCTTGCCCGTTGAATGATCTCCGTAAATGTAGCAGCCGACCAGATCAGGCAGTTCGCGACCGTAGTAGACGATCCCGCCGGTCAGTGATCGCGATTCCGAATGATGGTGCTCGAGCGTTGGTTTAACGTACGGCGTTGGCCCCATCTGGCGAGTCAGGTAAAACGGGTGGCTCCCTTCGTAGACGCTCCAGCCGTAGTTGTCTCCCTTTCGTACGAAATAAACTTGTTCCCACAAATCCTGGCCGTTGTTGCCAACCCAGATATGGCCCGTCTTGCGATCGGTGGTCATTCGCCATGGGTTTCGCAAACCATAAGCCCAGGTTTCCGGGACAAGTCCCGCCTGACCTGCAAATGGATTGTCGGGCGGAACGGAGTACTGTTTGTCAGTCGCAGGATGATCGACATCAATCCTCAAAACTTTGGCGGTGAGCTTTGACAAGTCCTGGCCGCGCAGGTTGGTGTCGCTGTCGGAGGTTCCGTCACCGGTCGTCACATACATCATGCGATCGAGCCCAAATGTGATCGCTGTTCCATTGTGGCCGTCCGAAGGCCACTCCAGGATGACCGTTTCACTTTTGGAATCGAATTCGTAGGGCGGCTGTGGATTGACGTGAAACCGCGATATCGTCGAATACTTCTCGCCCCCATCGGGCTTGGGGCGGTTATGCCCGACGTAAACGTAACCATTGCGAGCGAAATCTGGATGAAAGCAGATGTCGTAGGCGGAACGGTTGTCGACAGGCAAAAGAATCTCCGTTTCTGTGACCTCTTCCGAATCGACGAATCGTCGAATGGACGTGAGCGAATATGCTCGATCCTGGCTGATCGTCCAGATCCGATCGCTTCCCGGCTGGTGAACCACGTTAATCGGGAAATCGATTTTCAATTTTGGATAACGTCGTTCGGTTCGATACGGCGCGGGTGGTTCCGGTGATCCGACGACGCGCGACGTCGTCAGTGGGGCGAGTGCCATTTGCGGGTCAAACCGAACTGGTCGCCCGGCATCGGCTCGCGGTCTGGCTTCTGGCCCCATGAATTTCAGATCCGCATAGTCTTCGAACTGGTGAAAACTCATCACCTGCAGTGGAGCAATCGTCGAAAGTTCAGGGCCTTCGAAGTCGACGGAGTAGTCATAGCGACAGAGTGCGAACTTCCAGATTTCACTCGGTGCAGGACGGCCTCCCGTCGGAAGAAAATCTGTCCAGGGAATGCGTCCTTCGACAATCCAGCCGCGATCTTTGTCCTGCCATTTGTTGAGTGTTCCATCCAGCTTGACTTTCGATTCCACATGAAATGGTCTCTCTTTGGAAAACCGCTCTAAACCGCCTGCTCCCCGACGAGGAATGAACATTTCCATGACGGTCCCTGCGGCATTGATCTGGAATTCGTAGTAACCCGACTTGTCGGTGGCGGGTTTGAAAAAGAGTTCAAAGACGTCGTTGTCCCAAGTCCTGCCATCAGCTTCCGTGACGTCGGCGTACAGATCACTGTCATCCATTTCGGCCAGGAAATAGAGAAACTCACGATCCCAGATCAGGCGTGCTTTCGTTGCTGTTCTGGCGGTGCGAGGGCCCTCCTTCAGCCAGGGGACAATAAATCGGTCGATCACCTGTGCCGTCTTCCAGACCTCATCGTCACCAATGCCATCAATTTTCGGCGGTACGGCGGCAAAGCGGCATTCCAGCGGAGGTTTCGGCTGGCGGTCTTGAGCAAAAGAAGTCGTGAGCAGCAGTGACCCGGCAAGGAAATAGAGAATTCGCAAAGACTTCATGGTCACCCCGCCCTACAATCCCAGAGGAATCGATGATACATCTGTGTGTCGACAGTCGCTGCGGCGACCGAGACATACTGCAATTCATCAGAACGTTGAACCAGACAAAAGTCTATTCCCAAACGCAGGAAGCCGAAAGGAGCCTTGTGGACGCCTCCTCCGAAACCTCGTCGCCCGAGCAGATCACGGAAGGACCGTGTAGTCGGGGTGAAGCGATGGAAATGGCTATGCGAAATGCGGTGATCGCTCATCTGGTGATCTGCATTCTGGTGCTGGCGTATCTGACGATGATCGGTCAAAGAGGGGGAATACTGATCGGATTCGGTATTGCCGCAGTTCTAGCTTCTGCGATCCCGTTTCTGGTTCTCCCAATTGCGGCCGCAATTGGGTTTCTTGTTCACCTCGGCTGTCAGAGAACTCGACTGCCGGTCCCGCTGCTGATCCGGACTCTGGTAATTCTGTTCGAGGTGACCCTGCTCGGCTGGATCATCGTTGTCATCACAATGTGGGGTAGATTCTGAGTCTGGCCTGAGATCGATTGTCACGCGGACTTCAATCGTACCCACCGGAAATGCCACAGAGTGATAACCTTGGTCGTGGCACTGACAGCAGACAACAGCATGACAGGCCAGCCATTCGCGAATCCCATCGTGGCGGCGAAAATGAGCGTCGCAAGATCCTTGGAGAGGAAGAACTGATGCAGGCGGATTGAGATCCCTCCCGTGTGGCCTGTCTGCCGAATCAGGAACACCTGATGCATATAGCCCTGTGCCAGCAGAATCGTTGCCAGAACGATCAGTGACTGGGAAAACCCGCGTAACAAGATTCCGACGCCTGGAATGAGTACCAGAGCCAAGGACGATCCCACCAGCATCGCAG
Organism: Planctomycetota bacterium; assembly: GCA_037146815.1. Lineage (GTDB taxonomy): Bacteria > Planctomycetota > Planctomycetia > Planctomycetales > Planctomycetaceae > Schlesneria. The sequence continues at coordinate 25,065 of JBAWWJ010000095.1, forward strand.
TACAACTGACGACTCCCAAGGTTGCCGAAAGATCTCGACGGTCGAGGAAGATTTCCACCAGAACTGCCAGTGTCAGGATCGCGGCGATCAAACGCGGCCAGACGAGGTAGTGATTGAACGGTTGCAGGCATGCCCCGTAGAGAAAAAACGAAAAGAACGCCAGAAAGCTGCTGACGAACTGGTTCACCGACATCACCGCCGTCGATTGCTCGGCCGCCAACCCGACATTTTTGCGGCGATCCCAGATCAGGACGAGTTGTGCCCAAAGCCCGACAATCGTCAGCAGAAATATCGCTGAACTGATGACACCAGTGATGTGGTAAGACATTTGTTCGGGCTCATGGGGATACGTGGCGGCGGGATGATAGCGGATTGTGGGGTTGGTGACAGGTCTTGTTGGCTCAATGACGTAGTGATCGGGTGGCGGACGCAGTGGTTGCGACGTTTACGGGGGCTTCCCGAAGCGGGTGCGCCCCCGCCACCCATTTCGAGCGGAGTCCCCGCATCGCCACACTTGGTTCCATTCCATCTTCGCCGCGAAATAGAGAAACAGAAGAATGCTGTGTTGACCGATGCTCAATTTTCGGGGTACATCCGCAGGGTTTGAGATTGATCCCTGAAGATCGGTTGTGAAACATGGCTGCAAACCCTTTTGACATTGCGTACTACACGTTTCGACCACGGCCTGATCAGCCCTCACGGCACGATCAGCAGACGGGATTCCTTCGGTCGCAGCATCCTGGTGTCACGTTTTTACTCGGCGGCAACGGTGCCGGAACTTCGACGCTGGCGCTTCGTAAGGTTGTCGATTTCATCCTGACGACCCCTCCTCCACGCAGAGACACTCCCTTCTGGATCATTGCTGAAAGCTATGAGCAGACGATGAATGTCTGCTGGAAAGAAAAGCTGGATCAACTGGGGCACCTGCCGCCGCAAGAAGTCGAATGGGAACGGATTCGCTGGTACAAGCCAAACAATAACTGGCCGTTTTCAGTCCCGCTCAAGCCGTGGCCACAGTTCCCCAACCAGAACTGGCAACTGGTCTTCAAGTCGTATGACCAGGGACGATCGCGCATGCAGGGGGAATCGATTGGAGGGTTCCTGTTTGTCGAACAGTTTCCGTGGGGATTGCTCGAAGAAGTGCTGCGAGGATGCCGCGAGTATGCGTTTGTCGGGAATAAGCTGGCTGAATTCACGCCGGTCGATCCTGCGTTGTCGATCCGGCTACGGGAAATGGAAGAGGACGATTCACTGCCAGACGGTTGGGCGATCTACCGAGCCAACACCGAGTGTGCTGTCGAGGCGGGGCATGTGACTCAGCAATGGTTTGATCAGTTTTTTGGCATGATTCCCGAGGCGATGCGGGGTGTCCGGACGCGAGGACTATGGGGCGGATTTGACGGCGCGATCTATCCGGAATTTGACACCGCGATCCATTCTCTTCCGTCTAGCTGGTCGGCTCCACCCGGCTGTCGACATCGACGCATGATTGACTGGGGATTTGGAGTCGACAATGCATTCTGCTGTTTGTTCGCCTGTTGCAACGGATCGGGCCAGTGGTTTGTGTACGACGAGTACTATTCCACGGACACACGCTTCACCGTGATTGACCACCTCAAAGCAATCTCAGACCGCTATGAGTGGCCGCGGGACAATCCTTGTTACGGAGTGACGTGGGCTGATCCGTCGAATATCAATTGTCATCGAATCGCCTCGAAATTCAGTGATTACGCTCCAGGGTACGAGTCCATCAATTGCCAGGCGGCGAATAATTCGGTCGAAGAGGGGATTGGGCATATCAAGTGGTTGCTGAAGCCCGCCGAATCACTCGCTCTGGAGGATGGCAAGCCGCAGCCGCGGTTGTTCTTCTCACGAGAGAAATGTCCGAACCTGATTCGTCAGATGCGGACATACCGGCGGCTGAAGAGCGAAAAGGCGGGCCTGAATCCTCGCGATGCCCGCGACGCTGTTCTGAAGGCTGACGACCACGCCGTTGATGCGCTCAGGTATGGTCTTTTCTCAGAAGCCTTGATGATCGGGCTGACTCCATCGGCGCTACCGAGACAGCATTCTCCGAACCGATACGGCGTTCAGGTTCAAAGTCGCAGACTTTCCGGGAAAAATCGCAATTCTCGTCTGGGCTGATGCAAAGTGATTCCGTAGAAACGGTGTCAATAAATTCGTGTACGACGTTTCTGTGATTTGGCCAAACCTTTGTGTCGTGCACAGGCCTCGTCACCGCCGAGGTAAGCTCGGTGACGTCTGCTGGTTATCTTCCATCGATCTGCCCCAGCGTTCTGCCAACAATAAAACGTTCTGCCAACAATAATCGGAGAAGACGATGAATGATCGGAATCGCTCCCTGGTCTCTGGTGTCTCGTTGGGAAAACGTCGCTCGAATGGTGGTGTCGACTGGATCAATGGAAAATCTGCCTATCCCGTGCGCCATGTTGAGACGTTTCTGAATCGCTTTACATCACTGTCGGGTGTGTATCGTGATTACGACGAGGCCCTGCTCGATTCGCGCGATAACGCTCGCTTCATGAGAAACGACGTGGGGATTCGCGAATGCCTCGACTCACGACAACGCTCCGTCGCGATGCTGGGTTGGCATATCGAGCCCGAGGATTCATCGTCCGCTGATCAACGAGAATTCTGTCAAATGCTGGAAAGAATCTGCAGGCGGATCAGCCATTTCACGGAATACCGACGGAATTGCCTGCATGCGATCTGGTACGGCAAGTACGGGATCCAGCATCGCTGGGGGAATCAACAGATCGACGGCAAATCGGTTTGCATGCCGACACCGCGTCATCAGGATGACTGGGGCTGGCAGCCTCTACATGGTGACAAACTCGTGTTCCGCCAGAATCGCCTGGTCGACCGATGCGTGGATGGAGCCTACGACGGCCAGTTGGGGATTCGAGTCGGCAGTAGTTGCCGTGCTGGTGATGTCATCGGCGGACGTTGGCGTGTGGAATCGACGGAGTTTGGTCTGGGGTATTTTCTGTCACCAGCAGAACGGCGGTTGATTCTGGTTCACAAGCACCAGATCGAAGATGCCCCCTTCGAGGATGGCTTGCGAGCGGGTTCCATCTATGGTGTCGGTATCCGTTCGGTGATCTATTGGGAATGGGTTCAGAAACAGGAGACGATGTCGTTCCTGATGGAGTTTCTCGAGCGAATGGCGGGTGGAATCCAGGTCTGGAAGTATCCACAGGGAAATGCCCAGGCACATGATGAAGCGCGAGCGGCGGCTGAAGCCTACAACAGTGGCCAGGAACATATTCTGCTTGTCCCGGTTCCGACAGCGGACACAGGACAATACGGGGTCGATGTGATCGATCCGGGCTTTCAAGGGGTGGAAACACTGCACGCATTACTGACAGAGTATTTCGGGTTCATCCGACTTTTTGGGGGGATGGAATTGAAAACGCGGACAAGCTG
>JBAWWJ010000096.1:0-28072 GCA_037146815.1 Planctomycetota bacterium
CATCGTTGTCGAAGCTCCAAAGCCGAAAGAAGACGATCACCACCACGACGACCAGCACGACGGCGGAGGCATGGGAGGGATGGGAGGGATGGGAGGCATGGGCATGGGTGGCATGGGTGGCTTCTAAGCCAGGCCTGAATTGCACTGCTGCTTTTTCTGTGTGCGTATGCACTGCTACGAAAATTCCGGTAGTGGGTCTGGCTGGGCCGGCCCACGGCCGACATCTGACAAAGCTAATTAACCAAGGAGTGTCTGCATGAACCTCAAGCCTCTCGATGACCGAGTTGTTGTCGAACCATTGACAGCCGAAGAGAAGACCGCTGGCGGCATCGTGCTGCCGGATGCTGCCAAGGAAAAACCACAACGTGGCAAAGTGGTTGCCGTTGGCCCCGGCCGTCTGCTGGACAGTGGCGAACGCTGCCCGATCGCCGTCAAGGTTGGCGATGAAGTCCTGTTTGCCAAGTACGGCGGGACAGAAATCGAAGTCGACAAGAAGGAAGTCAAGATCCTGCGTGAATCGGACATTCTCGCCAAGGTCGTTGCATAATACGAAGTGTCGCAGTGCCAGCAAACCGCTGGCACTGCGATGCCTGAATGGGCCAGCCAAAACTGGCCGTTGGTCGGCGGCTTCGGCGGGGTCTGGAGACCGTCGCTGATTGAAAGTGGATAGTGGCGCGGAAGACCACGAGTCCAGACCGATTCAGAGTTGATTCCGATCCACTACCCACCATCCACTACCTATTATTTTCCACAGGAGCCCTGTCGTGGCTAAACAACTGTTGTTCGATGACCGAGCCCGCCTCAAGCTGCAGAAGGGCGTGGAGACGCTGGCGCAGGCCGTTGCTGTGACGATGGGGCCGACCGGTCGAAACGTGATCATCGACAAGTCGTTCGGCAATCCCGTCGTCACCAAGGACGGTGTGACCGTCTCCAAGGAAGTGGAACTCGAAGACCCGTACGAGCACATGGGTGCCAAGCTGGTCAACGAAGTTGCTTCCAAGACCAGCGACACTGCTGGCGACGGAACGACCACCGCGACCGTGCTGGCGCGAGCGATCTATCAGGAAGGGCTCCGCAGCCTGACCCTCGGTGCCAACCCGACTGTCGTCCGTAAGGGGATTGACAAGGCGGTTGATGCCGCGATCGATTTCATCGAAAAGATGGCTAAGCCCGTCTCGTCGAAGGAAGAAATCGCTCAGGTCGGTTCGATCTCGGCAAACAGTGACCGTGGAGTGGGCGACCTGATCGCTGACGCCATGGAAAAAGTTGGCCGTGACGGCGTGATCACCGTTGAAGAAGGCAAGGGGAACAACACCACTCTGCAACTCGCAGAAGGGATGCAGTTCGATAAGGGCTACATTTCCCCGTACTTCGTGACCAATCCCGAAGAGATGAAGGTGATCCTCGACGACGCCTACATCCTGATGTTCGAAAAGAAGATTTCGAGCCTGCGTGACCTGGTTCCAGTCCTGGAAAAGGTTGCTCAGCGCAGCAAGCCACTGTTGATCGTGGCTGAAGATGTCGATGGCGAAGCACTCACCGCTCTCGTCGTTAACAAGCTGCGTGGCGTCCTGCAGGTCTGTGCCGTCAAGGCTCCTGGCTTCGGTGATCGTCGCAAGGCGATGCTGGGCGATATGGCCACCTTGACTGGCGGTATGCTGATTTCCGAAGACCTCGGCATCAAGCTCGACACTGTCGAACTGAATCAGCTCGGCCGTGCCAAGAAGATTGAAGTCACCAAGGACGCCTGCACCATCATCGAAGGTGCTGGCGATCCCAAGGAAATCAAGGCTCGCGTCGATCAGGTTCGTCGCCAGATCGAGCAGACCGAAAGCCAGTATGACCGTGAGAAGTTCCAGGAACGTCTCGCCAAGTTGACAGGCGGGGTCGCAATCATCTCGGTCGGTGCTGCTACTGAAGCCGAAATGAAGCAGACCAAGGCTCGTATGGAAGACGCTCTGCATGCGACGCGTGCAGCAGTTGAAGAAGGAATTCTGCCCGGCGGCGGCGTGGCCCTGTTGCGAGCGATCGCAGCAGTCAGCGAAGTCAAAGCCAAGGGTGATGAAAAGATCGGTATTCATATCGTTGCCAAGGCTCTGGAAGGTCCGATCCGACAGATTGTGAACAACTGTGGGCTGGATGGAAGCGTTGTGGCTGACGAAGTCCGCAACCTGCCAACCAACACTGGTTACGATGCGAACGCTGGTAAATACGTCGACATGTACAAAGCCGGCATCATCGATCCAGCGAAGGTTGTGAAGAGCGCTCTTCGCAATGCCGCTTCGATCGCCGGTTTGATGCTGACGACCTCGGTCCTGGTGACTCGTAGCGACGACACCGATGGCAAGCCGAAGTCGAAGGTTGAAGGGGCTGTCCACTAGTGATTGTCTGCGACCCCACCGGGCGTGTCTCGGTGGTGAGCAGGCTTATGCACGAGATGACGGCTCGATACGATTGATTGAAGACGACGATCCCAGTCCCCCGAGTAATCAGGGGAGAATATGACACCAGCGAGCCGCCGAGGTCTTCCTCGGCGGCTCGTTGTCTATCCGGGACGCGTCGAAAGAAGCGATGATTTCCGAAAACTTGAGAAGTTTTCTCAGGGGCACATTGCCCGGTCGATGTGTGCATCCTTCGGGAAGCAGTCAACGAGCGACTTTGCGATTTCGAGCGTGAGCTGGAATCCGGTCAAGGGCCTGTCCCTTGAATACGTTGGAGCGGAGCCGTGATGGCGACGAAGCGGGATTACTACGAAGTGCTGGGCGTCGAAAAGACTTCGTCAGACGACGAAATCAAGCGAGCGTATCGCAAGCTGGCAGCCAAGCACCACCCGGACCGAAATCCGGGAGACGAAGCCGCGGTCACTGCTTTTAAGGAAGCGGCCGAAGCTTTTGATATTCTCAGCAATCCCGACAAACGGGCTCGCTATGATCGATTCGGTCATGCCGGAGTCGACGGTGCTGCCGGAGGTGGCGGGGCGGGCTTCGGTGATGTCGGCGACATCATGGACGCTTTCGGAGACATGTTTGGCGACTTTTTCGGCGGGGGGCGAAAAGGAGGCGGGGGTTCGCGTGCGCGGCGCGGCAACAGCCTGCAGACGTCATTGACCATTGATCTGCTCGACGCGGCTGTCGGCTGTTCACGCGATCTGGAAATCGACAAGCATGTTTCCTGCGTCACGTGTAACGGAACCGGTGCCAAGCCCGGGACGAAGCCGACGACATGTGATTACTGCGGCGGACGTGGTCAGGTTGTCCAATCGCAAGGCTTTTTTCGAGTTCAGACGACCTGTCCGGGCTGTCGGGGACAAGGGCAGGTTGTCCGTGATAAGTGTGCAGACTGTCGCGGGTCACGCGTGGTTTCGAGGTCATCCAAGATCACGGTTAAGGTTCCCGCCGGTGTCGATAACGGCATGCAGTTGTGTCTGCGGGGCGAAGGTGAAGCGGGTGAAAGCGGTGGTCCAGCAGGTGATCTCTATGTTGAGATCCACGTCAAGCCTCACAACCTGTTTGATCGAGACGGCAAAAATCTGACCTGCCAGGTTCCCATCACGTTCGCTCAAGCGGCTCTGGGGACAGACATTGATATCCCGATCCTGACCGGCAAACACCGTGTCACAGTCTCCCCCGGAACCCAGCCAGGGGAAATCCTGCGGCTGCGAGGGCAGGGGATGCCTGACCCGCACGGCGGTTCACGTGGTGATCTGCATGTGCAGTTCCAGGTGGAAGTCCCCAAAAAGTTGACCAAGAAACAAGAAGAGTTATTGCGGCAGTTGGCTGAACTGGATGACAAGCAGGTCAGTGCCCACCGAAAATCGTTTTTCGAGTCGCTAAAAGAGTTTTTCGGGGCCACGGAAGAAGCGGAATAGCGGAACAAGCGAATTTCAGGATGACCGCCACGGGGCTGGATTCAAACGAATTCACACATTGTGGTGTGGTACAGAATTGTGTCGGGGCTATGCCCTTGCAAACGTAAGGCTGAATCATGAGTGATGAAACGACAGTTCCTAACGACGATGTCAAGAATGCCGGCAACCCCGCCGGGTCTCCGACGCTGCACGAACAATTGGAAGCAGCGGCGGCCGAACGGGATCAGTTCAAAGAAAAGTGGACTCGTGCACTCGCCGACCATGACAACTATCGTCGACGTATGCAGCGGGAAATGGAAGAAGATCGCAAATACGCCGCACTGCCACTCCTGAAGACACTGCTCCCCGCCTTCGATGGCCTCGATCGAGCCATTACGGCTGCGACACAATCAAAGAACGTCGACGAATTGATCCTTGGGATTCAACTCACGATCAAGCAACTGGAAACAGCCCTGAACGGCTTCGGTGCCAAATCGATCCCTGCACTGGGACAACAGTTCGATCCAAACTTCCACGAAGCAATCTCGCAGATCCCCTCCGCAGATCATCCCTCCATGACTGTCTTGCAGGATGTCGAGCGAGGCTACATGCTACACGACCGAATCATCCGCCCCAGCAAAGTCATCGTCTCCAAATAGTTTTTTAGTTCGAGCTAACGCTCGGACCTGCGAAGCCGCTCACGTTGTTCGCTATCGGGCGAGAACGATATTTAAAATTAGCTACTATACGTTTAACCTGCGAACCGCTTTCGACCCAGAATTGCGTCCAACAGGCATCAAAAGGGAGACTGGCATGCCGACCTACGATTACAAATGTGGTGCCTGCGAGCATGTGTGGGAAGAATTCCAATCGATCAAGGCAGAGCCAACGAAGAAGTGCCCCAGTTGCGGCAAGAAGAAAGCGGTCCGGCTAATCGGTGCGGGTGCCGGGCTGATTTTTCGTGGGTCGGGATTCTATCTGACCGATTACCGCAGCGATGCCTACAAGAAGTCGGCGGAAGCTGATAAGGCCTCGCAGTCACCGCCGAGTGAATCGAAGAAGTCCGATTCCGGGTCCAGCGGAAGTTCATCGGGTTCCGACTCGAAGAAGTAACAGGTGAGTCTCATGGTTCGTCCGATGACCTGTCCTGTCTGCGGCAAATCGGTGTCAGCGACATCGGAAGAAGGAACTTCTGCCGCCCCGTTCTGCAGTCTCCGCTGCAAGCAGATCGATTTTGTCCGCTGGACAGACGGTCGCTATGCTATCGTCGAGCAACTCGATCCCTCGCGCCTGGCCGAAGCAATGCGCGGTGAAATTGACGTCGAGTCGGAACCCGAGGAATGAACCGATTTGTCGGGGCAAATCGATCGGTCTGGCTGAGACCTTAGGGACATCGGACAAGAACGCTCAGAGACGCACTGTGAGGCCATGCTGCAATCTCCTTGCGTCTCTGAGACTTTGTGCCTCTGCGTTTCCTTCTCCACAAGTGCTTGCCAGCGCCTTTCAGCGAATTCACAACGCCATCGCAGACATCCCAATCGGTTGCCGAGAGTCGCGCAGAATTGATCCTCCGGTTGCGTTCAGGTTGAGAACACGGGAAAATGCCTGCTGAGTGGAATTTCAGTGATCAGTTTGATGGATTGATCTGTCGGCCGAAGTATCTTGCAGTGCGGATTATCGAGACGTGCGAACCGAGTGTGGAGAAGAATTCATGCGGTGTTCTGGCTGGTTCACGGTTGTTTGTCTGAACGCAGTTTGTCTGACCTCAATGATTCCAGGCATTGTACTCGGACAAGGCACCGCCAAAAATTTGCCGATCCCAGAGACGATTGAGTTCAATCGTGATATTCGCCCATTGCTTTCGGACAACTGTTTTCAGTGTCATGGACCCGACAAGAACAAGCGGGAAGCAGAACTGCGTCTGGATACCGAAGCCGGACTGAAAGGTCACGATGGGAAACCCGGGGCGATTGTTCCAGGAAAATCGGATGAGAGTGAGCTGATTCGACGGATCGTCTCAACTGATCCCGATAAGAAAATGCCACCAGCGGCGAGTGGCAAGACCGTGTCACCTCGGGATATCGAACTGCTGAAGAAGTGGGTCGCTCAGGGAGGACGATTTGAAGGACATTGGGCATTCCTGCCGCTCCACAAGGACGCCGCAGTCCCGGTGGCGAACGAACAAGCGGCCGTTGCGAAGGCTGACGAACTCGTTGCTCGCGGTTTGGCAGAGCAAAATCTGAAAGCGGCACCGGAGGCTGATAAGGTCACACTGCTGCGTCGGATCCACCTTGATCTCATCGGTCTCCCACCGTCTGAAAAAGATGTGGCCGCATTCTTGCAGGACCAGTCTCCCAACGCCTATGAAATGCAAGTCGATCGATTGCTTCAATCGCCTCATTTTGGTGAACGATTGGCGATGTGGTGGCTCGATCTGGTTCGTTATGCGGACACTGTGGGCTACCACGGTGATCAGGAGATGAGCGTCGCGCCGTTCCGGCAGTATGTGATTGAATCCTTCAATGCCAACAAACGGTTTGATCAGTTCACGGCAGAACAACTCGCTGGCGACTTGATGCCGAATCCGACGCGCGAACAACGGATCGCTTCCGGCTATAACCGCCTGGGAATGATGAGTGCCGAAGGGGGCGTGCAGGACAAGGAATATCTGGCGAAGTACATCGCCGAACGCGTTCGCAATGCTTCTGGAACGTGGTTGGGAGTGACAATCGGGTGTGCCGAATGCCACGACCATAAATTTGATCCTTTTACCACGAAGGACTTCTATCGATTTGAAGCCTTTTTTGCCGACATTCAGGAACGAGGCCTCTATTCGGGTGCACATGCCGATGGAAGTTGGGGGCCCAACATTAAGGTTCCGACTCAGCAGCAAGAGACTCAGCTTGCAGCGCTGGACGCTCAGATTGCGTCGTTGAAGCAGAAACTGGAGACTGCAACACCAGAACTTGCCGCAGCCCAGGCCGAATGGGAAAAGACTCAGATTCCCTGGACGGTCCTCAAGCCCGATTCGATTGCCTCAGTGGAAGGCGTCACGCTCACGGCTCGTCCCGATGGTTCAATTCTCGCCAGTGGCAAGAACCCCGCGACAGACACCTACACGCTGGCAATCAAGCAGCTTCCGCCCGGCGTTACCGCGTTCCGTCTGGAGGTGTTGCCTGATCCGTCATTGCCACAAAAGGGGCCGGGGCGAGCGGGGAATGGCAATTTTGTACTGTCGGAATTCGTTGCGACGGTCAAACCGTCGGTCGGCGATGACCGGCCCGTGGCGATTTCTACGGCAACGGCCTCGTACGAGCAGACCGGGGCTGCCGGCGACAACCCTTACAAAAAATGGGCGATCGCTGCAGCAATTGATGGCGATGCCAAGGGAAAGAAATGGGGCTGGGCTGTCATGGAAAAAGTCGGACAACCCCACGTCGCGATTTTTGAAACGGCATCAGACCTGACACTCGATAACGGTGATACGCTGACGGTTGCCTTGCAGCAGAACCTCGACAATCCCCAGCACACGATTGGACTCTTCAGGCTCTCGGCCACGACAGCATCTCGTCCGGTCAAAGTGACAGATGCTGCTCCGCCGAATATCAGTGCGATCCTGGCCATCGCACCTCCGCAGCGCAGTGAGCCGCAATTGAAAGAGGTCGCTGCCTACTTCCGAACGATTGCTCCGCCGCTTCAGCAAACGCGAAACGACTTGGCGGCTGTCGAGAAGTCTCGCAAGGATCTGGATGCGACGATTCCCACGACACTTGTCACGGCAGCGGTTGCGCCGCGAATGGTAAGGATTCTGCGTCGTGGAAACTGGATGGACGAAAGTGGTGAAGCGGTCACTCCTGCCTTCCCCGCAGTTCTCTGTGCGGCTGCTGCACCTGAAACCCGGTTGACTCGGCTGGACCTGGCCAAATGGATCGTTGCTCGTGACAACCCGCTGACAGGTCGCGTGTTTGCCAATCGGATGTGGAAGCTCTACTTCGGGACGGGGCTGTCACGAAAGCTCGATGACCTGGGGGCTCAGGGAGACTGGCCCAGCCATCCGGTGTTGCTCGATTATCTTGCGGCCCAGTTCATGGAATCGGGATGGGATGTGAAGCGGCTTGTGAAGACGATCGTCATGACGAAGGCGTACCGGCAGTCATCACTGATGAATCCCGCTCTGCGCGATGTCGATCCCTATAATCGCTGGCTGGCCCGACAAGGTCGCTTTCGGTTAGATGCGGAACTGGTTCGCGATAACGCGATGTCGATCAGCGGGTTGCTGGTGACTCAAGTCGGTGGCAAAAGTGTTCGGCCCTATCAGCCACCCGGTTATTGGGCGTACCTGAATTTCCCGCAGCGTGAATGGCAAAACGGTGTTGGCGATGAACTGTACCGTCGCGGACTATACACGCATTGGCAACGACAGTACCTGCATCCAAGCCTGCTGGCGTTTGATGCTCCCTGTCGAGAAGAATGCACCGCGGATCGTCCTCGATCGAATACGCCGCTGCAATCGCTGGTATTACTCAACGACCCCAGCTATGTCGAAGCGGCTCGGGCATTCGCAGAACTCATTCTGCATCATGAAGGTTCGACACAGCAGAAACTCAATTTTGCGTACCTGCGGGCGGTGTCACGACCCATTGAACCTGCAGAATCCCAACTGCTTGAAAAGCTGCTGGAAACGCATTTGAAGGACTACCAGGCCGATCCCGCTGCCGCGAATGAATTGTTGAAAATCGGTGCCCGTCCGACCCCGACGGATTTGCCGGCGGCAACACTGGCAGCGTGGACGAGCGTCGCTCGGACGATCCTCAACTTGCACGAAGTGATTACTCGAAACTGAGCAAACCACGGGTTCACCCTGATTTTGTGACGAAAACTCGACTGACGAAACAAGCATCCACCGTTGGCGAAAGTTCGAAGGATTCAAGATGACACTACCCATTGATGTGGCCCGCCGATCATTCTTGCAAACCACGGGAATCAGCCTCGGGTCCATGGCGCTGCAATCCCTGCTGGCTCGTGAAGGTCGAGCAGCGGAAGCGGTTTCACCCACCGGGCCCAAGTGGCAAGGCGTACTGCAACCGATTCATCACGCTCCTAAAGCCAAGCGAGTCATCTGGCTGTACATGGCAGGGGGAATGACTCATCTGGAGACGTTCGACCACAAGCCAAAACTGGCAGAACTCCATGGCCAGGCGATGCCGGAATCGATTACCAAGGGACAGCAGATTGCTCAATTGCAGGGCCAGAAGCTAAATTGCTTTGGGCCCCAGCATGCCTTCAAACAATGGGGCCAGTCCGGTCAATCGATCTCTGAAATCTGGCCGCTGCTTGGGTCGAAGTGTGCCGATGAGATGTGTATCGTCCGGTCGCTGCACACTGACGCGATCAATCACGATCCGGCTCATACATTCATGAACACAGGAAGCATGATTGCAGGTCGTCCCGCGATGGGCTCATGGCTGCAATACGGACTTGGCTCCGAATCAGACAGCCTGCCGGGGTTTGTCGTGATGGTTTCGACGGGAAAGTTCGGCCAGAAGCAACCGATTGCTGCACGGCAGTGGCATTCAGGATTCCTGCCGGGTGAGTTTCAGGGAGTCGAATTCCGCGGCACGGGAGATCCGGTGTTGTACGTTGGAAACCCCAAAGGAGTGACCAGTAAACGTCAACGCGATGTCGTCGATGCCATTCAGTCGCTCAACGGACTGGCTCAGCAGCGGCTGGAAGATCCAGAGATTGCGACGCGAGTCAGCCAGTACGAACTCGCCTTCCGAATGCAGTCGAGTGTTCCGGAACTGATGGACGTCAGCAAAGAACCTGAGCACATTTTTGATCTCTATGGAACCAAAGGTGGAGACGGATCGTTTGCGTCAAACTGTCTGCTGGCCCGGCGATTGGCAGAACGTGGTGTCCGCTTCATCCAGTTGTATCATCGCGACTGGGATCATCACGGTGCTGTCAAGGAGCACTCGGCTGGAACTGCCAAGGAAGTCGATCAAGGGGTCGCAGCTCTGATTACAGACCTGAAGCAGCGAGATATGCTGAAAGACACAATCATTGTCTTCGGGTCTGAGTTTGGTCGTACGCCAATGGCTCAGGGCAACGGAAGAGATCACCACCTGGCAGGCTTCACGATGTGGTTCGCCGGCGGGGGATTCAAGCCGGGGATGAGCTACGGCGCCACAGACGAGTTTGGCTATCACGCGGTGGAAAATCGAGTCTCGGTTCACGATGTCCATGCAACGCTGCTGCACCTGTTGGGAATTGACCATAATCGGTTCAGCTATAAGTTCCAGGGACTCGATTCCCGATTGACAGGAGTCGAGGCTGCTAACGTGGTGAAAGAACTGCTGGCCTGAAGTCACCACCGAAATTTCACTCATGAGAAGCGTTTCAACGTTTTTCAGTCGGTCGCGCCGGCAAGCCGGTTGATCCAGGAATCATTGAATGTCTCCGGAACAGTTGCAGGAGTTATTTACACAATGGCAGCGTGGCACCGTTGACTGGCAGGGCGTCGAACAGTCACTGCGAACAGCCTATTCTCCGACGATCGTGGGTTCGGAAGTACTGGTGGACATGGACCGCGCTCGCCGTTGCGGGTTTCCAGAAGTGGTTTTTGGTGAAGGCAAATCGGCTGAAGCGATCGTCTCGGTGTTCAGGGCTCAGGCCGCTGCCGGGCAGAATTCTTTCGCGACCCGAATGTCTCCGGAACTGTCGCAACACGTCTGCCAGGCGTTTCCCTCAGCGCGAGCAAATCACGTTGCTCGAACAGTGACCCTCACCACATCAACGGTCCAGACTCGTGGCCGGGTTGTTGTCGTTACTGCAGGGACCAGCGATCGCCCGGTGGCTGAAGAAGCACTGGAGACCGTTTTGTGGATGGGCTGTGATGCAGAGCTTGTGATGGATATCGGCGTCGCGGGTCCTCAGCGACTTCTGGCCAACCGTGAACGGCTGCAGAACTCCGATGTCGTCGTGGTTGCCGCCGGGATGGAGGGAGCACTTCCGTCAGTTGTTGCCGGCTGGGTCTCAGTCCCCGTGATTGCAGTCCCGACAAGCGTCGGATACGGGGCGAATCTTGGTGGATTTTCGGCTTTGTTGAGTATGCTGAACAGTTGTGCGGCGAACGTGGCGGTCGTGAACATCGACGCGGGGTTCAAGGGTGGCTATCTTGCTGCGATGATCGCACGACAATCTCAAATTGAAAAGAAATCATGACCGAATCCGTCACAAACATAGAAGTCATTACCAGATTGCCACTGCTCCCGAGTCGTACGGACGACGCTCATAAGGGGGATTGCGGTCGAGCACTGGTGATTGCTGGAAGCCGTGGCATGAGTGGTGCCGCATGTCTGGCGGCCACGGCATCACTGCGCGGGGGAGCAGGTTTGGTGATGGCGGCAATTCCGCAAGGGATTCAGGACATCGTTGCCGGTTACGAACCCTCGTACCTGACAGCTGGCCTACCGGAAGATGAATTGGGACGTTTGAAACCGGCAGCCCTGAAACGAATTCAAGAACTGGTAGAACCCCAAAATGCGGCGGCAATCGGTCCGGGACTGGGGCAGTCGTCGGGACTGCAGGAACTGGTTTGTGACCTTTACGATTCATTACAGATCCCGCTTGTCGTTGATGCAGATGCTTTGAATCTTCTCGCGCGGCGTCCCTATCTGTTCAAGCGACCAGGTGGTGCGCCAGCACGGATTTTGACCCCACATCCGGGAGAATTCTCTAGGATGACGGGAATTGAAATCACTGTGATTCAACAGGATCGCCAGAAGTACGCCGTCGAGTTTGCCCGCCGGAATGAGGTTGTTCTCGTTCTTAAGGGGCGTCAGACGATCATCACCGATGGCAAGCGACTGGCAGTGAATCAGACAGGCAACAGCGGGCTGGCCACGGGTGGAACGGGAGATGTCCTGACGGGACTGATTACTGGGCTGCTTGCACAGGGGATGACCGCATTCGAGGCAGCTCAATTGGGAGCACATGTGCACGGCCTTGCCGGGCATCTGGCCGCCGAAGAGCTTTCAAAACCAGGCATGATTGCCTCGGATCTGCTTCGCCGAATCGGACGTGCATGGTGCGAATTGGGCGTGTAGATTCGATCGATGGGCCAGTTGCTGCAGATACAACAGCCTGCGACACCGCCAAATATTGCTATCGACTTTTTAGCTCGGCAGTGAATGCGTTATGCGGTGGTGATCCACGTCCCGATCTGGAATGTTGCCAATGCGCCGATGTAGGCCAGAGCGGTCATGTAGGCGAACGTAAACAGTGACCACTTCCAACTGTTTGTCTCGCGACGGATGACCATCAGGGTCGAGACACACTGTGCACACAGCGCAAAGAACACCATGATCGATAGTGCCACCGGGATCGTATAGACAGGGCGTCCGTCCTGCCATTTCGAATTCTGCAAGGCGTGATGGAGTCCCGTGTGCGACTCATCGACGTCACCTCCGAGGCTATAGATTGTCCCGAGAGTCGATACAATGACTTCGCGAGCCGGGAAGGACGCCAGTACACCGACTCCAATCCGCCAGTCCCAGCCGAGCGGTTTCACAACAGGTTCGATGGTCTTGCCAACCCGACCGAGATAACTCGTTTCCAGCAAGTGCTCAGAGATTGCGTTCTTTTCTTCGATCAGCTTGTTGAGTGGTTCGAGGCGAGGCTGAAGGTCTGCGAGTTTTTGTTCGAGGACGGCCCTTTCCGCGGTATCACTTTCAGGCAGTGCTTTTTGTGTGGCCTCCAATTCGACCTGCTGTGAAAGTTCCGTCTGAACGGTTGCTCGCATCTGATCGATCTGGTCCTCGATCTTGTACTGCCTGGAGTGGTCCGCGGGGAAGTAACTGGCTGCCCAGATCAGAATTGATGTCGCGAAGATCAGGGTCCCGGCACGAGCCACAAATGCGCGGGCACGATCGTAAACGCGGTTCAAGACAATGTGAGGCGACGGCCATTTATAGCCGGGGAGTTCCATAACAAACGGCGGAGTTTCTCCGCGAAACAGAGTCTTTTTGAAGAGCCATGCGATCGGAATGGCAATCGCCGCTCCCAGGAATGTCATCCCGAAGAACAGGATCCCATGGAGCGAAATCCATCCACCCAGCCACGTGATATTCGGGATGAATGCCACAATCATCAGGGTGTAGACAGGGAATCGCGCCGAGCAACTCATGAGTGGTGCGACGAGAATTGTGACCATCCGATCTCGGCGGTTCTCAATGGTTCGTGTCGCCATAATTCCAGGGATCGCACAGGCAAAAGACGACATCAAGGGGACAAACGACTTTCCGCTCAGTCCGACTTTGGTCATCAACTTGTCCATGAGAAACGCGGCACGCGCCATGTATCCGCAGTCTTCCAGTAAGGCGATGAACAGGAAGAGAAAGCAGATCTGAGGAAGGAAGATGAGAATCCCGCCGACCCCGGCGATCACCCCGTCGACGATCAGGCTGCGAAATGGTCCTGGCGCCATCCACGATCCGACAAACTCTCCAACGGCCTGCTGACCCATTTCGCAATAGCTCATCAGGGGTGATGCGAACGTCGAAATGGATTGAAAGACCGCAAACATGATAAACGCAAATGCCAGCAGACCCCAGGTTCGGTGTGTCAACCATTGATCCAGGCGATCGCTGCGTGTGGCAGGCCGTTCTGCGGGTGTCGTTAATACACCCGTCAACGTTTCACGAACCCAGGCATAACGTGCCTTGGCTTCGGCAGACGGGACCCGAAATCCGTTGGCCTTCAATCGCTCGCGAGCACAATTCAATTCGTCCGGTAACTGTGCTGGAAAACGTGCCGTGAACGATGTTTCGACTTGCCCACCAACGTCGAGCAACATTCGTTCGGCAACATAAAATGGCACGTCCGGGTCACCCCAGCCCTTGAGGATGGACTGCAATCGCAGCCCTTCTTCGTAAAACTCGGGAGGAAACACACGAGGGGGAGCAATCACAGATTGACCGGCTGCGGACAGAATCGCTCGTTTGACATCGTCGATCTGTCGATGGCGATGGGCTTCGCACGGCACCACGCCAATTCCAAGTTTTTTCGACAGTGCTTCGGCCTCAATGGTGACACCCCGAGACACCGCGACGTCCCACATGTTCAGGACGAGAACCGTCGGAAGTCCAAGATCGAGAATCTGGCTCGTCAGATACAGATTGCGTTCGAGGTTTGAAGCGTCTGCGATACAGACAACGACATCGATCTTCCCGACTTCAGCCTGTCGCCCCAAGAGGACTTCTACCGAGACCATTTCATCGAGTGAGCGGGGCGAAAGACTGTAGGTCCCCGGCAGATCGACCAGACGAATTTCGCGATCGTTGAATTGGAACTTACCAATCTTCTTTTCAACGGTAACACCAGGGTAATTTCCGATGCGGGAATGAATTCCTGTGAGCGCGGTGAAAAGAGTGCTCTTTCCCGTGTTGGGGTTACCAATCACGGCGACAGTAATCGGGCCCGCAGTTGGTGATGGAGCGGA
Source organism: Planctomycetota bacterium (assembly GCA_037146815.1). Lineage (GTDB taxonomy): Bacteria > Planctomycetota > Planctomycetia > Planctomycetales > Planctomycetaceae > Schlesneria. The sequence continues at coordinate 14,349 of JBAWWJ010000096.1, forward strand.
AGTCATTACGAGCAGCAACTTTCAGGCGGAGGTAGTAAGAGAACTCAGAGGACGTCAATGGTGACGCGTGCCGCTTCGGCTTTGCGGAGTGAGAGCCGGTAGCCACGGATCAGAAACTCGATCGGGTCACCCAACGGGGCAAATCCCACGAGTTCAATTTCGGCCCCCTCCGTCAGTCCCATTTCCATCAGTCGCACAGCGACCGCATCGTCGCCAGTCACATCAAGAATCTCCCCTCGCTGGCCGGGTTGACGCAGGTCATTGAGCGTTTTCATCGCATGACTTCCACCAGAACAGTGGCACAATCGTCGAAACGAAGTGAAAGGCGGTGATCGTTGATCGCCAGGATACAGGGGGAGCCTGAGCGCACCATGCGAACGCTGGCCCCTTCGCGCAGGCCCATTTCTTCAAGCCTGACAACGAGTTCTGGCGAACCGTCCAGGTTGTAGACGCGTCCCTGTTCGCCTGTAGACATCATTTCGAGCGGTACGACGAGCATCCGACCCTCGGCTTTCGCGGATTGAAACTCAGTCTCAACAGTATACCCGACTGCGGCCATATTTCCAAATCGACCGGACGCGAGGTTCAACTTTCTCATATTTGAGTTGGATTATGGGCGGGGGAACCACTGATGAACTTTGAACCGCTAATGAACACTGATGAACGCTGATTGGAAGGAAAATTGGCAGAATGGGAAGCTCGTTTCTGAGGCCGATCTCGCTTTTGTTATTCCCGCGCAGGCGGGAACTCAGAAGATTGTTGGGAGGCTGCAAGACGGGGCGTTGATCAGGAAGCAATGACGCAATATGTTCTGTGAAATCGTGTTGCGGAGTTTTCGAGTGCGTGAATCAGGGGATGATGTACCCGATTCCGCGGAGCATGGATGTGAGGGTTATCAGTGGCAGGCCGATGATTGCGGTGTAGTCGGCGGTTTCAATCCGTTCGAACAACGTAATCCCGCGAGATTCGAGCTTGTAGGATCCCGCGCAATCCAGCGGCTGATCTGCTTCGACGTAACGCCTGATTGCAGGCAAGTCGAGCGGGCGCATGGTTAATGTCGTGATATCGACGTAAGTGTTGAGCCGACCTTCATCCCAGACGGCTACAGCCGTCGCAATCCGGTGCGAACGGCCTGCCAGCAGAGCCAGTTGCTCGATCGCCCGGTCCACCGTTTCTGGCTTATCCAGAATCTGATTATCCACTTCGACAATCTGATCTCCACCAATCAACGTGTCGTCTGGGTGAGTCGGAATCAGGCTTTCAATCTTGGCCGTGGCCAGTGTCCGTGCCAGCCCGGCAGCACTGGTATAGGGAGACTGTTTCAGGAGTGATTCGTCACACAGCGGTACTCGCTGCTCGAACGGTAATCCAAGTCGCTCCAACAGTTGTTTGCGATAGGGTGAGGTGCTGGCGAGGACAATTCCCATGGATCTAAATCCCTTGCGTTCCGGTAAATTCTCAATCGATATTACACGCGCTTCAGGGTGCAAGAGCAAGTAACTTTGCCTCGCTGGAATCCGATCAGCAGATTCGGATGCCATTAGCGAACAAGCCACCCAACCCTCGAATTGAGGCGCGACAACCGACGGGACGTCGGCGGCTGACAGAATTCGATTTTTCAAAATCGGGTGATTGCCCATCCATTTCTGGAAGGTGCGTCATTCTCTCCGGATTTTGGAGTCAAATTCAGTTTGCACGATTCGCCCGACGCGATCAGATTGGTACAATTCGACTTGCGGGAAATTTGCGTTCTTTTTCACTTGGATTTTGACATGACCGACCGTCGCAATCTGTTCAACAAGGTTTGGGATCTTCATTCTGTCCGTTCGCTCGCTTCCGGGCAGACTCAATTGTTTATTGGCCTGCACCTGATCCACGAAGTGACCAGCCCTCAGGCGTTTTCGATTCTGCGCGACCGTAATCTGACGGTGATGTTTCCCGAGCGGACTCTGGCGACCGTCGATCATATCGTCCCAACCGACAATCAGTTGCGTCCTTTTGCGGACGGACTGGCCGAAGAAATGATGTCGGCGATCGAAAAGAACTGCCGCGATTTCGGCGTCCGTTTGTTTGACCTGAAAGATATTCGGCAGGGAGTCGTTCACATCGTCGGGCCCGAACAGGGTTTGACTCAGCCTGGGATGACGATTGCCTGCGGTGACAGCCACACGAGTACGCACGGTGCATTCGGCTCGATCGCATTCGGAATTGGAACGAGTCAGGTTGCCGACGTTCTGGCAACTCAAACCTTGGCACTCAGCCGTCCCAAGGTTCGCCGGATCGAAGTCACGGGCAAGCTGCGACCGGGCGTCTTCGCCAAGGACGTGATCCTGCACATCATTCGCAAGTTGGGTGTTCAGGGTGGTGTCGGTTATGCCTATGAGTATGCGGGTGAAGTCTTCGATCGGATGACGATCGAAGAGCGAATGACCGTCTGTAACATGAGCATCGAAGGGGGGGCACGGTGTGGTTACGTGAACCCTGACCAGACAACGGTCGACTACATCAAGGGGCGACCATTTGCTCCTCAGGGAGCCGATTTCGATCGCGCTGCCGCATGGTGGTTGAGTCTGGCGTCTCCCGCTGACGCGGAATTCGATGACCGGGTGACATTCAACGGCAGTGAAATCGAACCGACTGTCACTTGGGGAATCAATCCGGCTCAATCTGTCGGGGTTTCGGAACGACTGCCGAAGTTGTCGACGTTGACTGCAGACGATCAGAAGGGGACGGGCGACGCATTTGCCTATATGGGCTTGAATGAAGATCAGCTCATTCAAGGGGTCAAAATCGATGTTGCCTTCATCGGTTCCTGCACGAATGGTCGAATCTCTGACCTGCGCGAAGCAGCCGCAATCGCCAAGGGCCGTAAAGTTGCTGCGGGGGTGAAGGCCCTCGTCGTACCCGGCTCGCAACTTGTCCGGCAGCAGGCGATGGCCGAAGGGTTGGACAAGATCTTCGAAGCTGCGGGTTTTGAATGGCGAGAAGCTGGCTGTTCGATGTGCCTGGCGATGAATCCCGACAAGCTGAAGGGCCGCGAAGTCTGTGCGTCGTCCAGCAATCGAAATTTCAAGGGACGACAAGGAAGCCCAACCGGACGAACGTTGCTGATGAGCCCCGCAATGGTTGCTGCTGCAGCGATCAATGGCTGCGTCAGTGATGTGCGATCGATGCTCTAGGCCGAATTCCTCCTCGAAAACAGCGTACTCAGATTCAAATGCAGGGAAGTTTTCCCGCTGAAAATAGAAAGAACTTTGCGATGCAACTCATTACACAAGTGACTGGCACTGGAATCCCGTTGTTGCTGGATGATATCGATACCGATCGCATCATCCCCGCTCGATTCCTGCGATGTGTGACATTTGACGGCCTGGGTGAACATTCGTTTGAAGACGATCGTCAGCAGGATCATTCTCACCCTTTCGACGATGCACGATTCAATGGAGCCGCAGTCCTGGTGGCTGGTCGCAATTTTGGATGTGGCTCGTCGCGTGAACATGCTCCTCAGGCACTGATTCGGTGGGGGATCAAAACGGTCATCGGCGAATCATTCGCAGAGATCTTCTTTGGTAATTGCACAACGTTGGGTGTCCCATGCGTCTGTGCCTCGCGCAGTGACCTCGAAAAATTGACCGCCGCGATCAACGCGGATCCGAAGATTTCCATCTCCGTGGATCTCAATGCGCTGCAGGCCAAGGCTGGGTCATTGACCGTTCCGATCTCGATCCCGGACGGGGCTCGACTGGCCCTGACAACCGGAAAATGGGATTTCCTGGGCCAGTTGCTGGAAGGGGCCGATGCAGTTCAGGCAGCGGCAAAAACGCTCCCCTATATGACGGGATTCAAGGCATAGTACGGCACGGCATAGATTCCAAAGGTCGCTGTGATTGGCCGCTGTGACAATTCTACGAGTTTGCACCATCGAACCTTGTACGTCAGGAATAAACATGAGACACCCGGTTAGTCGAATGGCATGGATTGCGATTTGCGCACTTATCGCTGGCGTCCCAGCGGCCTGCGGCACGGCATCCGGCGCTGACGAGACTGCAATCACGCATTCGTTTCTGGTCACGGGTGGCGAGACGTTTATTGTTGATGGTAGTGGCAAAACCACCTGGTCATATCCCAAGTCGACGCGCGATGGCTGGGTCCTGCCCAACGGAAATATCCTGCTGACTCTTTCCAAAGCGAACGACGGCGGTTCGGTCGTCGAAGTGACTCGCGAAGGAAAAGTGGTCTTCGAATTCAAGGGGACTCAATCCGAAGTTAATACGGCTCAGGCCTTGGAGAACGGCAACATCATGTTGACTGAGGCCGGCAACAAGCCTCGGTTGCTGGAAGTCAATCGGGAAGGAAAAATCGTCGTCGAAGTCCCCTTGCAGGCTCAGACCAAGGATCACCATCTGCAGACCCGGATGGCTCGCAAGCTGGCAAACGGGAACTACCTCGTCCCACAACTGCTGGATAAAGTCGTCCGCGAATACCAACCCGATGGAAAAATCGTCTGGGAGGTCGCGACCCCTAACTGGCCATTCACCGCGATCCGGCTGGATGATGGGAATACGTTGATCAACTGCACGATCGGAAACCTGACAATCGAAGTCAATAAGGCTGGTGAAACGGTCTGGAAGGTCTCCAATGACGACTTTCCCTCGAAGCCATTTGACGACGCATGTGGCGGGCAGCGATTGCCGAACGGAAACACGGTGATTACGGCCTACCATGCCTCCTCGGGCAAAACGAAGTTGTTTGAAGTGACTCGCGAAAAGAAGATCGTCTGGACCTATACCGACCAGCGGAAGGCGGGAATCCACCATTTCCAGATTCTCGATACGAATGGCAAACCCTTGGAAGGCCGACCACTTCGGTAGGTGATCCTCAAATGTAGTGTCGTCGGAGGGGATTGAGGGTCAAAGGGTTGGCCGCTCAGAAGAATTTATCGAAACGAGGCCCGACCGGTCGGAACGGGCCTTGATCGTACGCGTAAATGATTGTGACGAGAGAAGTTCGCGAAACTTGACGGTCTCGCCAAGCACTTCTATACTCGCAGGGCCACACGCATCGGGCGTTTTGTGTGGTTTACCAGTACACATCACGGATGTTTGTCAGCATGAATACCCAAGATCCTCAGGGACTACCAACAAACCAACTTGGCCAGACGATTACTGCAATCGGTCATCGGTTGGAAGAGCACGCAACCAAGATTGTGATGGGAATCTGCGTGATTCTGGTCGTCGCTGCGGGATGTCTCTGGTGGTCACGCCAATCGAGTGCCAAGGCAACCGCTGCCTGGACATTGCTGGAACAAGCTTCATCGGTTGAACAGTACGCACATATCGCCGACACGCATAAGGGAACGATTGCAGGTCGGTGGGCCAAGCTGCGTGAAGCAGAAAGCTATCAGCAGGCCGGAATGTCACGCTTGTTTACGGATCGCGAATTTGCCCTGGGTGAATTGAAGAAGGCGTCCGAACGATATTCGCAAGTTGCCGACGAAAAGGGGGCCGAACCCGCCATTCTGGAAAGAGCGTTGTGGGGGCTGGCGGTCACGACTGAAGCGACGAACAGTGGCGACACTGGCAAGGCGATTGATGCCTACCAGCGTTTGCTCGATGCATTGCCAGAGACGTTTTACAAGCAAGTCGCAGACCAGCGCATTGCGTCGCTGAAAACGGGCGGGGCGAAGGAATTCTACGCATGGTTCAGCAAGCAGACGCCAAAGCCCTCGGAAACTCGACCGAAAGACGGCGACGCAAAGGACGATCTGGAGAGCATGCTTCCCTCACCCGGAAAGAGTGAATTCAATCACGATTCCATCCTGAAGCCGGAAGGTGATGCCAAGAAGCCGGATGCCGAAAAGAAGAGCGAAGAAAAGCCGGCAGACACTGCGAAAAGCGAACCCGTGAAAAGCGAACCTGCGAAGGAAGAACCGAAAACGGAAAAGCCCGCTGATCCTGCTAAGCCAGAAGGTGAAGCAGCGAAGCCTGAGCCGAAGCCAGAAGCAAAGCCTGAGTCTCCTGCAAAGGAAGAGGCCAAGCCCGAAGCAAAGCCATCAGAAAAGCCTGCGGAACCAAAGGCTGAAAAGAAAGAATGATCCGGCTGACTGGATTCAGCCCGATTGATAAATAGCAAAAAAACCTCGCTGGCATGCCCCAAGCTTTTTGAGGGCGTGCCATTCTTGTTGGTAGACTGGTGACATGTCCCTTCGACATGTCACGCTTCATTTTTGGTGACTGATTCCATGACCGATGAAATTCCCGCGGACGAACCCGAAGAACCGATCGAAGTCGCCGAACCTGCGGCAGAACCGGGAAGCGTCCAGAAAGTCGTCGTGGAAGCCCGCGCCCATGGATGGCGCGTCGACCATTACCTCTCACGGTTGCATCCCAATTTCAGTCGGGCAGCATTTCAGCGGGTCATCGAAGAACGTCTGGTGCTGTGCAACGGTCTGCCCGTCAAGATGGCGAGGCGACTGCGAGTCAACGACTGTCTCGAATTCCAGTTGCCAAAGAACCCGGACCGTACCCTTCCTCCTGAAGATATTCCGCTGGATATCCTGTATGACGATGATTCCCTGATCGTCATCAACAAAGCCGCCAATATGATCGTCCATCCGGGGCGAGGCAATTACCTCGGGACGCTGGCTGGAGCCTTACAGTTTCATTTCGACAAGCTCAGCGATGTTGCGGGTAAGCATCGAGCTGGCATCGTCCATCGCCTGGACCGCGATACGAGTGGTGTCCTGGTGGTCGCGAAAGACAATACAATTCACGCCAATCTGAGCAGTCAGTTTGAGCAGCGGACAGTTGAGAAAGAATATCGCGCGATCGCCTGGGGCGAAGTCTCATTCGATCGTGACTTTATTGAGACGCACGTTCGCGTCAGCCAGCGGAACCGGGAACGGATGATGGTCTGCCCCGAGAGCGGTAATTCCCGTTTTGCGGCGACGTTTTACGAAGTCCTGGAGCGCCATCGGGGATTTACGTTCCTGCGCTTGTGCCCTCAGACAGGACGGACGCACCAGTTGCGAGTTCACATGCATCATCTGGGGCACCCCATCGTCGCAGACCGCCTGTATGAAGGCCACAGTTCGCTGAAGATGTCTGATCTCGTGGAGAACCTTCCGCCGGAACAGGAGGAAGTCTTGCTTGCCCGCCAGGCATTGCACGCATTTCGTCTCTGCTTTGACCATCCTGTAACAGGTCAGAGGATGGAATTCGAAGCACCGCTTCCCGAAGACTTTCAGAAAGCCCTCGGCGCCATCCGGACGCATCGCGCGAAGCCAGCCAAACCCCCTCATAAGAAGTGATGCCGTTCGGTAGTGGGTCAGTTTGAATTAATATTCAGATTCGCAGGCTGATCGGCCAGTTTTCGTCGCGGCTTCCGGAGAATCAAGCAAGCGGAAAAAACGGTGAGAGGTGTCACGAAATACCAATAGGGGATCGATATTGCTCGCACGGCAGTTTGGTCATCTGAATCAAATACCTTGCGAATGTACTGAATCCCACCTCCAGACCAGGTCGCATCCTGAGGCCCTGCTTGGGGATTTTGGGAAACCGTTGACCAGCTTGGTGGAATGAAGAATTTGAATCCGGGCGGACTCGGCTCGGTATAAAACATCCATCTTAAGAATAGAGATCCGCAATCTGAACCAAACTCCAAGCCTCCGTCATCCCATTTGGCGAATTCAACAGTGTCGATGACGACCCGGCTTCGGAACCATCCCACCGTCAGCACCAACGCCATCACCAGCGTGACGCATCCCGCTTTTCGTCGCCAACCGTGGCATTTAATTCAGCCCAATCCGGCAACCATTTCTTCGATCGACCAGACATCGCCACCGAATGCTTTATGAGCGGCAGGTAGTGGGTCAGTTTGAATTAGCAAATCGGGAACGGCGGAGAAACGACGCCCGATTCGATTTTCTCAGGCAGGTTTCTGCTTTCGGTGAGTCCACCAGTGATGGGCCAGTTCCCAGGCTGGTGGCAGTAATGACAAGCCAACAATTGCGACCATGACGAGTTCAAAGTTCTTCTTGACGATCTCCAACGTTCCGAACCAGTACCCAAGCGGCACGAAAATCAGAACCCAAGCGATGCCTCCGACGACATTGTAGACGAGAAACAGGCGATAGTTCATCGAGCCCATCCCTGCCACAAACGGGGCAAAGGTACGGATGATCGGGACGAATCGAGCGAGGATAATCGTCTTCCCACCGTATTTTTCGAAGAATCGATGGGTCTTTTCCAGGTGGTCTTTCTTCAGAAACGGGATCTTCCCACTGAAGGCATGCTCGCCGAACCAATGCCCCATCCAGTAATTGACAGTGTCACCTGCGATCGCAGCCACAATCAACAACGGCAATAGCCATTCGATTCGCAACGACCCGTCGGCAGCGAATGCCCCCGCCGCGAATAGAAGCGAATCGCCGGGGAGAAACGGGGTGACGACCAGACCTGTTTCGCAGAAGATGACTCCGAACAGAATCAGGTGAGCCCACAGTCCATACTGGGCGACAATCTTTTTCAGTTCGTCATCCAGATGGAGCAGCAGATCGAATCCCCACCGCAACAACTCCAGCAGACTGAAGCCTTGCTCGGCATCGGCAGCGGCCAGAATCGTCCAGAACGTGGATCCGATCAATGAAGGTACCGCCGGTCCCGCGCCAGAGCCCTGTGGCAATATGAGTGCCAGTCGCTCAAGCCAGATCGAAATCTCGTTCACATTTCATCCTTGAAAATAATCGGGAATACGTCACTGAATTCCTGTTACGCCATCAAAAGTCACTGTATCAGCTCTTAAGTGCCTGCTTGTCCTCGGTTGGCTTTACTGTGGCATCTTTCGCCTTCTCTTCAACCTTCGCGACGGCTGGCTTGAGGGCGGCACGCAGCTTCGGAATCTCGACATAGGATGACACCACGGCTGCGGTCAGGAAAAAGATCCCTCCCAGAACCAGCAGCATTCGACGGGCAAGGCTGGGACGCAAGGCCGGCGGCAACAAAACCGTATTGATGACGGCGACGTGCAGACTGCTGAACCCGAGCGCGTAGTTGTAGATCATTCCAGAGAAGACCAGCAAGACGTCCCCTTTGACAAACGAGAGCATGACCAGTCCGAGTCCGGCATAGATGCACAGGACGCCGAAATAGAGCTTGCCGATGTGCTTCGTATCCCACGAGCGCAGGAACGGCAATGCGGTCCAGCAGACATCGACCCATCGCCGCAGTACGCCGTCGGCTGTGGAGGCCATGCTGGTCGCCAGGACCAGAAACCCACAGAACAGTGTCAGGCTCCAGAACGAGTGGTTCAGGTACGAGCGACGAATCTGTTGCTTACCATCGGCCCCCTGAGTTGTCTCGGCCTTACCACCGACCGCTTCGCCGACACCGTCCGCGGTCATGGCAGCCGCCTGATACTTGTCCTTCAGGTCGGTCCCTCTTGGCAGGAATTGCACCGAAAGCATACTCGGCAGCGCCAGTCCCAGAAAACAGGCCGGCAGCCACAACCAGATTTGTTCACGTTCGATATGCCAGACCCATCGTTTCCAGCGTTCCAGCGATTCCTTTGTGACCTGGAAAACCATACCCACATGCGACAACTCAATGGCGTGCCCGCCGACAATGCTGGGAATGGCCCCGACGTGCCGCCCCATTCCCCAGCCCTGTTCGCGAGTAAAGTTACTGATGGGAGTATTCGTCAATCCTCCGTTCCCTGAAATCGCAATCATGGAAACCAGGATGCCGATCATCGACAGATCGAGTCGTGGAAACAAACGTCCTTGAGCCCAGCTCGAGGCGATGTTTTCCACCTTCGGCTTGTGGGGGCTTTCCCCTTCGTCCTGCTTACCGTTTCCGTTCAAGTCTTCATCAGCAATAACGGGGAAGTTACCGAATTTGACGAATCCCGAGCCAATCTCTGTCCATGTCTCCAGTCGCGAATAAAACACCGCGAGGAAAATGAGGAAACCCATCACGACGATCAGCTTGAACGTCATGATCGCTTTTAGGGAGTTATAGACCTTGCCGCCGATCGTGAGCGGAAGCAGCAAGAGGATAAACAACACGCACGAAAGGACCGCGAGCAGCGACGAATCTGACTCCGCACTGGGAAGGCGTCCCAGATACAATGCTGCCGCCGGAATCGCCGCATTTGATGCCAGATAGGGCAGCAGTGAGCCAAAGTCCAATACCAGATAGATCCCCAGCCAGAACATCGGGCCTGGCAGCGTTCGAAATTTCCCGGTGAAAATCGGCTCACCCGTGTACAAGGTGTACCGGCTGATTTCGATGTTATAGACAACCTGGCCAAGGATGCTGAGAGTCGACAACCACAGGAGCGCACCCCCATATTTCGCAGTGACAAGCGGGCCAGTCAGCCATTCGCCGCCGCCGATGGCCGCCGCTGCCATCACCATGCTCGGACCGATGAAGGCAGTCCAGTTCCGCAACTGAAATACGGGAGCTTCGGGGAGTTCGCCCGCATCCCACTGGGGCATGACCTGCGAACCTGGATGCGGTGGCACAAAATCTGCGGATGGCTGGGATGGGAGCGCGTTCGAATCGGTCATAAATGTCGCTCGTGCGGAAAAGTCGTCAAATAAAATGCCATTCCGCCCTCGAACGAGGGTGGTACGAACCATTGATGGTAGTCATCAGTGGCACCGGATGCGAGCATCAACTGTGGCGAATCCGTGAATCAATGCGACGTCTCACCAAAACGAAATGTTTTGGGCAACTGTCGCGTTCCGCTGATTGGACGCACAACGTAAGGTTCCCGATGAATATCAGCTTCACTGCCTGTTTTTGAAGGGGGAAACCGTAAGCTCCCCGTCGGGACTGATCTCACACCGGACCGCTCCAAATCGTGCTGTTGTCAGCACTTGAGTTTCGGAACCAAATTGCGATGTCAGGCGATCTCGAACGGCATCGTCGCGACAGCTCACAATCAACCATTCCGGAGTCGCCCAGCGGGCCAGATCACGTGGATTAGCAGCCAGACTCCCATGATGTGGCGACAGCAAGATATCCGCATGGAGACGCTCCGATTTCAGCAGACGAACGAGGCCATCTTTTTCGATGTCGCCAGTCAGCACAATTCGCTTGCCAGCATAAGTCACGCAAAGCACGAGACTGTTGGCATTATCCGACCTGCCGACGAAATCGACCGAGGGATGCAGCACGCTGATTTCGACGTTCGGATCTAGCTCTAACGTTTGTTCCGCAGCAAGCAGTTGAATGGATGTTCCTGCTGCCGCGGATCGTTCAATCGCTGCAGCAACGGGCGACTGAGTCCAGTCGAGAAAGGTTCGATTGACCAGCAGCGTCCGGGTCGGCACGATTTCCACCAGTTCAGGGACGGCATTGCAGTGGTCCGCATCGGCATGTGAAACCACGATCGCGTCGAGACGCGATTTTCCTGACGACCAGATCGCGGACTCGATGGAACGCGCCGTCCGAGTCCCACCGCTCATTCCGCCTGCGTCATACAGCAGCGTTTGACCATTCGGGAGTTCCAGCAGGACACTGAGTCCGTGTCCAACCGACAGGACGGTACAACGGAGCCCCTTCGCCTCCCCGGGTTGCAAGGAGACTGCCAGTCCAATCACCGACCAGACCAGCGCCGCTCGCGCTGACCAGAAGATCCGCCCGTACCACTGATCGACAATGGCAAACGTGACCGTCAGGGCATAAAAGCCAATCATCCACCACTGCGGCGGTGCAGTGACGTAGGTATGCCCCAGATCAAATGTGGCGGCTTGGATGATGGACAAAAACCAGTTGAGCGTCACATCAAACGGGGCTCCCAGGATTCCAAAGATATCGGGTGAGACCAGGCCGAGGAGCAGAAACGAATAGCCCAGCCAGAACATCAGGGTAATCAACGGACCCAGCAGCACGTTCAAGACGAACCCAATGGGCGAAACCAGATGAAATTGCGAAGCAATCAGCGGTGAGGTCATCACCCAGACACCGATGCTGACGATGTATCCTTCGACAAGAGATCGAAACAGCCAGTTCCAACCTGTGCGCCAGAGGGACCTCGTGCCGATCGGTTCGTTGTCTGACTCCAGAGGTATGCGGAACGATTTCAAGAAACTGGTGGTCAACAAGATCGAGCAGACGGCAACGAACGAAAGTTGCGCGCCGGAGTTGAATAAATCGCACGGATTCCACGCCAGAACAAGGATGGCCGCCAATGCCAGCGAATTCCATTGGGACGTATTCCGACCAATCAACTGACCAATTGCCAGCACCGCAGCGACGATCGTGGCCCGGACGACTGGCGGATTGGCATCCGTAATCAAAGCGTATGTCGGCAACAGGATGAGTACGGCACTCAGTGAAATTCGTGGTGATACGCGCAGTAGTCGACAAACAAACCAGAGCCAACTCCAGAGCAACCCCACGTTCATTCCCGAGATAGCCAGGACGTGAAGAGTCCCGCTTTCGGCAAAGGCTCGCCTGAGATCACGGTCCAGTTCAACGCGAGTTCCGAGCAGCAGTGACTGTGCGACAACGGCAGTTCGTGGCGACAAACGGCTGGTCATTAAGTCTTCGGCACGACGTCGGATGGCTGCCCGCCCCACAATCAACCAGTCGACAACAGATCGCTCGCGTCCCCGGATCTGAATTGCGTCGACGTGTTCAACAGCCAGTGATGCATGAAGCCCCTGTGCTCGTAACCATTGTCGATAATCGAATTCACCAGGATTTGCAGGCTCATTCGGGAGGACAATTTTACCAATGACTTCGATCAGATCCCCAACCGCCAGGCTTTCGAGTTTCCCGTCCACGGACATTCGAACTCGACCTGTCACCGGGATCATCCCTTCAGCGCCACCGATGAGTGAACGGCACACAACAACAGTCAGAGTTCGCTCGGGGGCTCGCCACGGCACGCTGTCATCAGGTTCTGAAACCAGAATCAACGGTGCCTGCAAGACCTTGGCCTGTAGTCGAACAAGCCGACCTTGGTCCACGGCCCATGCGGCAATCTGGTTTTCAGAAGTACAGGACCAGCACCAGTGGTGCCAGCATCCCCCAAGAGTGCTGCATGCGGCCAATAGCACAAGTGAAGAAATAAACCGCCAACGAAACGCGATAGGAATACCGGATACAAGCACCAGCGACGCCGTCGCAATCCACCAGGTCGACCAGGAAATCATTGCAACGCGATCCGCAATAATCCCCAAGGCGATCGCACACAATACCGGTAACGCTGGACTTCGTCGGATGCGGTCAATTCCACGGGAATCTGCAGAAGGTTCGAACACATGCAACATGGCTCGAGTTCCGTACTTTATTTTTTGCCGCCTCGAATTCTCAAGGAAGCGGAGAAAAGTCATTTATTACGTGACTGAACGCAATTGATAACCGAGCAGCGGCCACTGCAAGGCCCCTTTACGAAAACGGAAATCCTCGGGAGCGCAGTATGCCATATATGGCTTCATGATTGAAGTACAAGGATGGGCAGCGGAAGGCAACGCCGAATGGATAGGGTGGGCCGGGGCTGGACTAACGGCGGGGTGGCAGGGTCAGGAGCGAAGCGGATGGCCCTGAAAGTTTGAACGTTCCCTCCGTCTCGGGGCCTTCCCGTTGGTCCAGCTCTGGCCATCCTGCCACGATAATCGAATGACAACAGCCCATCACGGCAGGGTGGCCCGGCTTGGTTCTCTTTGGACCGGGGACAAGGGTAACAGTCGTTCGGGGACATAGGTAACAGGT
>JBAWWJ010000097.1:0-27904 GCA_037146815.1 Planctomycetota bacterium
TCGTCTGGTACAACACCGATCGTCGACAAGAACGCTGGGTGAATTCGCTCTTCGCCCAGAACGAAGCATCCTGCGTGCAGACGCTGCGCAGCTTTGAAGAGTCCCTGCTGGCTGCGATGACAGGTGATATCTCTGCGGCCAAAAGGGAATCGATCGATTTACGAATCGCCAGCCCCAGTGCCGAAGGCTTTGCTGGACGGATCCTGGGCGTCCAGGAAATGGAAGATGCCACACCTGAATGGCAGGATTTCTTGTCATCGACCGAAGCCAAAGTGATGGTGGCAACGTTTCGGACAGACCAGCCAGTGATGGCATTCCTGAATGATCGTCATGAGTTGCAGCGAACCTACGGAGCAACGCCCGGGAACACCGCTCGCCAGTGTGTTGAGATTGCTGGTTGTTTCAGCTCTGAATTCTGCTGGGGCCGCCGTTCCGCGCGAAGCGCAGTCTGATGATCTCGACTGGATCGCCGAAGCCCTGTGGGGACAACTGTGAATATCTCGGATTCAATGAAAGGGAGCCTAAAGGTTCAGGATGTTGTCGGTAGCTGTCGTCTGTTTGTTTCAAGGATACTCTTCGGCAATCGGTGTCGCAAAATAATTGACAAGCAGGGTCCCCGTAGATAGTGTGGCTCGTATCAGATTTCTCCCATGAATTGAAAGAGTAAACATGCGCAATTGGGTGTTTTGCGTCTTTTTGTCCGTTTGCGTGTTGGGATGTGGGGCTGGCACGAATGGACGATTCCCCGTTTCTGGAAACGTAACACTTGCAGGCAAACCGCTGAAGAGTGGTACGATTGAGTTTGAGGCGACAGACGGGTCACATCGTAGCGGCGCCGTAGTTGCGGACGGGAAGTATTCGATTCCTGCACCACAAGGATTGCGACCGGCTTCGTATACGGTGAAAGTTTCTGCCATCGAGTCCCAGCAGGGTGATTCTGCCGCTCCACCTGGCCCCGAGTCGATGGGGGCGGACCAAGCCAATAAAGAATTGATTCCTGCGGAGTTCAACCGCAATTCTACGCTGAAATACGAAGCGGGGTCAGGCAAGCCCGTGACGTTTGACGTCAAGATTCCGTAGTTCATATCTGTCGTTCTTTTCCAGTGTCGTGGCTTTTTTACAAAGGTTCTGTCATGCGACATTTGACGAATTGCCATGTGGTGCGGACGAAATCCAGACGCGGTTTCACGCTGATTGAATTACTGGTCGTGATTGCGATTATCGCAGTCTTGATCGCGCTGTTGTTGCCTGCAGTCCAGCAGGCACGGGAAGCGGCGCGTCGTTCCCAGTGCAAGAACAATCTCAAGCAGATTGGTCTGGCGGCACATAATTTCCATGACAGTAACGGGACGTTGCCAGCGGGGCAGGGACCTTACGGCTGCTGCTGGGGAACGTGGCCAGTGTTGCTGCTGGGATTCCTGGACCAGAGCAACGTGATGGTGAAATACGAAAACTGGGGTGGAAATGACGCCGTCTACGGCGACGGTCCCGCACCTCAGAGTGGCGGTACGTTCCCTCGATATGGATCTGCACCCAATACGACTAATGTGACTGCCAGGCGGTATACGGTTTACAGTTGCCCGAGCGACATGATCAACGCACCGATTGGATCGATCACAAATCACAACTATGCGGCAAATTGGGGTAACACCCACTATGGTCAGACGACCTATCCTGGTACTTCTGTGACGTTCCTGGGGGCTCCTTTTGGTACCGCCAAGAATACGGATGTCGGGAAGCGAACCTGGGGCGAAAAGCTGGCAAATATCACTGACGGAACATCAAACACAATCCTGGTGGGAGAAGTTCTGCAGGGAAAGGGAAGTGATTTGCGAGGGTTCTTCTGGTGGGGCGACGCCAGTGGGATTACGACGTATGAATCGCCCAATTCATCGGTCCCCGATCGGATCTATACGTCAGTTTATTGCAACAGCCAGCCGACACAAAATCTTCCCTGTGCGGTCAGCGATGCTTCAAATCCGACTCGGTTTACCGCTCGCAGCCGCCACACAGGTGGGGTTCACGTGGCGCTGTGTGACGGCTCCGTTCGTTTCGTGTCGGACAATATCAATCTCGGGACTTGGCGCGCATTGGGGAGCGCCAGTGGAACCGAAGTCATCGACATGCCGTGAGGTCTGGTTGAGCAGGGTCAATACCTTTTTGAAGCTGGGCAGAATGTTGGGTGGGACCAGAGGCGCTTCGCCGCGCTGGCCCACCATCCATTCTCGACGTTTCATTATGGTGAGCCGGCGCTCGGAGCGAGCTTGTCCCACCCTACATTGAAAAACCGATTGCCCTGCCGCGGACTGCTGGTCTGCACAGGTCAAGAATCGGAAGCGAAACTGTGGCCTGAAAGCCCGCGAGAGCTCAGAGCACATGCCTTCAGTTGGCTCTTGCCTTCTTTCTACAAGCCATTCACGATCCGATGAATTCCATCTCTGACCAATTTCTCTCCGAAATTGATAACCAGTCCCAGTTTTAAACCGGTCAGCCGCAGGTAGGTCAAGGTTTGAGCCTCAAACACGTCGTTGTATTTGCTGGTCGATTTGCATTCGACGACCACCAGGCCGCCAACGATCAGATCGATGCGCAGCGACGTGGTCAGGACGTGACCTTTGTACGGAATTGGAAGCTGCATCTGACGTTCGACCGTTAAGCCGACCTGGTTCAACTCCCAGGCCAACGCTTCTTCGTAAACACTTTCCAGTAGGCCGGGGCCACCAAGCGTACGATGAACTTCGACAGCGGACTGAATAATCTGCCTACTGATTTCATTTTCATGCATGGCTTTTCTCAGCATTGCGAATGAATGTTTGTTGCGAATTGCCAGAGGAGTATATCTGCTCTTCTCTGCGACCCTGCGCCTTTGCGTCTCTGCGTTAAATTCTTCCGCGTAAAGATAGAGGAATTTAACGCAGAGACGCAAAGGCGCAGGGTGAAGGCATTATGAGTTAAGTCGTCCTGATTCGAACTCCCAGGCCGATGCTTCTTCGTAAACGCTTTCCAGCAGGCCGGGGCCACCAAGTGTTCGATGAACTTCAACTGCGGACTGAATAATCTGCCGACTGATTTCATCTTCATGCATGGTTTGTCTCGCCTTATCTCAGGGAATGAGAATCAGAAAGGTCGCTGTGCGAATAGGCAGGAAATGATATTTGCTCTTCTCTGCGTCCCTGCGCCTTTGCGTTAACTTCCTCTGCAAACTGCGGAATAACCGATCCTCTGAAAACATTCGCGGGTATTCGCGGGGAAGGCGACGCGCAGCGGGGAACAATTGGCATCGAACACCGCCGCTTGCGATGAAATCGAAGTCGCCGTAAAGTGCCGGGTGTGCCTCACCTTTCGTCATCCTGACGGACTATCTTCCCGCCTTACCAGTGAGATTTCGCGCCATGACATGCTCGCCCGGTCGACCACGGCTCAATTGTTTTCTGACCATTTTCTCGCTGCTGGCAATCACCTGCGAATCGTTCGCGGCCGAGCCGATAGCGACTGACAGCCAAGTTCTGAGCAGGATCGCATTCGGTTCGTGCGCCAAGCAAGACAAGCCGCAACCGATCTGGGATGCTGTTGTTGAGATGAAGCCGCAGTTGTTCATTTTCCTGGGTGACAATATCTACGGCGATACTGAAGATATGGCACTGCTCAAAAGCAAGTGGGGGCAATTGGATGCTCAGCCCGGCTATGAAAAGCTGAAGCAGACGTGTCGGGTGATCGGGACCTGGGACGATCATGATTACGGTGCCAATGACGCAGGGGTCGAGTACCCCAAAAAGCGGGAATCGCAGCAACTGTTCCTCGATTTTTTGCGAGTCCCTGCCGATCATCCGCGCCGTCGTCAGGAGGGGGTCTATGACGCACCTGTCTTCGGTCCGCCGGGCAAGCGAGTTCAGGTCATCCTGCTCGACGCCCGCTATCACCGCAGCCCGCTAAAGAAGGGTTACAAGCCGGGAGAACCGGGAGACGGGTATCGCGGTCCGTATGCCGCCAATGAAGATCCACAGGCGACCGTTCTGGGTGACGTTCAATGGAAGTGGCTGGCGCAACAGCTAAAGGTTCCCGCCGAACTGCGGCTGATCTGCTCAGGAGTCCAGATCCTGCCGACCGAACATGGCTCCGAATCGTGGGCGAATTTTCCGCTCGAACGCAAGAAGCTCTTCGAACTGATTCGCGACACGAAGGCCAGGGGAGTAGTTCTGCTGAGCGGTGATCGGCATCTGGCTGAGATCATGCGATTGCCCGCCGATGAATTCGGGACCGGCTATCCGATCACCGAAGTGACGTCGAGCAGTCTGAATGCCCCGAGTGGTAATATCACGAAGGCAGGAGTTCGCTTTGCAAACGAAATCAACCGATACCGAGTCGGGTTGACCTTCTTCGATGTCAATTTTGGTGGCATCGAAATTGACTGGGACCAGACGCCACCCCTCGTGCGAGCCCAGGTGCGCGACGAGAAAGGTGCCGTGGTATTGCAGCAGAAACTCGTTCCGTAGCTCAACGCTTCTCGGGTGAACTCCAAATTTCTTTGAGAAGCTGAAACAGTTCGGGTTCGGCTTCTTGAAGTTCCGCGCGATTGAACGGGAAGAAGTCGTTGACGCCGAAATAAGACTCGGTCATCTCGGCAAAGAACTCCTTCTGATCAGTCAAGCCATAGTGCTTGACTCGTTTGCCGTTGTACAGCAGTGCCGCGTCGCCGTGACCACTCTGCTTGAATTTCTGATAGGCAGCCATGATTCGTGGCTCATCGAAATCCAGCTTCTGGTCGTGAAAGGCGTGAGCCAGTTCGTGCAGGATCACCCAGGGTTGTTCGTTGATGTTGCGCTGAGTTGCCACGTCTGCGGCACGAGGCAAGTGCACACATTTCGCCAGTTCGACGGGAAAACCATGTGCCTTCAGCCAGCCTGCGTCAGGGTGATACTGCATCGCCCCCAGGTTTCCACAGTTCAGGTCCAGAACGATCGTGAACTCCTGCAATTCCTTCAGCCGTTCAGCCGGGACGACCGCCTTGATCTCGACGAGTTTGGCTTCCAGAAACCTCAAGGCACGTGCGCCGAGGGGTGCGTCTGCAGATTCGCCGAGCAGCCGGTCATCCACGCGAATCGTCCAGCCTTCGAGATTGCGATCGGACCGCGACGTTGGCTGCGGAAGTTGTGCCTCGGCCTTCGAGACCGAAGGTGTCAGCAGAGTGACCATCCCTTTGCCCAAAGCATCACCGACCAGAAAGTATGTCTCCGCATTGCCATATTCATGATGACCGTGCGTTGGGTTGGGTGACTCTTCCGGCTTTCGGACAAAATCGTGCGTTTCGACAAACAGGACGTTCCCTCGGAATTCCGGACGTTCCGCCACCTTGCGTTGAGCGTTTCGCAGCGTTGTCCATTCACCGGGAGCTTCAACCCAGGGACCAGTCAGTTCGCCGATGACGACGGGCAATTTCGGGGCCTTGAATTCCTGGCGAACGTCGTTAATCAGGTTGACGAGATTCTGTTCGTATTGAGGAACGGCATTCTTCGGATCGACGCCATCATTCCATCCGTGATACCAGACAAACCCCGCGAGTTCGTAGCCTTGCCCATCGTAGGCCGGAAAGTCTCGTTTCAGATTGTCCAGCGTTCCACGCACCTGCTCAATCATTTTGGTGTAGTACGGTCCAACCTTGCCACCCGATGAAGGAGGCCGGAAATCCTGATACAGACTCTTGCCACCCCAGGCCGTCTTGATCAGCAGGACTGGATTCTCGAAGTGATCTCCCAGCACGTGTCCGAACTGCAATTCCGGGCCAAAGTGATGGCGGTCGCCGTAAACGCTGAAACCCATCGTCAACGGACCTGCCAGCAATGGCCCGCTTTCCCGCTGATACCGACACCAGACGTCATCGCGCACCACCCAGCCTCCATCCGGCATCGCGAGGTGTTTGACGAGCGACGTTTTTTTGGGGTCCTTCAGCAGGAATCGCAACGTCCCGTTGCCATCGTTGTAGTCCTTCCCTTCCAGATCCGTGACGGCCTGCCCTTCCATGTTGGACTGTCCGGCAAGGATGAAAACCTTCAGTGGTTTAGAGTCGGCGGCAGTTGCTCGTAGAGCCGATTGGAACAGTAGCAGACAAATCGCCAGCGTTGAAACAGACTTCATATTCGATTCTCGGTGACATTGAGGATTGCTGAGTATCAGTCGGCACGTTCCCGATGATGTCACACACGGTTACTTCCGTCCAGAATGGAGAATCATCGATACAGAACAATCCCGGAAGAAATGCCGGAGGCTGGAACGCGCTGTCGAGTCCTCGATTGTTTGCCAAATTGTTGAAGAGATTCACAACATACGCCCAAGCCCAAGCATTCTTGCCAAAGTAGCCTTCACGCTCCGCGTGAAGAAAGCCGTTTGCGAGTTGGCGACTGTCATACCCCAACGCAGTTCCCAATGGGGCGAATTCAACGGGATCCTCTCAATTCTTGAAAATTCAGGCCAGAACTTTCCGATTTCGAAAAAATGTCCGTGATATTCAAATCGCGACTTCGCCAATTCTCTGCGACAGGGATGAAATCCCGCTTTCGACGGATCAGGCAAGTCTTTTTGACTTCTTAACCGAGCGTGCAGCGATCGTCGACCGGATAACGCTCTAAGCACTTCTTACGAAGGCAGGTGATCGTTCTGCGGGGCACCGACTTTGTCTGCGACTATGTTACATGGCTTGATATCCGTATTGTTGCATTGCGGCGTTGATTCAGGTTCGAGCTGAGGTTCTTGGCCAGAAGGAGTTCGCTGGAATGCAAGCACTTTTGCGTCGCGCCACTGGCTTTGCCGGATACTACGCCAGCTTCTTTTATTATCTCATCCTCTTGCCATTCTTTGACCGGACTGAAACCGAAGAACGATTCAGAAGCCGGTTGCAGAAGGCTATACGACTTTCGCTGCGAGGTTTTGGCGTTAAGGTGATTGTTACCGGCCAGGAGAATCTGTGCGATTCCGCCAGTGCGATCGTGGTTGCCAATCATTCCTCCTGGTTCGATCAACTGGCGCTCGTAGCTGCACTCGACCGACCGATTTCGTTCATGGTGAACCCAAAGTATTTTCGCTTTTGGTGCCTCGCGAATGTTCTTCGTAAACTGGGATGTATCCCCGTTTCCCCTCAATCCGACGTTCAGGGACCGCCGGTCGCGGAAAGCCTGGCTTCAGGTCGCCAGTTGCTGGAACGAGGCAAATGGCTTGTCATTTTCCCGGAGGGGACTCGCTCAACGAGCCTGTTGCCATTTCGTCGTGGTGCCGCGGTCCTGTCGCAACAGACCGGATTCCCGTTGCAACCAATCATCATTCACGGGGCTCTGCAGATCCTGCCTCGAGCGCGGAGTTTGTTTGATGTGCGGCCTGGCGAAATTCGATTGGAAATTCTTCCGCCGAAATACATGGATCAGACTGATACGGCAAAAGCGATTATTTCTCAGATCGAAGCCGAATTTGCAGTCGCGCAGCATGGTTCATGACAGGGGAGGGCCAGGAAGCAATGATTGGAATGATGGGAGTTATGTGAATGATGGGGTTGGAGGCCTGTGCTGGTCAACAATAGGATGTGACTACGATGCAACGATTTTTGGATGCCGCAAATGCCTTAACATTGGTCTCGCTGATCGCGGCCTTTGGCAGTGTGATTTTGGCAGTGAACGGTCTTACGGGACTGGCCCTCATTGCTCTGATTGCTTGCGGCATCATTGATCTGTTTGATGGGTTTGTTGCACGAGCACTCGCCCGAACCGAAGAGCAGAAGCAGTTTGGTGGAATCCTCGATTCACTGGTTGACGCGTGTGCATTTGGCTTTGCCCCCGCGGCTATGCTCTACTGCGTCGGAATGAATTCACTCGTTGAAGGTCTGATTCTCGTTTGCCTTCCCCTGTGCGTCGTGTGGCGAGTGGCGTACTTCGAAGTTGTTGGACTTGAGGTGAGGCAACCCGTGGAGCAATCGGGTACGAAAGCAATTCGCTACTATACGGGACTTCCTGCCACCTACGTGGCCCTCGCCTTGCCTGCGGCCGCATTATGTGGATTCCTGGGAGAGACGTGGTTCCGCTGGGCCATTGGAAGCACCATTGTCGGATTGTGCCTGGCAATGGTGTCGACGTGGAAAGTTCGTAAACCTGGCCTCAAAACGTATATGGTTTTTGTGGTCCTCGCGATCGTTGCCACCTCACTATTGACGACGTACGGAGCGATGTTGCCGAATCACTTTTCGAAAACTTTTCCGTCAATTGAGATACGATGAGATTGCATGTCCAACATGGTCACGTTTCGATGGGCCGCAAATGAGGCGGGGTTGCAGGAGAATCAATCGATGACGGTGGGCCATTCGCAGACGGAATCAGATTCGCAGATCCCATGCGAGGAAGGTCCGCGCGGAATTGATTTCGAAAAGCTTAAACCACGGGATCTGACTGGCGTTTTTTATCTGGTGTTTGCAATCGGGTTGACAGTCTTCTCTGTGTGGCTTTCGTCGCTGCCGTCTGTGTGGATCTGGCTGGCTGGTCAGTTCCTGCTCGCACTTGCGTTGATTCAGTGGTTTGCGGTCTTGCATGAGGCAGGGCATAAGACGTTGTTTCGAACACGCCGATTGAACATCTGGGGGGCACATCTGGCGGGGTTGATGGCGTTCATTCCGGCGGATTGCTGGCGCATTGTGCATGCGAAGCACCACTACTGGACGGGCTGGCAGGATTTGGACATGACGACCGAGTCACTGGTGCCGCGTCGTCTGCACCTCATTGAACGGATCGTCATCAACACTTGCTGGTGGCTGTGGATTCCGCTGTTTGCCACGCTGTATCGCGTCAACAATTATTGGAACGTCTTTCGCCTGTGGCGACTTTTTCCTCGCCCCACGGACCGCCGTGTCATTGTCTTCGACGTAACGCTGTATCTTGCCGTCTATGCAACGCTCGTCTGGTTGATCGGGTGGTGGAATGTTCTGAGGTTCGTCGGACTCGGGGTCTGGATCAGCTTTGCACTTGAGGATCTTTTGATTCTCAGTCAGCACACTCACATTCCCATGACTCTCGCCGCGGGAGAAAAAGTGGAGCGGTATCCACCGGCGGGACAGGATGTCTTTACACGCTCATTGCTGTTCCCAACCTGGTTTGCCCGTCTGATCCTGCTGAACATGGATGCCCACAGCCTTCATCACATGTATCCGCAACTGCCGGGCTATCATTTGCACGTACTGAACGATCAACCACGAAATATGATTCGCTGGTGGAAGTGGATCATCGCGGCCAAGAGTGTTCGTGCCGAAGTTTTGTTGTTTCAGAATCGCGACCAGACAGGTTACCGTTTCTAACGGAGGCAATCATCGATAAAGGTGCGATTGAATGAACTCACCTGAGCCGATCACGTGCGTTGGTTTTGTGCTCGTCTCGTTTATCCTGGCAGGGATTGTGCAGACCGTGTGGTACAAAACGGCCTGGTCGAAACGATTTGCCATCGCGATTGATGGCGGACGAACCTTTCAAGGCCATCGCATTCTGGGCGAAAACAAGACTCTGCGTGGCTTTGTGGTCATGGTCCCCGCTGTCGGTACAGCATTCGTTGTTGTGCGAGTGCTCTTCGAATCCGTCGGATTGTCGGCTGACAACCTCTGGTTGATGTCCTTGATGGAGTATTTCTGGCTTGGATGCTGGGCGGGATTTGGCTTCATGATTGGAGAATTCCCGAACTCGTTTTTCAAGCGGCGCTGGGAAGTCGAACCCGGTGCCGCACCACGTCATCCCGTGGCTCGCGCCTCGTGCTTTTTCATCGATCAGATCGATTCCATCCTCGGCGGTTTGATTGCTGCGGCGATATTTGTTCCCGTGCCGCTGCTGAGTTGGATTCTGGTCGTATTCTTCGGATCCACCATTCATTGGGCGTTCAATCTTTTGTTCGTGATGATTGGCTTGAAGGCGAGGGCGGCATGAAGTGGCGCGATAATGATCGTTCCTGTCTGGATTGCGTTACGGCTAAGGATTGGGGTTCAGTCCATCGGGCGCGGGACGCCAGCCCACGGTTGAAGCCGGACGCTACCACGTTCCGGCCGATTGATCGAATTGGAAAAATGAGTCGTGATGTGGCACCGGTTTGTCTCAGGCAGTGTTTTGTACGACCGACAGAGCGAATCGAATTCCCATGGGATCTGTAATCACATCTGCAACGTCGCTGTATGTGACACCACTCAAGGACGTGGAAGATCACCGACAATATGGTGCGAAGGCCGTACGCCTGGCCTCCATGTTACGGCTGAACTTTCAGGTCCCGTCAGCGGTCGTGATCACGACCGATTGCTTTCAGGCCATGCTCGCTGAGAATGGACTGAACGAGTTCATCGACATACAAAGACGTGGGCTTTCCGCTGATGAGCCGAAGTCGACGGCCCGCGCTGCGAGCGAAATCCAGGCGTCGTTCATGAACGCCGAGTTTCCGGTTCGGATCCGCGAAGCGATCATTCTCGCGACATCTCCACTGCTCGAACTCGGAACGGTCGTTGTGCGTAGTTCGGCATGTGGTGAAGACTCGGGTACTTCAGCCTTCGCGGGGCAACTTGATTCGATCCTGGACGTTCGGACTGTCGAAGAAATGCTCGATGCCGTGAAACGGTGCTGGGCCTCATACTGGTCGCACCGTTCGCTTGCCTATCAACTCGCCAGGAATGTCAACCTCGAGGGAATGGGCGTGATTGTACAGCCTCAGGTTGATGCACGATTCGCCGGGGTTCTGTTCACGCAAAGTCTGCATCAGCGACGATCGGGCGAGATGCTTGTCGAGTACTGTCGGGGGATGGGAGAAGCACTCGTCTCAGGAGATGTCAGCCCGATCCGCCTGTCGATCTCGAAAAGCGGCTGGCGATTCGACATGGCGGCGATGCCGGAAGAACCTGACGCAACGATTGATGATGCACACATTGGCCAGTTGGCTGAAGTGGGGCATGCTCTCGAAAAGCATTTCCAGCATCCGCAGGATATTGAATGGGCAGTCGATTGGGACGGGAAATTGCACTTGGTGCAAAGTCGTCCAATCACGACGATCGAGGCCAGACCGACAACGACCATCTGGTCGAACGCCAACGTCAATGAGAACTTCCCGGAGCCCATTACTCCACTTTTGTACTCGATCGCCTCAACCGGCTATTACCATTACTTTCGCAATCTTGGTATCGCGTTTGGCATTTCGATGGAGCGAATCGATTTCATGGAATATCCGCTCCGCAACATCGTCGGAACGCATGGCGGGCGACTCTACTATAACCTGACGAACATTCATGCCGTCCTTCGTGCCGCGCCTTGTGGTGAATTTCTGGCAAGTGCGTTTAATCAGTTCGTAGGTGCTGATGCCACTGCAACCGACGTCACAATGCCTCAATGGCGAAGCTGGAGAAAAGGTCGCGTCAGCGAATTCTTTCAAATGGTTCGCATCGTCAGGTGCGGATGGGGCCGACTGAGAGGCATGGAAAAGCGAATCGCCGTTTTCGAACGGACGATTGATGCGTTTGCTGCCGACAGTCACCCCGGCACTCTCCCCGCACGTTCGTGGAATGAGCTGCTGGGGTTGTGGCGGCGATTCATGCAGATCCGATGTCAGTGGACCGATGCCGCGATGGCTGACGCAGCCAGTATGATCAGCTATGGATTGAGTCAGCGCTGGTTCGCGGGTGAGTTTACAGACGAAGTCGACCAGGCCGTTGCCAACCGACTGCTTACCGGCTTGTGCAATATCGTGAGTGGCCTGCCCACGGAACATTTGTGGAATCTGTCGAGGAAGATGCGACAGCATGATTCACTGGTTCAGAATCTGAACGTCCTGCCCGCGGATGAGGTCTGGAACCAGATCGAAACAGATGAACGATACCAGGAAGTTCGTTCTGAAATACACGATTTTCTGGAACAATGGGGATTCCGCTGTTCCGGTGAGTTGATGCTGACGACTCCCAGCTATCAGGAGCAACCCGCACTGTTACTGGATCTGCTGCGAACGTATATCAGGCTGGAGGGGGAGTCTCCGCAAGAATTGCTGGTACGCCACCAGCAAATTCGCGAACAGGAAACGGAGCGGATTCTACAGGTCCTGAAGTCGCGACGCTGGAAGTGGTATCTTCCCTGGCCACGCAAGGACTTCATTGCAAAACGGCTGATCCAATGGACGCAAAGCAGTGTGGCCTGTCGTGAGCGCGCCAGACTGAAGCAGGCCCTCTTGTACAGTCGCATCCGTCGGCTGGCACTGACAGTTGGTCAGGCGTTCGTCAACAAAGGATTCCTGAAGCGTGTTGACGATGTCTTCTTTCTGACGTACGAGGAAATCCAGAGTGTTCTTGCCGGAAGCTACCTGTTAACACAGGACCTGAATCACATTGCGATGCTCCGTCGCACGTCGCACGAGCAACTGAATAGCGAGGAAGCTCCACCCGGTTGGATCGAACTGGAGCCGGGGGAATCCTGGACGTGTCGCGGCGAACAAGAACACGGCGTCGAGTCTGCGCCGGGACGCCTGTTTCGAGGAACAGGCGTCTGTGGGGGAAGTATCGTTGGCAAGGCCGTAGTCTTGACCGATTCCAGTCAATTCGACCAGGTCACCAGCGGCGATATTCTGGTAACGCGACAAACCGATCCTGGCTGGGGGCCGATCCTGTTTCTGGTACGCGGACTGGTGATGGAGCGGGGTGGCATGCTGTCGCATGGTGCCATTCTTGCTCGTGAGTACGGGATACCGAGTGTGGTGGATGTTGCGAATGCGACGCGTCTGATCGTGACAGGCAACAGAATTCGAGTTGATGGAGATCGCGGCATTGTCGAAATCCTGGACGAGTGACGTTCCCGCCTATTTATTGACCCGTTTCTTTTCGTTGTCGATGGCAGCGATCTTCGCACTGCTCATGGCGGTGTGCTGTTACGTTTCGTTTCCCGTGGGAGTGATGAATCTGCTGATGAATGCCGCCATTGCAGTACCACTGATGTTTCAGTTCCGGTTATGGGACGATCTTAGCGATGTTGAAATCGATCGTATTCAGCATCCCAGCCGAGTTCTCGTTCGCGCCCGCTCGCTCGCCCCTTTCTGGTGTCTTACGTGTGCTGTCGGATTTTTGAATCTGGCACTGCTCCTCTGGCTGAGATCAGTTCAAGCGGTCTTTGCATTGATGGCTTTGAATCTCGTGCTTCTGGTGTGGTACCGAATGCCACAGCGATCGCAGGGAAAGTTGCTGAATTCTCATGTCGTGCTGCTGAAATATCCTGCGTTCATTTTCATGCTCGTCGACCCTGTAGCGACTTCGTGGAACCTGTTATCAGCGATGGTATGCACATATCTGGCCTTGTGCGTGTACGAAGTCTGGCATGACAGCCAGCTTCGAGCAATTCCTCAGGCACGCCTCATCGCTGCGGCTGAAGCTGTCATCATGCTGGCCATCCTCGCGCTCAGTGTTCGAAGTCAGTTGCAATCACAAAATTCTGTTGAGCGATCGTCCGTCTTTGATCAACGCTTGGTTGTCATCCTTGAAGAGAATTTCCAATGAGTTCAACCGTCAACGCACCTCCAGGCCAGGACATGTTTGAATCGGTTGCCTGCTACTTGTGCGGTGCCACGGCGACGCATGATCTGGTGATCGGACAGGACGACCTGACCGGTAAACCGGGGAACTTTCAGTTTGTCACCTGCGATTCCTGCGGTTTGGCATACCAGTCGCCTCGACTGCGTCTGGAGCACATTGGAGCCTACTACGACGACGATTACATCGCCCATCGAAAAACGACGAATTGGGGCATATTGACGCCGTTCTATCAGTCGGCCATGAACAAGCATGATCGCGAAAAGGACAAGTTGGTCAGTCGTTATCTCAAGCTGAATTCAAGTTCGCGCGTTCTCGATGTTGGCTGCGGGTCAGGGTCCTTTCTGCAGCGACTGCGTCAGAAGTATCAGGTCGATGCCAGCGGGGTCGATTTCAAGAACCTGACGCATCTTCCTTTTTTTGATCAGGTGACGTTTCACCAGGGTTTATTCTATGAGCAGAATCTGCCTGAATCGTCTTATGATCTCGTGACCATGTGGCACTTTCTGGAGCATGATTATGATCCGGTCAAAACTCTGGAAACCGCTCGCCGCGTATTAAAACCGGGAGGTCATCTAGTGATCGAAGTCCCGCGACTGGACTCACTTTCGAATCGCCTCTTCAAAGAACGCTGGCCCGGACTGCAGGCACCGCAGCATACCGTACTGTATTCCAGTGAGACGCTGCTGAAGTTCATCGAAAGATCGGGCCTGGAGTTGGTTGAACATCTTCCCTACGGCGCGTTTCCAGCCTACTTCTATCTGTTTGCAGGCGTCGCATTCAAGTTCAGGAAGGGCCGGGGAATCGATTTGAAACGAGCGATTCTTCCCTATTTTCTCGGGCAAATTCTGCTGTGGCCATTGCTGGTGTTCGAACGCTATTTGAATATCGCCATGCAAACTGTGGTCTGTCGCAAACGAGAGCCGTCGGAATCGCAGAACAATCGGTCGCAGGTCTGATGCCCCAGAGAGTTGACCCGGGCGAACCGGGGCCGCTCACCAATGTCCACGATCCTGTCGGAACCGTTCGATTCTCTGTTGAAAAGCATACGCATGACAGATCAAAGCAATTTACGGGAAATTCGCGGCAAGACAGCATTCTGGCTGCGGCTGCGCATTCTGGGTGGGCTCACAGTGGCATTTTTCATTCTTGTCGTCGGCTCGCTGATCGTGTTTGCTCTCGGTTGTCTGACACTGTTTCAAGCCCGGCGATTTCTGACCGAGGTTGTTGTCCGAACGATGTCGCGAGCTGGCTTGGTTTGTCTCGGCGTTAGATACAGTGTCCGCGGAGAGTTACCTCGTGGTGAAGGACAGTATGTCTATATCTCCAATCACTCGTCGTCGCTGGACATGCTCGTGATAACGTCGCTCGGATTACCGCGAACTCGCTATTTTCTGAGTGGATTTCTGCAGAAGATCCTGCCACTCGGTTTGATTGGACATTCGATCGGCGTCTTCTGGACGATGTCGCAGCAGTTTCCGGAAAGAAGGGCGTTGCTGTTTCAGCGAGCCGAACGAACTCTGCGACGCTCAGGAGAATCCGTGTTTCTGACCCCGGAGGGCCAGAAAATTGGCCACTTCAATAAAGGAGCGTTTCATCTGGCGACGAGCCTGGGAGTACCAATCCAGCCGATTTATATCGAAATCCCGACCGATGTTGACCCTGGCCCCTGGAGTCAAAACAAGGACCTGGACGTGCGCCCCGGCGAAATCGTCGTTCATATTGGCCCACTGATCGACACCAAGACCTGGACGCTGGAGAACCTGGAGACCAACCGCGACGCCGTGCGAAACCATTACGCGGAATGGAAAAATGAGTTGCAAGCGGCTTGGAGCGCGCAGGCCGAGTCAATGGTTTGCCAAAGTAGCCTTCACGCTCCTGCGTGAAGAAAGCCGACTGCGAGTTGGCGTCTGTGGGTCGTCGCGTTGTCATTCGCAAGGACCGCCTCTGTGCTGAATCGCTACCATCAGCGTTTTTCCATTGTCGATCGGGAAGCTCGTCAGACTGTTTTCTGGGCTTCGACACCTGTATGCCAAACAGACGGGATAATACATAACACCTTGCATGGTCATCTTTGCTCACGTTTCGATTGATGTACTCGCATGGTCGTCCCTGAGAGTTTGCCAGCTTTTCGGGATGTTCATAATGAGTTGCGTTAATCTTCTGGAACATGTGTCGTCGTAAACACATCGTTTTCGAGAGAACACCGCTTATTCAAGTCAATTTGGTTGCCGCCAAGCGATGTGTGGCAGCGTCAGAAAATCCTGCCACATCCAATTCCGAATAAAAATGAATCAATTTCTTGGCGTCGTTGAGGAACCAATCCGATAGCCAAGAGTTATAGACGCTTGCCGCTTCGGTTGCCGATGAATGTCCATTCAAGACGCCCGCGATCAGTTTTCCGGCAGTGATTCCCGAAAGCAGAGCTTTGAGAATCCCCTTCGCCGCCGTCGGATCGAGGAGTGCGGCGGCATCACCTACGGAAAACCATCCAGGGCCGGCTACGGACTTCGACAGCCGCCACGTTACATCGGTCCCACGCGGAGGACCAACCGGAGTCAGTAACTGAAACTCATCGGGATACCAGCCGGCAGGGATTTTGGTTCCGTCCAGCGCGACACGGGTCCATTGGTAAAGCCCTGGATGAATCATCGCGGTCCACAACCAGCCGGATGCATCTCCAATCAGTTGCGGAGCCTCGTCGTGGAAGGGCAATAAGCCTTCGGCGTAACCATATCGAGCGACGAGAGGCATCGAGTATGTATGTCGCTCGATTGCCAATTCTGTTCCCAGCCAATGCGAACGGCCGGACGCATCGACCACCATCGGAGCGGTCATCGTACCTTCAGTTGTCATCACTCCAGAGACGACTCCGTCCGAGACGGCCACCTTTCGGGCAGAGCAGGGACGATGGATATCGACTCCCAATTCACGAGCACGATTCAGCAACAGGGCATCGAACTCGGACCGCCGTACCTGGTATCCAAGCCACACTCCAGAATTGTCTTGACCATAAGGATCAAAGCGAGTCTCGCTTCCCCATTTAATTCGAATGCCTGTATGCCGTGAGCCGACGGCGCTGGCAAGTCGGTCTGCGACTCCCAATTGAGCGAGGACGGTTGCGACTCCCGGATGAAGTGTTTCACCAGGCCGGCAGGAAGGCCTTGGATCACTTTCCAAGAGTCGAACTCTTA
The DNA here is from genome assembly GCA_037146815.1 of Planctomycetota bacterium. Lineage (GTDB taxonomy): Bacteria > Planctomycetota > Planctomycetia > Planctomycetales > Planctomycetaceae > Schlesneria. Next base: position 16,747 of record JBAWWJ010000097.1, read on the forward strand.
GTCCCAGCGAGGCACAGGTGATCGCTGCTGCGCTTCCGCCGGGGCCGCCCCCAATCACAATTACGTCGGAATCGAAGTGTCCAGCGTCCATGATTCGCCTGCCTTCTTGATCACAGACTTTCCGTCCGAATAAGCTATTACCTCCTGCAGAATGTCGACCAGAGCGATCTTAGGGTCCGCAGGATCCTCTCGTTGATCGCCCCAGCGGAAGATTTCGAATCGGTAGATGTGTGAGCCAGCGAATGAGTGCTTGAGGGATGCCGTAGCTGCCCGAAGTTCCGTGTCGCTGGTGGAAACGATCTTGAACGACAACACTGCCCAGTCCGATTTCTCGCGCATGAGCCGACGGTAGTTATCGGGACGGGTCGGGTTTCCCTCACGAATACCCAGGCTCCAATAGACTGCCGCCATGGCGAGCGTCCTTGCTTTGTAGTCGGCGGGTTCGGTCCGTACGGTGAGAACCGCGGTCATCGTCCCGAGAATGTCGATGTAGTCCACATGTTCCATGTCCTGATAGGCCACTACGTCGCGATCCCCCTCGGTGCGCCGCTGTGGCCCACGAACACCATCCCAGGGAATCCGTTTGCCGTTGGAGGTGGGGACCATTCCCAACTCTTCGTCCGTCAGAGGCACAATAGATGGCCAAGGATAAGGGATACCATCCAGCCACTTTTCCGGCTGGTATTGCCGCGTGGCATCGGGTGCCAGGCCGGGCCAGTATGCGCCCAGGGCCGCACACAGTTTGGCATCTTCAATGAACGGCGAACCGAGTCCGTGGCCAACCAGGTACTTGTGGATGTCCTTGCCGCCATTGGTGGATCGAACGCCGATACTTACATCCCACCCCGGATCGAAAAGTCCCGGTGAACCATCAGGCAAGCCAACCTTTTCAAAATTCAGAGGCCCATTCGGCTTCTGGACAGGGAGCGTCTGCTGGTCGCATCCTGCAGGTGAAATTTGCGAAACGATGGCGGTAACAGTCGTATCGTGCAGGTTGAATCCTATCGGTAATTCGACGTTGGCCGCGATTCTCGCGTGCGACAATGCCAGGGGAGGGACAGTCCATAGAGTCGCTCGCAGCGGTTTGGGAACTTCATTCTGCCACCATCGCATCAGATCACGCTGGTTGATTTTCGGCAGGAAGTCAGGCAGACCTACCAAGCAGAATCCAGCTCGGCTATTGGTCACGCCTCGATCATGCAACTGTTGGCAGGTGGCTGCGATCCAGCCATCGCCACTGGAGTCGGTGTAGTGCAGCGCGTCGTAGCCGCCTTTGCGAATTACTTCCATCAAATCTGGGCGTGAGTTAAGGGTCTCTACCTTTCCGTTTTTGACCCGATGCCGAATATTGATGTACTCGGGTGCTGTCCTGGGAGAATCTTGATCGGCATCCAGATAATAGCCCGGTTCGTTGGGAGCGGCTGCTGCCGGCATGACGAACAACGAGGAGATCTGGATGTTTTTGGAGAATCGAGAAAGTGCATTGTGGACCGGAAATGTCAACAGCTCTCCTTTGTACTCAGCCCTCTGAATGAGGGGCGCAGGCTTCGGAACAAGTAATCCCTCGCCGTCATCTTCTCGCTGTGACAGCGATGCAATTCGTTCATCCTTTATGACGAACGGAAACTGCTCCAGATCGTTGCCAGTCCATGAAGTCGTCAGTCCCTGTCCCTGAACGATGCGATGGAAACTGGCGATCTCATCGTTCCGCATTCCGCTGCTCAACTCGATTTGCAGATCCATGTCTGCGATGCACTCTTTGCCGTTAAACAACTTGTGTATTGGAACCCAAAAAGTGCGAGTATTGTCTCCGTCCTGCGGGTCCTGGAGACCAAAACTTCCATTGAAGCCGATGACTCGTCGCGCCAGGAAGGGAGCGAACCGCCGTGGAGTCACACGGAAGTCGTATGGTCGCGACTCGTCAATATTGGCGAAGGAACGCAACCGTGCATCATAGAGTGGCTCGATGGTCCCAAGATGCGCGATGCCTGTCCGCGAAAAGCACAATTGTGCATGACGCTCGTTCGCGGACATCGGTGCGTTGCGATAATGGAGCGCGAACACGACGATTGAAACTTCATCGCGTTCCAAGCCCTTCTTGAGTTCGTCAAGTGTCGCTTTACGTGCCGCGTAGATGTAGTTCTCAACCGTCTCGATCTCGGCCAATGTTGGAAAACCTCGCAGCTTCTGTCCATCGCTACTCGCGACCACACTTGGGGCTGCGAGAGCGTGATACAGCAGGCTTCGGTCTGGTTCGCCTGGCGAAATCACTCGATCGCCATGCCGTGCGAAATCACCGAACCCCCGACACGTGCGATCAATCCTGGAAAGCGGCTTGCCAAGTTCAAGCGACAGGTCCGCCGCAAGGAGATCGAATTCGCCATCGGTCGCATCCAGCAGGAGTTCTCGCCACCCCAACGGGGCCAGTCGACGGCATACGGCTGAAACCCCCTCAATCAGTGGCGTTGATGAAGCTCCCAACGCGGGTGTTCCCGTTGTACCAGCCATCAAGGATGTAATTCCAAATGCGCTGAGCTTTATAAACTCTCGACGCGAACTTCGACCCATCTCGCTCGATTCACTCATGTTCCAGGCCCTTTTGAAATAGCGATAAACGTCGTTCCGATTGAATGCCACCTTCGGTGACCCCACTCGTGCGTGGGGTTACCGCTGTGTCGGCAATCGCATCATTTGAAGTTCGTCCTTAATGACGACTTCGATCACTTCCGAATTCTTGTCGAGTTGGCTCAATGAAATTCGCTGACCGGGCTGCAACTTGTTCGACTCGACGTTGTCTTGGCCGATCGCAACGACTGGCTTTCCGACCGAGACGGGTGACAGTGACTTGGACGAAGACACGATCTCGACTGACAGTACCTGATCGAAGTCTGTTTCCTTTTTCCCGGGCTTCGGGGGAGCGCTGATTTGATGAGCGAGAAAGGCGCTTTTGGTAGTTCCAAACAGCACATAGGTCAATGCAGTTGGGCGCGGGAACCTGGGGTTCAACTCCTGCTTCCACACGATCTCTTTGATTGTCACCGTCGCATTCTGACAGACGACGCGTCGGTCCTTTTCTCGCAGGTAGAAGATATCGCCAGTGAAATTCTTGCTGACCTTTAACGTATCTGGCAGTACCCAGTCGGCTTCATCTTCTGCACGATCAGCCGATATCTTGCCTTTTAAATATGGACTCAACTGGTAACGACGCTCGCGTTTGAAATCGTCTTTGTCTTCACGCGTGAAGTTCCGCTTTGACTCATCATCCAGATCGACTTCCACGATGTACTGAAAGGCGTGAATGCTGGAAAACATCGGAAAGTGCGAAATGTAAAACTTTCCATCGCCACCGAAAAAGCGGAATTCGTGATATCCGACGGGCATCGATCCCGCGTGTTCGTGGTGGTTGTGCTGTGCATGCAACGGCAGAGCGAATGCAAGGCAGGCAACAAGGCTACAAATACACAAACACTGTGACCGTCTAAAAAACATGTCGTTCCCTTCTGAGAGTGTGTCATAGAAAAAGAAAGCCTGAGCCTGTCTCAGTCTGATGGAGCGTGGTAACCACCAAGGCTTTGTTCGATCTCGTTTGCAATCGCCAAGACGATGTCTTCACGCCAGGGCTTTCCAATGACCTGGATGCCTATTGGTAGCCCTTTCGAGGATGTCCCCGCCCGGACAACAGCCGCCGGCCAACCTGTCATGTTGTACGCAAACGTATAGCTGAAAGCGGCGTTGGCTTGGGCAGTGGTTGACGTTCCGTGCGGGAGATCAGCAAATGCGCAGGGAGGACAGAGAATAGCGTCGAATCGGTCGAAGAATTGCAGCATCCGACCACGCCAAGCATCCCAACGCTCGATGAATTCCGCCATTTCACCACTCGACATTGGCCTTTTATCGAGTGCCGCAACAATATCGGGCCCTGGCCGCATTGTTCCCGTTTGCGCGAGCAACCGGCGTAGCGATGCCGCTCCATCCGCACGATAAAGATCATCATCCAATCTCAGGACGTCATCCAACGCGACGGGTTTCTCCTGTTCAATCTGAGCTCCAATCTGTTCCAGCACCTTGGCCGCATTTGTGACTACCTGAGCCACTTCGTGGTGAGGGCTCACGATTCCGTTGTCAGTATGGACAGCAATTCTGAGACGCTTGAATTCAATTCGCGCGTGATCCGCCAGTGGCTGTGGTACGACGGATGCATCCCGTCCGTCAGGTCCCACAAGAATGGGAAGAATGTACGAAAGATCATCAACGCAACGGGCGATCGGCCCAAGCTGCGTCAATGACTGCATGTATCCCTCCGCAGAAATCACATGTCCGGTGCGCGGGACTCGACCCGATGTCGGCTTGATTCCGGTGACGCCGCAGAAATGCGAGGGAACGCGAATACTGCCGCCGGTGTCACTACCAATGTCGAACGGGACGCCACATGCTGCCACGATGGCTGCAGCGCCACCACTTGAACCACCCGGTGAGAATTTGCTGTTATATGGATTATTCGTCACACCGAAGACCGGATTGTTGGTCTCGAATGCCCATGTGAGCTCAGGTGTATTGGTCTTTCCAAGCAGGATTGCTCCGGCTGCCTTCAGTCGCTTCACGACGGTTGCGTCCTGTTTTGGAACGCAGGTCTTACGCCCTGATGTTCCAGCCGTCGTGACAACACCCGCTGTGTCGAGTGAATCCTTGATGGTCATTGGAACGCCATGCAATGGGCCAATGACATCACCTCGTGCCAGTGCCTGATCAGCGAGGCGTGCCGTGGCACGGGCTTCTTGCGCGATCAGTGTCACGACGGCGTTAATTCTCGGATTGACTCGCTCTATTTGCTCAAGACAGGCGTTGACGACTTCGAGCGACGAAGCTTTTTTCCGTAGAATCAAAATGGCAAGTTGATGAGCCGAAGCTCGGAACAATTCGGGTGGCGGTTCTGCAGCGGACAGGCACCGTCTCTGCCATGCTGACACTAGCTGCGATGTCGCGGCTGCAGCGCCAATACAAAGAAAGTCGCGTCGCGACCGCTTCGTTGCAGAGGTGTGATTGCGCATGAATGCTATTTCCAAAAATGCCTGTGTTCTGACCTTTCGTGTGCGAGCGTCGCCGCCACGAGAGGGAGCATGGTTATGTCATGTGTTACTTGATGAATGCCTCTCGGCGTGTCGAGCCCGACAAGGACATCAAAAGTTTTTCCCTCCTAATTGCGATCGGATGCCTGCTTTCTGTGAACCGGGCATATGCGAAGACACTTCAATTCCGGTTAACCATCTGCGGCCTTGTGGTTGCGTCCTCAAGATTGCCTCGTCGCGAACTGCGAGGACTCCGAAGCAGTGGCACATCCTGTACGATACAACGTGTCGACACCCGTGATTTTGGCGTCCTGTGCCGCTACACTCCCGGCGGAGACACATCCCTGCGGAAACTTACTCATGTCTGAAGATGAATTCGACGACGTCGATCGCCGCTTGGCGGAACTGGAATCTCGGATCAATGTCGCCGGTGATTCCTGTCATGATCGCACGGTGATTCGCCTTTCCAAGGAAGGGCGCCGGATTGCTCGGCAGGAGCATCGTCTGATTCCTTACCTGTCATTCAGTTTCCATCTGATCAATCATGCGGCCGATGTGCAGGTGATGAAAGATGGGTGCGACGTTGCCGTGGAAATGATCGCGCTGCTGGAGGATGAAGATCGAGCCCGTCAGTTCCAGGCTGACCTGCCGATGGAAGAGTATGAGTACTCGAAGTGGTGGCATACCGGATTTGCTTACAAGACCTTGGCAACCCTGACCGGTCATTCTCAAGGCTACAATTCTGAAGGGATGCACCAGTGCATTGCCGACGGAATGACAGTCTGTCGCCGCATCGGAAATATGCGAGACACGCTTCATTTTCGTGAATTCGCGGTTGAGGTCTATCGAGCGGCCGATGATATCGACATGGCGTTGCACTTCGCTCGCGGAAGCCTGCAGCTGCAGACCCCGGATGATTCCAATCGGAAAGTCGCCAGTGCCGATGACATCGCGTCACTGCTGCGACTTCAAGGGAATCTCACTGCGGCGGTGGAGATGGTCCAACTCGGCTGGCAGTACTGCCTGGAATTTCACAATCCATTCCTGGCGAAGCTGAATTTCCTGCCGCTGGCTCGTGAAATCGCCTCTCTTGCCGGTCGTACCGATGTGCTTGGTCAATTGCCCAAGATTATCTGTGCTGAAGAATCGACCGATCTTCCTGAAGACCAGATTCTGAGGATTCCGACCGAGGACGAATGTCCTTACTTCAAGTTTTTGCGAGATCAGTCGCTGGCCATCGAAGCGGCCTGTCGCGGTGACTATGAACAGGCAATCCAACTGCTTCAGCCCTGGGATCGGCAGCTTCATCAACAGCAGTGCATGACTCGTTGGTTCAACGTCCGCTGCCGCATCATCGCTGCTTACAGACTTTCCGGGCGCATGGATCGTGCGCGCGCCCTTGTCGGTCCGCTGGAAGAGGCGGCGCGCAAGGCTCATGACTGGTTGACGCTTCATCAACTGGAGCGGCTGTTGGACGAATCGATTCCCGCAACACCCGTACCGATGATTGGTGATCCCGATTGCGGCCCCTTCGCAAAACCGCAATTGACCGCCGCGCAAGAGACACCAGCAGAAACTGAGGATGGATCTGGCACGCAGTCCTCCGACGCGATGATGAAGACCTTCACCGAATCCCCTCTCTGGCCAGCCATCAATTCTCTGCACGAAGAATTGCAGCAGTGCGACGGAACCCCTGATTCTCTGGAGGCATTCTGTGCCAAGTTAGTTCTCCTTTCTGCTGATCGGATCGATCGTCCTGCTGATGCCGAACTGCTGATCAAACTCGGGCGGATTGCTGTCACTCCGACAACGGCCACCAGCATTTTCCAATGGTCGGAAGGAATCCTTGCGAAGTTCCCGACTCATCCCGACGTTCTCAGTGTCGTCGGAACATTGGGTGTCATCTTGATCGAACGAGCCGAAGACGAATTGCAGGGTAGTCTCACTATCACTCGGATCGAGCAACTCTTTCGGCAATCACTGGATCTCGATCCCAAGTCCTCCAAGAACTATGGGAGAGCAGGGCTGTTTTACCTGGGACAGGCCAATTACGGTGACGCCGAACGGTGTCTTTCACGCAGTTTCCGACTCGATCGGACGGAGTCGCTGATTGCACTGAGCCTGGCAGAAGTCTATTCGTCGACAGAACGCCCGCGTGATGCACTCGCCGTGCTGGATATGGCACTGCGCGATGGCTGCAACGATCCACAAGTCGCCTGGCAGGCCTCACTGCAGGCAATCGGCCTGGAACAGTATGAAGCGGCGCTGACGTATCTTGACCGGGTCTACAAACTCGTCCCGGAACGTCCCTGGACGAATCACTATCGCGCGTTCGCGTTCCTCGAACTGCAGAGGCCGCAGGAGGCACTCGATGCTCTGGCATACGAAGCGGATCTGAACAAGGACACGGACTACCATGTTCAGGTCCAGCGTGCGAGTGCATTGGCGCAATTGAATCGCGTCGATGAATTCCGTCAGCACTTGACCGATGTCCTGAATATTCCGTTGTCGACGGTCACGGTGTTCTCTCCCAGTGGACTTCACCGCATCCTGCAGCGGTTGTGGGAATCGTCCAGTCTGCTTCCGGTTGATGACCCGTTATCTCGGCGGTTCCAGGACCATCTGGTCTCGACCGGCTTGGCGGCCGATTCCTTCTTTGATTCGCTGCGCCGATCGGCGAGGCCATCGAGCACCGCTGATGCAGACGCCGAGCCCAAAGAGGCAGAACCCGTTAATATCAAATTCTTTCGAATTCACGTCCGCCAACCGCTCGATGAACGCTGGGGTCAATCGACGAGTTGTCTGGTGGGTGAAGAGAACTGGGCGTCCTATACCATCATGTGGGGAGTGCTCGCCATCGATGAGGCGGACGCTCGTCAGCGAGTTCTCGAATGGCAGCATCGCTGTTTTGCACTTCCTGCTGAAGTCGTGGAAGTGGAAACTGGCGAAGAAATTTATCAGGATTTGCCGGGAGTTGTCTGGCAGGGACAACGCGAAGGCCAATCGCCATCATAGGGCCGTTCTGTAGTCCGTCTTTTGCAGTCGAAATCAATTCTCAGGAACGTCTCGAAATTTCACAGTCAGGCCTAAAAGTCTGACCTAAAACAAAGGGCGTAAAACATGTCCGACGCCGAATTTGAAGATATCGACGATAAGCTCGAAGACCTCAGCCGGGAGATTTCTGCTCTCAGCGAACAATGTCGGTACCGCACGATGTTGCGAGTCGCTCATGAAGCACGGCGACTGGCTCGTGTTGAACAGAAGCTGATTCCCTACCTGATGGCGGGGTTTCACTTGATGAACGATTCCCGCAATGTTTTGCAACCGGTTCCGGGTCGTGAAGCCGCTATCGAGTTGATCACGCTCTTGGAAAGCGAAGACAGCGCCCGTCAGTTCCAGCCGAATCTTCCCGAAGAAGAGTACGAACGGACCAAGTGGTGGATGACCGCGTGTGCCTACGACAACCTTGCGGTCAACACGGCGGAATCGAATGGCTATAACTCCGACGGAATGCACCAGTGCATCACTGACGGAATCCAGGTCTGTCGCCGCACAGGAAAACTGCAGTGCATCGCTTGTTTCCGCGAATATGGGACGGATGTCTACATTGCCGCGGACGATCTCGACATGGCCCTGCATCACGCGCGGGTTGGCATTAACAACACCGATCCCGGGCCGCATGACCGTCGTCACGTCGGAGCGAAGGATAGTGTCCGCATCCTTGTTCTGCTCGGGCAACTCGAACCCGCCATGGAAATGCTGGACCTGGCCTGGAAATTGAGTGATGTCTATCACAGCCCGTATGCGGGAAAGCTTGACACTTATTCCCGCGCGGTCGAACTTTACTATCTGGCCGGCTGCCCCGAACGGCTGGACAAGTTCCCCAAGATTCTGACACAAGAAGAAGACGACGTGTACGATGGTCCGGATGACGCCGTTCTCGTTGAGCCGATTCGAGATGAGTTTCCAGCTCATTTCCTGGATCGGGAACTCGCGAATTCCGTGGTCGCCAGTTGCAAGGGTAACTATGACACGGCTGCCGCGTTGCTTCAGCCGTGGGATGTCCTGTTGCGTGAGCAGAAATCCCTGACGCGCTGGTTCGAAGTCCGGTTGCGACTTGTCGCCAATGCTCGATTGACCGGCAAGATGTCGCGAGCTGTGGCACTCGCCAAGCCTCTGGAGGAAGCGGCCAAGCACGCTCGAGACTTCCTCACGCTACGACGACTGGAACGATTGCTCGACGAATCGATCCCGGCCACCCCATTGGCACTCGCGGGGCCAGTCACCATCGGCCCCTACGCGGATAAGACGATTCCCGATCCGACCGCTGGTGCCGACGAAGTGTCGTCATCTGTTGCCACGACCGATGATGAAGAGGCCGATGACACCCTTTCAACACCGCTGGCTGAAACGGTCAGTACGTTTTACATGCGTATGATGGAGAGCCAGGGTGATCCTGATGTGCTGACAGAGATCCTGATGGATGTTCTTGCCATCACTCCTGAAGTTGCGACTGATCCCGAAGATGCCAGCCGACTGATGCACATCGCCCGGTTTGTTGGCATTGATCCCGATCATGCCAACGCCATCTGGAACTGGTCGAACGCCTTCGTACAGCGTCATCTGCAGCACGCCACAATCCTCAGTATGCAGGCCGCGCTTGCCGCACATCTGCTCGATCTGGGTGACGACAGCCTGAATGAGGTGATCACTCACGAACGATTGGAAAACCAGTTTCGCCAGTCGATGGATCTCGATCCTCACAAAGGCGACAACTTCGCCCGCGCGGGTTCCTACTATCTCGATCAGGAGAACTATGGAGAAGCCGAACGCTGCCTGGCGCGGGGGTTCCGTCTGATGCGGACCTCGGGGCAATTGGCTCTGAAACTCGCCGAAGTCTATTCTCGTACAGATCGACCACGTGATGCCGTGGCCGTACTCGATATGGCACTGCGCGAAGGCTGTGACGATCCGGATGTCGCGTGGGAAGCCGCGCTGACGGCTGTCCGTGTCGAACAATACGATGCCGCTCTGACGTATCTCGATCGGTTCGACGAACTGCGTCCTGACGAACCTTGGAGTAATCACTATCGCGCCTGCTCACTGCTGGAACTCAGTCGCCCGGCAGAAGCACTGACAGCCCTGGATCGCGAACAGGAACTCAACCCGGAACTGACCTATCACGTTGAAGTGCAGCGAGCCAGTAGCCTGGGGGCATTGAAAAAGGACGACGAGTTCCGCGTCCAGTTAGAAAAAGTTCTGGCGATCCCTGCGGCCAGTGTCGATTACCTGACGCCAAACGGTTTGCAGCGCCTGTTCACAAGGCTCTGGCAGTCGACTGCAGAATGCGTTGCCTTCGATGATCCGGCTGTGGTTCAGCTCGAAACGCGATTACTGGAACTCGGTCTGGCACCCAACGAAGTTTTCATCGCACGGCGCGAGCGCCAGCCGGTTGTGGAAGGGGACAAGGTTCAGTTCTTCCGCTGTGTCGTCCATCAACCGCTCGACGATCGCTGGGAATCTTTTCCCGGTCGCCTCGCCGCTGACGAAGGCTGGACGAGTTATGACATTCCCTGGGGAGTTCTCGCCCACGACGAAGCAGAAGCGGAATCGATGGTCCTGGAATTCCAAAGCCGCTGCTATCCACTTCCCGCAGAAGTTATGGAGGTCGAGGGGGATGGCGAAGAATATGCCGACAAGGCTGGGGTCGTCTGGCAAGGCTACCGCGAAGGGGAATCGCCGGACGACGAAGCTGGTGATGAAGATGATAGCGACGAAGGTGACGACGATCTGTAGGAACCGTCACTGCTATCCATCGGGACGTTGTTATCCACTGGGAAGTTTGCGACAAATGTCGATCAACGTTCATCCGGGGCTTCCCGTTGGTTTGCAGCCCTTTGGCCTTTGGACCAACGGGCCGGCCATTCCATCTGATTTTTATTTGACACGAGAATCATGGCATGGTGGTTGGTGCGTGATCTCGTGACTCATGTTGACTGGATTGCCGATCTCCACGACTCTGTTGCTGTATACGTCGTGGGCGCACTGAAAAATGTGTCGGATTCCCATTCTCGAACGATCGGCCCGTTGGT
>JBAWWJ010000098.1:0-27866 GCA_037146815.1 Planctomycetota bacterium
TCAAGGTTAAGCATACTTCGCTTTTCCTCGCGCCCACTTTTCTTGGGCAAGTCCAAACGACAGCACTCAAGAATCGGTTTTGTGTTGTGGCAACAAAAAAGCCCCGAACAGGATGTTCGGGGCTTGATTCGCTTCTTTGATCGTCAGGCAATTACTTGTCTTCCGTCTTGGCTTCGGTTGATGTCGCAGCCTCTTCGGTCTTAGCGTCATCTTTCTTTTCTTCGTCCTTCTTCTCTTCCTTCTTTTCTTCAGGCTTGGTCGCTGCTGCGAGCTTTTCTTTCAAGCTGGCGATTTCGGTGTTGGCCTTCTTCAGCTCTTCAGCCGATTTCTTGGCTTCTTCAACAAGCTTCTCGTTCTCGGTTTTTGCAACCTTCGCTTGTTCGCCGGCGGTCTTGGCTTCTTCAACCGCCTTCTTGACCTGTTCCATCGCTGTCTTCACTTCTGCCTGGGCAGCGGTCACTTGCTTGGCCGCAGCTTCAGTCACCTTAGTGGCTTCGGCCTGCGCCTTGGCAGCTTCGGCCTTGGCCTTGGCCATAGTGACTTCGGCATCCTTCTGAGCCGTTTGAGCGACTGCCATCGCTTCCGCCGATTTCTTGGCGGCCGCTGTCTGTTCAGCGGCGACCTTTGCGGACTGAGCCTCTGCAGCCTTGGCCTTGTCACGTTCTGCGAGTGCGACTTTCTTTTGGTCATTGGCTTTATCGCGATCGGCTAATGCCGACTTCAGTTCTGCCTGGACTTTCGCCAGATCGGCCTGCAGTGCATCGCGATCAGTGGTCATTTTTGCCAAGGCTGCTTCGGCACGCGTGGCGTCGTCGGCACGGCGAATCGCTTCGTGATAAGGAAGCAGCGTTCCCTGGCAGCAGCGCTGTTGAATATTGGTCGCAACCGGATCGCAGCAAACCTTCCGGCCTCCGGCTGAGACGCTGTCCGCGATGGCAGTCAGGACTATCATTCCAAGGGCGATCGTACGTGTTTTCATGGGAACCTCAGTCTCTTTGCGTCAAGGATTTCTTTAAACGAGCCCGTACCAACTGCGTCAACGCAGAAGTAAATCATTGTGTCAGTACCTACAGCCTACCGAATCGGCATTCTTTGCCTCGCCACCAAATGCGAACAGTTTCTGTGGCGACTTTTCCGACTATCGCGAGAAATCACGATACATCAGGAATGGCGGTTGCGTGTGAGATTCGGGCCGAATTCGGTGATCAGCGGATACTGAATGGCAACTTGGGCCTGACAAAAGGATAATCCATCAAGAACATTTTATCACGCAAAGTCGTCATTTTTTTCGTTCTTTAGACTCGCGACTTGCCGTTCGCACCGGTTGCAGATGACAATCATTGGGCCTGATTTGTCTTTTTCGCTGGAGTAATGCATGGACAGATCGACCCTATCTGAAAACGAACGTCGTCACGGATTTGTACTGCGAATGACAATGTTGATTGTCAGTTTGCTGGGATCTGCGGTTCCAGCAATCGCTGACGTCTTTACCGTTCGCGAGGACGACAACAACGTCGTCACAATCGAAGCACGCCTCGCCGGTGAGGGCCAGGGGTCGATGGCTCTGGAACGACGTGACGGACGGATTGAAATTGTCCCACTCGGTCAGGTTCTCAAGCGTCAAATGTCTCCGGGACCGGAACCTCTCTCGACAACGGAAGTATTGGAGCGGCTGACTGAAAGATTCGGTAAAGACAAATTTCGCGGGCATGCAGATCCCACGTACGCCATCGGCCTGGTCCTGTCTGAACCCTTACCGAAGCAATTTGATGCCAAAGCGGCGGCCCTTTTGAAAAAGGGGGCAGGATTCATGAAGCTCGTGGAAAAGGTGTTTCTCGAATTTGTCGATGACTTGAAAATCGACATCGTCAAACCACGATACCCGCTGGTATTGATCATCTTCGAGACGGACGATGACTTTATCCGGTTCACGAATGAAGAAACCGGGGGGCGAGGCCTTTCGGCCGGAAATATCCTGGGCTACTACAGCGGCCTGACAAATCACCTCGTCATCCGGATGAGTGAGTGCCATACGTTTGAAACTCCGTTGCACGAGGCTATTCACCAGCAGGTCTACAATCGTGGGGTGCTGCAGCGACTGTCACCTGCCCCAGCATGGTTCAACGAAGGAATCGCCACTGGTTTCGAAGGAAACGGAGATCGCATCAATGCCGGGCCGCTCAAGGTCAATACCCGGTATTCGCGAGCAGCAATGCGGGCTCGCACGGTCAATTGGGACGAAGTTGTTGCGGATGATCGGGCATTTCGGGGTGATGTCCTGGCAGGGGAAGCATATGCTCACGCCTGGAGTATCCACTGGTTCCTCGCGACAAAGTATCGGAAACAGTACATCGAATACCTGCAACTTCTTTCCCAGAAGCAAACATTGCAGCGCGACGATCGGCAGACTCGCACTACCGACTTTGAGCGAATCTTCGGCAAGCCTGTCGGCAAATTGCAAAGCGAGTTTCCGCAGGCACTGGAACTGGCCGCAAAGAAGCAAAAGGTGACGTTGGAAACCCCCAAGCCGCCAGGTTACTTGCTGACTCAGGCCAACCTGGCAGAAGTCGAACTGACGGCCGGTCGTGTTGGAAACGGGGCGATGCAGACGGAAGGACGGATGCGGAACATTTCGCATTTACGACCGATGTCATTTCATGTGACGGTTGAGACAGATTCAGGAACGTACGCCGAGTGGTTGTTGCCAAACATTGCTCCGCTGAAGCAGGTACCACTTCCCAAACAATTCGCGGACAAGCGCATGCAGAACGCCCCCGGCGGCCCCTCTCAAACGTTTGTGGTCCGTGTGCGTGCCGCAGTCCCCGACAGTGATACGGCACAACAATGGCAACGTGGCCAATTGCCGGTTCCTGTTTACCGCGAATAATCTTCCAGTGATTTGTGCTGACGGAAACAAACGGATTCGCATCCTGGCCATAATCAAAAGCGGGATTGAATGACAATTGGAATGTGAGAATGCGATCGTCGCGGCACTGTTGGATGAATCCGAGGCCGTGCGGCGCATCCGCGTCGGGACCAGGTGCTGCTCAACCGAGCCGTTACACAAGTCGGAGTGGTTTCTTGATCGTGGCAAGTAGCTTTCAACCGGGCACATCACTTCGTCGATTATTTTCGTCATAGGCGACGCGAGACGCCTTTTTTGATCAACGAGAAAATCGTTATTCCCGGCAACGATACCGTAACATGCACCGGTAAACAGCCAATTTAAGTCGCTGATACTTCATAGGACAGGATTTCAACCTGTTCGCCCTAAATTCTATTCCAGGCAGGCGGAACACCTGCCAAACGGGAACAAGCCCATGTCGATCCGAGTTCTCCTTCTGTTCTGCCTGTTCGGCGCTTCCCTCGCCACCGCCGCGGAAAACTCCGTCGCAAAATCTGTGGTTGTGACAGACTGGCCTCATTGGGCGGGACCGAAATCGAACTGCACATCTGATGAAACGGGATTGCTGAAGGAGTGGCCTCAGGAAGGTCCGCCAGTCCAATTCCGAATTCCCGTTGGAACGGGTTCGAACCATCCCTCCATTGCTGGCAACGACCTCTGTTACGCGCAACTCGACGAAGATTCACTCCATGAAACCGTCAAGTGTGTTGACGCGAACACCGGCCAGGAAAAATGGACACACACCTACGAAGTCCCCCCCGCCTATACTGTCGGATGGGGGGAACTGGGAGTGCGAGCCACCCCGACAATTACCGACAAATACGTCTATTCCATCGGAACATTCGGGCAAGCCTTCTGCTTCGAACGAGCCACTGGAAAAATTGTCTGGCAGCAGAATTTCCGCGAGCAGTCCCCCTACCTGGATGGAACATTGAAGGGAAATGGAAACCTCGAATGGAAGGGATTCAATGGTTCGCTGATTCCGCTGGGTGACAAGATTTTCCTGTTCTATTGGCAGGGAGGCAACCCGGCGATTCCTGCCTGGGCAAAGACAGATGTCAGCGACAAGATGCAAGTCTTTGCTTATGAGGCACTGACCGGCAAGGTCGCCTGGAAGTTCGAAGAGACATGTGCTCCGGGAACTCGGGGGCCCGGCCTCGTAACGGGAAACGGACTCCCCATCCAATTCCAGAACGAAAACTGCCTGGTGATCCATGGAAACCGCCAATGGAAAATCCTGCGTCAAGCCGATGGCAAGCAGGTCTGGAACTGGGAATGTTCCGGTCCGAACGAAGCCCCCGCCTGGGCCAGTGGTGGGCTGAAGCCTGTTGGCCTCAATCTCTATCTGGATGATTTGAACGGTTGGCAGAAGTCGCTGGTCGAGTGCGACTTTTCGCAGGCTGATCCCAAACCGAAAGTGCTGTGGACCGGAAACGAAGTCCACGAAGCGGTGACTCCCCCTGTCATCGTCGATGGACACATTTACGGTTTCTGGGTCGACAATCGTGAAGAATCCTGGGCTCTGGGAGCGAAACCCGGGAAAGCGAACTTCTCTCTGCGATGCACAGAACTGATGTCTGGCAAGATGAAATGGTCACAGCCGGGCTTCAAAATGGGTTTGTCAATGAGTGCTGCGGACGGTCGAATCTACGTTCGCAGCCATCAGACAGTCACACTGATCGAAGCGAATTCGTCAGCCTACACCGAACGAGGGAAGCTGGAACGAGTCCACGATCTGCGAAACACCGGCCCCAGCAGCCAGAAAGGATTGCTGGACTGGAACATGCCCGTGATTTCACGTGGTCGCATGTACCTAAGAACTCCTGGCGAAATCATTTGCTACGATATTCGAGCCGCGAAGTAGTTAAGTTCGCTTCGATGATCTCAATGGTTTCCGACAAATTTAAACTCGGTCAGTCGAACAGGATTGTTGGCGAAAACGGCGGCGAAATCGCGATCAACGGAATTCGATCCAAACTCGAAGTTCAGAGCAAGGATGATGCTGGCTGCTGCAAACGGCGACCATTTGGGTTCTTCTGCCATATATGAAGCCATGGCAGATGCATTGAAGGGCTTGAAAACCAACTTCTCATTTTCAAATGTGCTGTGACTACACCCTTTAAGTCGCTTCTGTAATTCGGAGGCTGTAAACGGAAGCCGCACTGTTCCAACAAGGTCGAACTGCGCCAGTTCAGGGCTGTAGATCAGTCCGAGGAATTCAACTTTGTTGCGATCAAATTGAGGGACACAGAGTTCTTCGTTCAGCCCTCTGACAACCGTATTGTAAACAAGAAGTCCGCGATCGAAATCGTCATCAGCAGGTTCACCAGGCTTTAGGGGATCCTTTGCCTTTGTCGTCTCTGCGACAGAGACGTGAATGAACTCAGGAACCACGGCGTTTCGCTTGCTCCGTCGGCTGAGAACTACGTATCCGTCTGAGGTCACAGCTGTAATCGACACACCGAACATGTTTGACAACGTCGGATTCGGTTGACCGTTGAATGACTGATCGTAGCTTGAGACGTATTTGTCCCAAGCCGTCGTCATTTTTCCGGCATTGTCAGCCACCATGATGTTTTTCATTCGCAGATGAGTCACGGCAAAATCAAAGTACTTGCCAGGTTCTACCTGTAGAACCAAAATTCGACTGGTGCCGTCTACCGAAGCATTCAAATCCCACCCTTTGAGGCGAAAGATTGTTCCGTCCCATGCCGCTGGCTGGCTTGCTGCCGTTCGCGCGGCTTGTTCTTTTGCAAACTCTTCGCGCGCCTCCATCAAATCATCAGGAAGTTTGTAGGTCGATTCGCTTCCGATTACAGACTGAATTCTGATCGGAGAAAATCTGTCACCTACTTTCGCGGTGTACACCAGTTCGATGGGAATTGTCATACTGCCGTGCCCCAGTGTTAATTCGTTATGACGAAATTCTGTGGGAGGCGTCTTTTGTATCTGTCGTATTGCAACAAAGGCGCCGAGAGAGATCAGCAGCAGCACAATCAGAGCCAACTGCACAATTCGACGGAGTAAATAAAATCTTTTTTCCGCATGCCGTTTCGTTTGGCACTTTCGCAGTTCCTCGTAGTCAATCTTGAGAATGTGCTGCCTGAGATCCTCTTTCGTGCGGAAGAGTTCGTGCTTGCGAGCGTCATGTAGAATCCGCTCACGAAAAAGTGCCTGGAGCCGGGCGTCTTCGGTTGATTGTACAATTTCACAATCAAACTGGCATAGTTCATCCGCTACAAGAAGGACCAGCGGGATTCGATTCGAGGTGGCGTAATCGTATTCCAACTGGGTCCATGATCGCCGCGGTGATTCCTCTTGACCATCTGGCGCACCACCGAACAGGAAGCCGACAATGCAAATGACCGCGTCACAATCACGTAATTGTTCTCGAAGATAATCTGAAAGTAATAAATGTGTTGGACCAAAGTGCTCTTTGACAACGGGGTAAACACCTCGGTCAAGCAGTGCGTCTTTCACTTCGGCACGAAAACTTCGCAGATCTTTCGACGTTGAACTAATAAACACTTTCAGCGGACTTGCCATGGGGCCTGCTTCCTCAGCGGATTTCACGACGACGCTCACGGTGTCTTAAGATCATGCAGGCTATTGCCATTTGAAGTGCACTGCAACTCGACACAATGGCAAATTGGCGTCAGATTTTTGCTTCTCTCGGCTGGAAATGGGATCATTGAAGCAGAGTGACTCCAATTTCGAGGTAAAACTTGTACGCGTCGCGTCATTCGGAATTGTCAGAGGTCCAAATGGAATTGCGATAAGCAGACCTTCCTGATTTCCGAAATGTACTTCAGACATCAACTTCAGACATCAACTTCTTGCTCTTGCCATCAGAAAACGCTAATCTGTCTTCGGAAGATTTGGCGACAATTAGAGATGCTGCCGAATGACTTGCCGTTTGACTGCTGGTTTTCCTGCCTTTGTTCCCGCCTGCTGATCGACGAAGGGTACTGATTCCCATGAATCTGGCACGCAGATTGTCGTTCCTTTCATTCCTCCTGCTGGGAGGAAACCTGATTGCCGCGGAACTGGTCGCCCCAGACTTAACGATCGAACAGGCCATCGACCATTACATTCAGACGCGATTGACCGAACGGCAGTCTCAGCCCACTCCCACCGCCGACGACTGCACCTTGGTTCGTCGCACCTCGATCGATCTTCAGGGCCGAATTCCGACCGTTGCCGAAACGAAGCGGTTTGTCGATTCCACCGATTCGGACAAGCGAGTGAAACTAGTTGACGCATTGTTAGCCAGCCCCGACTTTTCCTATCAGTTCCGCAATCAACTCGACACACTCCTGATGAGCGGCCAGAACGGTGTTTCGGGGGAATGGCGCGAATACTTGTTGAAATCTGTCCGCCAGAACCGGCCCTGGAACCAGATGTTCCGCGACATGTTGATTGGCAATGACGACGATCCCGATGTCAAAGCTGCCACCACATTCGTCCGGGTGCGTGCCAGAGAACTTGATGAACTGACCAACGATACCAGTTCCATCTTTTTTGGTGTGAACGTCAGTTGTGCAAAATGTCACGACCATCCGCTGGTCGAGGACTGGAAGCAGGATCACTACTTTGGGATGGCATCATTCTTCCAGCGAACCTATGTCACGAAGAAGAATGGGATCGCTGAAAAATTCAGCGGCGAAGTCAAGTTCAAGACGACCAAGGGTGAGGACAAAGTTGCCAAGCTAATGTTCCTCACGGGAACAACCATTGAAGAACCTGTTGTCGAAGTCAGTGCGGAAGAAAAGAAGAAGCAGGACGAGGAAGTCAAAAAACAGACTCAGGACGACAAGGCGGGACCACCGCCAACACCACCGTTCAGCCCGCGTGCCAAGCTTGTTGATGTGGCTCTGCAATCCGGCAATGATCAGTTTTTTGCCCGCGCAATCGTGAATCGCGTCTGGGCGATGTATATCGGTCGAGGCCTCGTTCATCCGCTCGATCAAATGCATTCAGGCAATCCCGCCAGCCACCCCGAACTCCTCGAATGGCTCTCGCGAGACCTGATTCAGCATCAGTTTGACCTGCGGCGACTGGTCCGCGGAATTGTGCTCAGCCAGACCTATGCCCGGTCCAGCGAATGGAATGGCTCGACCGAACCACCGGCCGCAGACCTTTTCGCCGTGGCCTTGGTTCGACCGCTGTCACCCCGTCAGTATTCCATGTCGTTACGAATCGCCAGCTCCAGCCCTGAAGCCTACAAGCCAGCAACCGAGGAATGGTCAAAGAAACGAGACGAACTTGAACGGAATTCCGAGGGATTTGCGAACCAGTTTGAACTCCCCGGCGAAAACTTTCAGGTCGGGGTCGACGAAGCACTGCTGTTCAGCAATAGCCCGCAATTTGCGGATGATTACCTGCGAGATTCTGGTGATCGGTTGATCGGTGTGATCAAGGCACAAGCAGATCGCGGGACTCAAATCTCCACAGCCTATTGGTCCGCACTTTCACGAGCCCCTTCGGCAGATGAAGTGGCGGCCTGTGAGCAATTCATGGCGAAACGAACGGAACCCGTGGCCGGATTGAGGCAAATGGTCTGGGCATTGCTCACCAGTCCCGAACTACGATTCAACCACTGACAGCGATTTGAATGTGGCCTGTGCGGCCGTTGGCATTTTCACTGCGACAAGCGACTGTCCTCGAAGGATTTGTTCATGGCAAATACCAGCTTCTGCGGTTCCCCTGATCATGGCGTGACTCGACGCAGCTTCTTGAGCGTTCCCGCAATCGCTGGAGTGACAGCGTTTGCCGCCAACATGCGGATTATGGACGCTCTCAAGAACCCCTGTCTTGCTGGTGAACTGAAACGGCAGCAGAAGAGTGTCATTTTGTTGTGGCTCGGTGGTGGCGCCAGCCAGTTCGAAACGTGGGATCCCAAGCCAGGTCGACTGACGGGTGGTCCATTTCGATCCATTGCGACCGACATTCCAAGTGTCCAGATCAGTGAATTGATGCCCAAGATGGCACAGCGACTCAAGACCACCGCGATCATCCGTTCCCTCAATACTCGCAACGCTGATCATGGGGGCGGGACCCGCCTGATGGAAACCGGCCGTGCGATGGAAGCCGCGATCGACTATCCAGACCTGGGAGCCCTGATCGCTCGGGAACTCGGTCGTGCCGACAGTCAGGTCCCCGACTATGTCTCGATGTACTCCGAGACCGAAGGCCGTCACAAAGGAGGCGCCGGATTTCTGGGGGCTCGCTACGCTCCGACGTTCCTGACCGAAAGCATGATTCCACCGAATATTCGTCGGCAGGAATCGCTTGCGGACGTTGATCATCAGGAACGGGCTGATCTGCAGAAACTGCTCGCAAAGCGATTTGCGGACAAACGCTACAATGCCTCGGTTGCCAGTCACGGAATGGCCTACGAACGTGTTCGTGGGATCATGGCCAGCGAAAAACTGTTCGACATCAATCAGGAACCACAGATCGCCCGCGACTTCTATGGCCCGACACAGTTTCAGGAACAGTGCCTGATCGCTCGACGGCTGGTGGAAGCGGGAGTCCCCTTCGTCAAGGTGGCTCGGGCCTGGTGGGACAGCCATGGTCAGAACTTTGAAACGCACCTGGAACTTTGTGCAGATCTCGATCAGGGGATGTCGGCACTGCTCGACGACCTCAAGCAGCGCGGGCTGCTCGACAGTACCCTCGTGATCACCCTCGCCGAATTCGGCCGCACCCCGAACATCAACGCCAGCCTGGGGCGAGATCACTTTGCCAGTGCGTGGAGTTGCACCCTGTCGGGCTGCGGGGTGAAGGGTGGGGCGGTTTACGGGAAAACAGATGCCGACGGACACAAGGTTGAAGATGGCGAAATGAAGTCGGGAGATCTGTTCGCGACAATCTTCGCGGCACTGGGCATCGACTACAAAAAAGAATACCACGTCGGGGCTCGCCCGATCCCGATCGTCGATTTTGGCTGCAAGCCGGTCACCGAGATCCTTGCCTGATCCTTGCTTCACGTACATTCGAACGACCTGCATAGTCGCCCGGAGATCTTGCGAATGACGACTGCCGATCCAACCAAGTTCAAAGTAGCCAAGACAGCTCGCGTGAAGGGAATCGCCATGTGCGTGACCAATCTTCCCGGGACGCAGCGGCTGTTCTTCGGAAGCTCAGACTTCAAGGTCTACGAACTCGATATGGCGGCCGAGAAGCCTCAGCCGGTCGAATTCACAGGCGATGGGCATCAAAGCTACGTGACTGGCGCCGCCTTGGCGGGAAACCAGTTGATCACGGGGAGCTACGATGGCCGGCTGATCTGGTGGGACATCGAGAAGCGTGAGCCGATCCGGTCTGTGGCTGCACATGGCAAGTGGATTCGCAATGTGGTCGCGTCACCCGATGGCAAGGTGATCGCCAGCGTTGCCGATGACATGCTTTGTAAACTGTGGGACGCAAGCTCGGGAAATCCGCTGCAGACATTGGTCGAACACAAGCCAATGACCCCTCACCATTTTCCATCAATGCTGTTTGCCGTGGCTTTCTCGGTGGACAGCCAGTTACTGGCGACGGGCGATAAAGTCGGACACATTGCTGTGTGGGACGTGGCTTCGGGCAAAAAGGTCTCGGAATTGGAAGCGCCGGTGATGTACACGTGGGATCCCAAGCAGCGCCGTCACTCCATCGGGGGGATTCGCAGCCTGGCGTTTTCCGCTGATGGAAAGCAGGTCGCCGCCGGGGGGATTGGAACCATCGGAAACATCGATCACCTGGATGGGCCGTCACGGGTCGAGATTTTCGACTGGGCGGCCAAGACTCGCGTCCACGAAATCTCGGACACCAAGTTCAAGGGACTGGTCGAGCAGATCACCTTCCCGAAAGCAGGGAACTGGTTTGTCTGTGCTGGCGGAGACAACGGCGGCTTTGCGTCGTTCTATGATTCGCAGACGGGAAAGGTTGTTCATCAGGACAAAGTTCCGATGCACGTCCACAAATTTGTGCTCAATGACACTCAGGATACACTGTACGCAGCCGGCCACGACCAGATTGCGGTTGTCGAATTCAAAGCAGTTCCGGCTGCTCCGGCCGAAGCACCAGCCGCCGCGGCATCGTAGCCGGTCAGATCTGCTGGCGATGACCTCTGGAGAATGCTGTGGGCGACGAATTGGGGCTGACTGCGGATGAGATCAAGCGAAATTGGCCATTGCTCACAGAGATACTTCCGGAGCCACCGGTAGTTCCTTGTCCGGATGAGCACTGGGACTGGCACGCGATCAATTGTCGCCCATTGATCGACCCGACCGCCTGGGTAGCTCCCGGTGCCATCGTCCTCGGCCGCGTCAGGCTGAAAGCCCGCAGTTCGGTCTGGTATGGATGTGTACTGCGCGGCGATCAGGAATGGATTGAAGTCGGCGAAGAAACCAACGTCCAGGATGGTTCAATCTTACATGTCGACGAAGGCTATCCCTGCATCCTCGGAAATCGAGTCACCCTCGGACACCGCGCCATCGTTCACGGTTCAGTTGTTGGTGACGGAGCCCTGATCGGTATTTCGGCGACGGTTCTGAGTCGTTGCGTGATCGGTGAAGGGGCATTAATCGCCGGGGGAGCCTTGGTCCTGGAAGGAACTCAGGTCCCGCCTCACACACTCTGGGCAGGCTGTCCGGCCCGTCAACTGAAGGAACTGAACGAATCTCAACGAGCCCGGCTGGCCGCAACGTACCGCCATTACGTCAATAATTCCGCCGGTTACGCAGCACGCAAACACTTAAAATGAAGGCAAATATTTCCGTTAGAAAAACTGTCGGATGCCTCACACCAACTGGAAGCAAGTCATACACGTCAGAATCGGGCACAACACCTGCCCACCCCAATCGTCCTTATCATTTGCAATTCGTTTGAAACGAGCCACTAATGTCTTTAACTCCAAACATCCCCCTCCCCCGCCGCTCATTCCTTCGCGGGGCTGGAGTTCTTGCCGCATTGCCATTCCTGGAGTCGCTGGCACCTACGATCGTCCGGGCCGGCTCGAAAATCCCGGTCAAGCCACCAGTTCGATTCGGGATCTTTACGGTAACGGGTGGGACTGTCAAAGAATCATGGGTTCCAACAGAAGTCGGACCACTGGGAAAGCTCCCTTCGATCTTGCGGTCGCTTGAACCGCACAAGAAGGACGTACTTGTACTGAGCAACCTGTCACAGTCTGGTAATTCGGATGGTCGCGTCAACGCCCACGAACATTGTGCATACGTGCACCTGACCTGTGCCGACAAGGTTGGCAAGAACGACGGTAAACCGTTCGCTGGGCAATCTGTGGATCAGCGTGCAGCCGAAGTTCTCGCGGCACAAAGCCTGATCCCGTCGCTTCAACTCGGGTATTCGGGCGGCGAAACCTCCTACTTTTTTGATGCGCAAGGCCGCAGTCTTCCCGTGGAACGCGATCCCCGACTCGCCTTCGACCGGATGTTCCAGGGCCGACGACTGGTCGCACCGAACTGGCAGCGGCGACTGACTCAGCCATCTACGGTCGCTGTCGCTCCAGAGTCGCAGACTTATGAGCGTCAAGTTGTCGACCTGGTACTGAATGATGCGAAAGACCTGCAGAAGCGACTTGGCCGTGGTGATCGAGCCAAGCTGGACGAGTTCCTGACGTCTGTTGACAGTATCGAGCGGCGAGTGCAGCGGATTCAGGAACGAATTACGATTGAGGCACTCGATCTGAAGGACCCCGGACCGTCGAATCCGCACGCTCCCGAGAAGTTGCCAACTGACCGCAATCAATCTCAGAAGATGACTCAGGCCGTCGTTCAAAATCCCGCGGTTCACGCAGAGTATCTGCGAATCATGACCGACCTGATGGTTCTGGCCTTCCAGACGGATACCACACGCGTTTGCAGCCTGGGATTGGGGAGTGACGAGGCGTTGTTCCCCGGTGTTGTGACTGTCGGTTACGAGCATCACGCTCACACGCTGGAACATCACGGTAACGCGGCACGCGTCGAAGACGCCGATCCGGTGGCTCGCGAAGGTTGCCGCCAGATTCACGCGTGGTACACCTCTTATTTCGCCGAAGCGATTGCCAAATTGCGATCCATTGACGAAGGGGGAACCAGCCTGCTCGACAACACCCTGCTGATTTACTCCTCGTACATGGCTGACGGTGGGCACGGCCGCAACAACTACCCTGTTCTGCTGGCGGGACGCGGCGGCGGAACCGTCGACTCGGGGCGACATCTGGCCTTCCAGAAAGATACCCCGGTCGCAAATCTATACGTTGAGATCCTGGATCGTCTTGGGGATAAGCGAGGCGAATTCGGCAACAGCCGCACATCTCCTCAAGCGGCCTATGACGGACGACTACCCGGACTTGGCACTGTCAGCGATTCTTGATTGGAGCGACAGAAACGCTGAATCAGGGAAATCGAACAGGACGATCCACCATGCCAGACGAACAAGCTGTATCAGGTCAGGTCTTCATTGCGACAGGCGAAAATGGACTTCGTCTGCTGTCGAAAGACGGTATCAACTGGACTCATCAGGCGACAGACCGGGAAGGTGTGTTGCTGCGGCACGCCTGTTTCGTCAACGGTCGCTGCGTGACGGCCGGACGTTACGGCGGCGATCAACTCGCCTGGACGACGAGTGACGGCGTGACCTGGGACAAAATCAAACTCGATGGCCGCCCCTATGTCACACGCGTCGATTTTTTGTTCACAGAAAGCGATCACATCACGGCTGTGGTAGGCGAGGATGGCGAGACACCTGGTGCCATGACATCTACCGACGGAAAAACATGGTCCCCGCGCGTGCCGATGACTGCTGATCGTAAGGGCATGAAGCACGACGCTCATCTGCGGCGGATTGCCAGCGGTAATGGGCGACTCGTCGTGATCGGTGACTATGGCGCGCGTCTGGTCCGTCCTGCCGACTCCAAGCTGTTTCAAATCGACCAGAAAGCGAGTGCGACCGATACGTTGATTGACATCGCCTTCGGCAACGGCGTATTTGTCGGAGCGGGTCTGCACGGCCTGCGGATGCGTAGCGAAGACGGTTTTCAGTGGACTGATCGGGTCTTGGGGGAAGAGGGGGAACATATCAACGCCATGGTATTCGACGGCAAACAATTCGTCGGAATCGGACAGGGCGCGACCTACATTTCTCCGGACGGCAAAGATTGGACACGTACCCCCAACGAAAACGCACCAACATCGGCCGTTTTCGGCGGAGGCGTCTACGTTGGCACCCTCTGGCCAGGAAAGCTCCTGAAATCAACAGATGGAATAGCCTGGAATCAAGTCCACGAAAGTCCACACCATGTCCTCGGTTTCGCGTACGGACGACTGGCGATCGACGCGGCACACGGGACACTTGGCACGAAGTGACGAGCAACATTTTGCCGTTCTCAGATCCCATTAAAAGGGCAATGCAGACTTCGTACCTTGCAATCATGGGAGAATGGCCCTGTTTCGGTAAGTCGTAGCAAGTGGCCCCTCTTGTCAGGTTTACGGGGTTTAGCTACTATCCCAATAGCCACGGAACGGCATTTGACGCCGGACAACCTCCTCTGAAATGGACTCCCGTCATGAAGTATTTGTCCCTGCCACGAGCGATCGGTGCTCTGGCGATCGGTTTGACGGTAATGATCGCAACAACGATCTTCGCTCAACAACTTTCTTCGACCTCTCCAAGTGACCAGGAAACCGCGAAACTTGTCGCGGCGATGATCAGCAAATATCACATCAGCCAGAAACCGCTCGATGACCGGATTTCAGGCATGTTGCTCTCGCGGTTCGTGAAAGAACTCGACCCCCAGAAGCTGTATTTTCTGAAGTCTGATGTCGATGATCTTGCCAAGTATCGAGATCATCTGGACGACCTGCTGAAACTTGGAAAAGTCGACTTTGCCTACGAAGTGTTCGCTCTGTATTTGAAGCGACTGGACGAACGACTGGCCGTTGCCCACAAACTCGTTGACGCCCCCCATGATTTCTCGATTGATGAGACCATGGAAATCGACGGCGACAAAATGGCATGGGCTGCTGACGTCAAGGAAGCGAACGAACGATGGCGCAAGCGAATCAAGTTCGATCTGCTGACGCTGAATCTTGACAAGACCGCACCTGAAGAAGCTCGCAAGCGATTGCACAAGCGCTACGACACGCTTAAGAACTACGCACATGCCACCGAAGACAATGAAGTCCTGGAAATGTACCTCTCGTCGCTGGCCCATTGCTTTGATCCGCACTCCAGTTACATGTCGCCACAGACCGTCGAAGACTTCCAGATCCAGATGCGATTGAGTCTGGATGGGATCGGTGCGGCATTGCGATCCGAAGATGGGTTGACCGTCGTCGCTCAGATCGTTGCCGGGGGCGCTGCAGAGAAGGACGGTCGGCTGAAGGTCGGCGACAAAATCATTGCTGTCAGCAAACCCGAAGGGGAATGGCAGGACGTGGTCGAAATGAAGCTGAATCGCGTTGTGCGCCTGATTCGTGGTGAACGTGGAACCAAAGTTCGATTGCGAGTTCTCAAAGAGACTGGCGGAACTGAAGAATACGTTCTGACCCGACAGATGATCGAACTGAAGGCATCGGAAGTCAAAGGGGAAATCATTCAACTGAATGACCGGATCCCTGAACTGAAGGGCCGGATCGGTGTCATCAATATTCCTTCGTTCTACCGCGATTTCAGCGGTGCTCAGGAAGGAAAAGACAACTTCAAGAGCACAGCACGCGATGTCCAGAAGGTCCTGAAGAGTTTCAAGGAACAGGGCGGAGTCGATGCCGTCATGGTCGACCTGAGAATGAACGGTGGCGGCGCACTGAGTGAAGCCATCGAAGTCTCGGGCCTGTTTATTGATCGGGGACCAGTGGTCCAGGTCAAGGAGCAGAACGGTAAGATTCGCAGCCATGACGATGACGAGGAAGGGGTTGTCTACCCAGGTCCACTGATTGTGGTTTGTAATCGCCTGTCAGCCTCTGCGTCTGAGATTTTTGCGGCAGCAGTGAAAGATTACGGCCGCGGCATCGTGATCGGTGACACCACCACTCACGGGAAAGGGACTGTCCAGAACGTGATGCCAGTCAGTTCACAAATGTTCCGGGTCCTGCCTGGTGCCAAGGATCGTGGTGCACTGAAGCTGACGATCAACCAGTTCTACCGCGTCAATGGTGACAGCACACAGAACCGTGGCGTTGAATCGGATATCGTTCTGCCATCGCTGATTGATCACATGGACCTGGGCGAGTCGTTCCTCGAAAACGCTTTGGCCTTCGACCATATCGCTCCTGCCCGTCACACTGACTACGATATGGCTACCCAGGCGATGATCACAACGATGAAAGATGCGAGCCAGAAGCGAGTCGCCATGGACCCCAAGTTCCAGCAACGACTGAAGGACATTGAGCGGTATAAGTCACGCAAGAATCGCAAGACGATTTCTCTGAACGAAGAGACATTGAAGCGGGAACGCGAAGAGGACAAGGCCGCTCGCGACGTTGAGAAGGAAGAAGAAGACCGCGAAACAAAGACGGACCTGCCAGTTCTGGCGAAGACGGAATACGACAACGAACTGCTGCATATTTCATTCGACTATGCCGCGTTGCTCAAGGCAGCCAAGACCGCCGCACGTTAATTCGGACGGTGTCTGCGATTTGAAGACCTGATCCCCGTGTTCATGCGAACGCGGGGATTTTTGTTAGGTGTTCGCCCAGAATCAGCAGGTGCATTTCTTCCGTCCCTTCGTACGTCTGGACGCTTTCCAGATTGCACATGTGACGGAACGAAACGTGTTCATCTAGAATGCCGACCCCGCCGAGAATCTCGCGGGCAACTCGTGCAACATTCAGTGCCACGGCAACATTGTGGCGCTTTGCCATAGAGATCTGTACGAACGTCGCTTTCCCCGCAGCTTTCAATTGGGCCAGCCGGAATGCCATTAACTGCGCGCCGGTGATTTCATCGGCCATCAGAGCCAGCTTTCGTTGGATCAACTGAAAACCCGCCAGCGGTCTTCCGAACTGATGACGCGTCAGTGCATATGACCGAGCCTCATCAAAGCAGGCCTGGGCTGCTCCAAGAACTCCCCAGGCAATGCCATATCGAGCATGGTTCAAACATTGCAGCGGTGATTTGAGTCCATTCGTCCCGGGAAGCAGAGCGTCTGATGATAATCGGCAGTGGTCAAATTCAAGGCGGCAGGTGATTCCAATCCTGAGTGAATACTTTCCTTCGATGACCGAGGCCGTAAAACCGGGTGTTCCACGAGGCACCAGAAAACCACGTACGGCAGAGGGACTGTTCGGATCGACACCCGGTTCGTTCTCGACCTTGGCCCAGACAACGGCGACATCGGCCAGTACGCCGCCGCCGATCCACATCTTGGAACCTGTCAGCTCGTAGCCATCAGGTGTTTTGATCGCTCGAGTTTCCATTCCACCAGGATTCGATCCGTGGTTCGGTTCGGTCAGCCCGAAGCATCCCAGTTTTTCACCACGAGCCATCGCAGGAAGCCAGCGCGTTCGTTGGTCTTCCGAGCCAAACATGTGAATCGCATTCATCGCCAGTGCCCCTTGCACCGACGCGAACGTCCTCAGTCCTGTATCGCCGCGTTCCAGCTCCTGCAGGGCCAGTCCATAGGTCAGCGGACTCCATCCAGAACAGCCATAGCCTTCGATGTTCCCGCCAAATACTCCCAGCGCGGCGATCTCGGGAATCAGTTCCAGTGGAAACGTCCCTGCGTTCCAACAACGATTGATTTCCGGGGAAAATCGTGTTTGAACCCAGCCACGAACGCGGTCTCGAACAGCAATGTCTGAAGGGGAAAGCAGATCATCCAGGCAATACAGATCCAAGTTCCCGGTCATATGAGACTCCGTCCTGTCAACGATCACCCCATTTCACATCAGATCTGAATCTACCGCCCGCCACGTTTCCAGGAAATCTCTGCACTCTTGACGACTTCGGGGTCCAAGCCATCGAGGAACTTTCGGGCGGCGATGGCGGATTGCGGCAGCTTCTCGGGCGACGTTTTCTTACCATCCTTTTCGCAGACCAGGGCGAAGATGATGACTTTTTGTTTCGACAAACTGCTATCAAATGGGGGCATGCCGTAACTGGCTATCAACCGGTCTAATGACTCCCAATCCTGCCACCGTGAAAGGTTTTCAACGACACTGGATGCAATTCGAGGGCGATCCAGAAAGCGGCGCATGGCCATTCGAATTGCCGGCGCGGGGACTCGATCCTGCCCATACTCCCAAAGGAACGACAAGGCATTGATGATGGGAACCAGATCATCATCCGACTTTGGATCGTTGAACTTAGCGTCCATCAGCTTCTGCAAGCCGCGTTCTCCGGTCAGCAGCAGATACCCTGCCATCATGCCATCGATTCCCAACCGTGGTTGATTGGGATCGGGGACTTTCATAATCAGGGATTCCAGGAACGCAGCATCGCTGTCATCTCCCCCCAGTCCCAACATCATTCCGTAAAGCCCCAGACGGACTTGCGATTGAGGATCAGTTGATGACAGCCATTTGCGAAGTTTCTCCCGAGGAAGCCTTCCTGCCAGAGCAGCGACATCCTTGAATTCGGCCCGGCTGAATTCGGCATACGCGTCGTTGCAGATGTCCGTGTCTGGAAACTCCAGAAACTTCAGGAAGAAGGCGAGCCGGTCAGGGGCATCGATGGGTGGGACTTTCTGGATGTACTTCAGGATATATTCGCCACCCACTGAAACAGGCTTTTCCCAATTGATTCCGTCCTGATCTTCGACGCCAAGCAGCAGAAACGGGTCCCCCGGTTCGCCATTTCGACCGAATTCCCAAGTCACCTTGTCGGTCGGCTTGAACTTCCGCTTGGTGGAACGAAAAACATCGATAACCTCAAACGTTGTCGATTCCGTCTGGGTTTCGATCTTCGATTCCAGCGACACCCACTTCACGAGCAGTGCCACATCGCACGCGGCGAGTCGATGGCTGAAAGGGGGATCACTCGGGGCACAGAATGGACAGCCAGGTACCGCTTCGGCAGATTTTGCCGTAGCCATCAGAAGGATCAGAGCCCAGAACCCGATAATCGTTCGCCAATTCCATGGCATGATCAAATCCTGTATCGCCAGAAACTACTTCAACAGGAAGAATCGTTTCGCTTCGTGAACCGTCTTCGGATCTCGCTTTTCCAGTTCTTCCAGACACTTTTGCGCTTTCACCACGTGAGCCGGAACTTCGTCCGGGGTCGTGGCTACGGCTGAGCCACCTGTCGTACCCTCTTCCTTTTTGGGAACATCCTTGGCCGCAGCGAGGGTAAACCGAACGATGGCACGCTTGATCGATGGGATGTTGTAAGCATCCGCTTCGTAAAGATCGACCAATCGATCTTGAACTGACCAGTCTTTCATTCGAGCCAGGTCAGCAATCACCAGATCTGCCAATTCAGGGCGTTCGAGCAGGATTCGCATCGCTTCGCGCAGTCGCTCGGCAGAGATTCGATTGTCACCGTACTGCCACATGAAGCGAATGGCCTGCATCGCAGCGTATGTCTCACTGAACGGGGCCTTTTTGTCCTTGAGCTTCTTTTCACCAAGCAATCCCAGACCCTTTTCACCTGTCAGCAACAGATAGCCCCCCATCACCCCGTCGATTCCGAGCCGGAAGTCCTCGGTCCCTTCCAGAATTTTGCGTTCCAACAGTTTCACGTCATCATCGGTACCACAGAGTCCGAGCATCATTCCGTAAAGACCAATCCGACCGGGCGAGACCATGTTCGACGTCAACCATGTTCGCAGCTTTTCGCGAGGCAATTCCTTGGACAACAGGACCACGTCCGAATAGGCTGCATTGGCGAATTCACCGAAGGCGTCGTCGCCGATCATCCGGTCGGAATGTTCGAGAAACTTGAGGAAATAGGCCAACCGCTTGACCGCTGGCTGATCGGTTTTGGGCGAGTTCTTCATGTAGTCGTAGCCCGCCTGAGTCACTTCCAGCGGACTGCCCCATTCAACATTGCCTGCCCCCAGGGTTCCCAACAGCAGAAAGAGATCGCCTGGCTTACCCGACCGGAAACGAACCAGGTTCAGCTTCGAACCCGCTTTCAGTTTTCCAGCAGCGTGTTGATGCACAACATCGACAATTTCAAAGTCCGTCGATCCTGCATCAGACAACTTGGCGGGTGTTCCGCTGACCCATTTGACCAGCACTGCCGAGTCGGCTCCGGCGAGTTGCTCGGTCAATGTCAGCGATGGTGCCGAACAGAACGGACAGGCGTCGACGGGAATCGGAGCCCCAGCCGACAGGACCAGCAGCGCGACACAAGCGGAAATCCAGGTGAAGTAGGTTCTCTTCATTGTTCAGTCTCTCGTGAGCGGTCAGCGTTGAGCAGTCAGCCAGCAGGTACGAACTCCCCCTCCGGCATGCGATTATCATACCATCTTTGAACAACACAAGGAAATCCTTCGTGATGTTTACGCGTCGGCCATCATGCATTGCGTGATGGCTTTTACGGATGATCCGCTCCTCGATACCATCACTCCACATCATCCAGCACTACGACAAGGGAATTGACAGTGGATACAGTCTTGATCAACGATCTGGTGGTACACGGCATCCTTGGCGTGAATCCATCTGAAAGAACGACCCCTCAAAACTTCGTGATCAGCCTTGAAATCGATGCGGATACCACGGTCGCATGTCAAAGTGACAACATTGGTGACTGCGTCGATTACGCGGTTGTCGCAGACAAGGTCACCAGCCATGCCGCAACCATTCAGCGGTTCACGGTCGAAGCCCTGGCCGAAGATATCGCACGCATTGTTCTCAACGAAAAATTAGTATTAAGAGTGCGAGTGAGGGTCGAGAAACCAGGTGCAGTTCCGTCCTGCCGATCCGTCGGGGTCATGATCGAAAGATCAAAATGAGACTATCGCGACACGGAGTTGAATGCGATGCCCGTCGCCCCCGTTCCACGGCTTTCAAATCGATCAAGCGAGGTCCACGCCTGCGGGAAAAAATGGACTCGGCGAAACGACTGGCGGCTCAACCAGAACGCTGTATCGCAGAAAGATGCGACCGTTCATACCAGCACGATGACTGATGAGCTGTAACTGGCAGACCTCATTGAATGGAAATCCTTCTCCCCCGACGGAGCTTGGAGCATTCCGTCCGCCGAAGATAAACGGACAGACCGTGAGATAAATCTCATCAACCAGTCCAGACTGCAACATCGAAAAGTTTAACTCGCCTCCCCCTTCAAGAAGCAGCTTCTGAATTCCGAGTTGGTGCAGGCGTTCCGCCACCTCGCAAAGGTTGACTCGGCCATTTTCATCGACGGAAACGATCTCCACGCGCGCATAACGTGCTGCTGTTTCTCGAATTTGCGGCGGAGTTTTCTCAGTGGTGAAGACAATCTTTTCCGTATCGGGATTACGAAAAAACAGCATCTCTTCAAGCTGGGGAGGTAACGACGAGCAAATTGCAATATTCCGCGGATGTGGGGAGCCTTTTTGTTCTGTCCGGCGAGCCTGAATCGATTTATCTCGGATCAGCAGCGGCGGGTCCTCGGTCAACAAAGTACCACATCCGATGACAACCCCATCCGCTTCGGCTCGCAGAATCTCCATCTGCTGTCGATCTTCCGCGCCCCCGAAATTCACCTTTCCGCCACCGATCGGCGCAATTTTCCCATCAACGGATTCTGCAATATTGAGAGTAATGAATGGACGAACCCCTTTGTCCAGCACTCGTTCGTTCCGCATCTCACTCAACCTCGTCAATCAGTTCCCGGGAAAAAACCAAATCGCGTATCCGTATCGTAGTAATCTTCGTTTTCTGATTTCTTGAGAAACGCCACGATCTTGTAGGTAAACGGAGTCATGATGACTTCGACTGCAACCTTCAGCAGGTAATTCATGATCATGACCTGAATGACCAGTTCGGTAGCCCAGATGCCGAGAAACGCCAGGGGATAGAAGATTGACGAGTCGACTGCTTCGCCGACCACGGTCGAACCAATCGTTCTGGTCCAGAGATGACGACCTGAAGTCCAGATTTTCATTTTCGCCAGTACCACGGAATTCGCCCATTCGCCGATCAGAAATGCGATCAACGAAGCAGCAACGATGCGCCAGGAATTGGAAAACACCGTTTCCCATGCTGCCTGATGTGGCCAGACACTGGACGGTGGCATCAGAACGATCGCTTGAGTCATCGCTGTGCAGAAAAACAGCGAGAAGAACCCTGCCCAGATGACTTTGCGTGACTGCCGGTATCCGTAAACTTCGGTGAGAATATCACCGAACAGATAACTGAGCGGGAAAAACAGGACACCTGCCCCGAAGTTGAATCCCCCCACCGTCGCTACTTTTCCTGCAGCCATGAACTCACTGCAGATGAGGACGGTGACGAACGAAACCATGATGGCATCATAGTATCGATACGATCGTCCGGGGTTGTGCGGTGTACCTGGCATCTCTTAGCGTTCCTCTCGATTGACGTGCGAAACTGTTACTGACGAGCGTTTGATCGTATCCAGCAGTCGCGAGTGAAGGATGATTTGCGTTCCAGCCGCCAGTCTGGAGGCAACCAGTGCCAATGACTCGCCGGTTTCCGAGCATTGTAGTTCGGGCAGCAATTCCGCCACGGGAACCGTGCAATAGGCTCGTGACCAAAGACTGCTTCGCCGAACCTCGCTGTCGTAGACAAGCAGATCAATGTCAATGGTGACAGCGGCAGGGGACGGCAGTGGTCGC
Organism: Planctomycetota bacterium; assembly: GCA_037146815.1. GTDB lineage: Bacteria > Planctomycetota > Planctomycetia > Planctomycetales > Planctomycetaceae > Schlesneria. The sequence continues at coordinate 22,623 of JBAWWJ010000098.1, forward strand.
TGGCGACCAAGTTCTTGCTCGATCTGTTTTGAGAGAGCCACAAGCTCGGATTCTGCCAGACAGGTTTCCACAAGAATTGCTGCATTAAGATAGTTCGGGGCCTCACAACCGTCTGCCGGTGACTCCCAGACTTGTGAAAGGCCAGTCACAGTACACGCACTTGCGAGTCGTTGAGCAGCAGCAAAAAGATTCGCAACAGGATCTGCATTCGAGCCAAGCCCAATGCACGCAGAATGAAGCGGTGTCGAAGCCAATTGAGAGTTACGAATGGGGTGGATGTCCATTTTCCCTTTTGACGACGACATCCCTTTCACTCTCGCGATTTGGCGTAAAAGCGGGATTGATTCGGTAAGAACCCTCGTTCACCAGCATCCTTGGCAACAGATCGATTGCATGTTAGAAGAGGGATGGTAAAAAATCAAATCACAACGAAGGAGCATCCCGTCGAAATGGCGCCCCGTCAGCAATTGTGATGTCCTGCAGGCCGTAAGGAATAGGGATGACTGAGACGTTGCTGCTGGCGCAGTTTGAGGGACAGCCGGAGATCTTCTACAGCCTGCAAGGGGAAGGTGTTTCGAGTGGCGTTCCCAGCATTTTTGTGCGATGCAGCGGATGCAATCTGCAATGCCATTGGTGTGATACGGAATATACCTGGAACTGGCTTGGCACCAGTTTTCCACACGCAAAGGATCGTCCCGGTGCCCCCGCAAAATACGATCGCCGTTCGGTCCAGGTGCGACTGGCGGTCCCAGAGACCACAGCGATCATTGCTCAAATCCCCTGTACTAACGTGGTGTTTACCGGCGGAGAACCGCTGCTCCAGCAGGACCGACTGGCAGAAATTGGTGCAGCACTGCATGCAATGAATCAGGATTACCAGATTGAAGTCGAAACGAACGGGACGCTCGTTCCCAGTCCTGAATTCGATGCCATCGTGACTCGCTACAACGTCTCACCAAAGCTCAGTAATTCGATGATGGATCGGTCTGCACGGCTGATCCCAGATGCGATTCAATGGTTTGTGAATAGCCAGAAGGCGACGTTTAAATTTGTTTGCTCAAGCGAAGCAGACACGGATGAGATCGCCGCGTTTGAGACTGAATTCGGAATTTCTCGTCGGCGAATTATCGTCATGCCCGAAGCAGCCAATCAGCAGTCGCTGGATGAACGACGCAGATTCGTATTCGATATCTGTAAAGATCGCGGATGGCGATTCAGTGATCGGATGCACGTCGCAATTTTTGGTGAGCGTCGCGGAGTCTGATTGCGTCGCTCGAGTCGACAGGAACTATGGCCGTACCGGCTTCGCTGGGGGCACCCATTCAGCAGGTTGCGGGTCGGCGACGCGCAGTGGTTGCTTGTCACCGAACGCACGAAGATTCTTTTCCAGTCGAGATCTCAAATCTGCGACTCGATCAAAGTTCTCAGGCTTCTCGGCAACATTGGTGATTTCTTCGGGATCAGTCTGCAGATCAAACAGTTGAACCTTTTCGACCTGAGGGTACACGATCAACTTCCAGCGGTCCTCGCGAATGGCTCGTTGCACCGATTTGTAACCGAAGACCAATTCAGACCGCGCTGCAATCGTCGGGGCTTTCAACGATGCAGAAAAATTGATTCCTTCGCTCGTGGCAGGCCCCGAAATGCCGCAGATCTTCCCAAGTGTTGGCAACAGATCAAACAGATAACACATCGCATTCGTCCGCTGGCCCTGCGCAATCCCGGGGCCGCTGATGATCAGGGGAACTCGCATCGAATGTTCGTAACAGTTCTGCTTGCCAATCAGTCCATGGCTTCCTCGGGCAACTCCGGAATCCGCCGAAAAAACGACGATCGTGTTCTTGCCGTGGGGCGAGGCATCGAGCGAGTCCAGCACACGTCCGATTTCGGCATCCAGGTACGAGACGTATTGATAGTACTCAGCAATCATCGAACGAACCTGTGCCGGTTGCCGTGGCCAGCCGAGTAACGCTTCGTCGCGAATCGTCATCTCACCGTTGTTCCAGGGATGCTGCGGCAGGAAGTTTGGCGGCAGCGGGATCCTGGAACTGTCATATGTGATCGGAAAGCCCTCAGGGACAATATGCGGATCGTGCGGGGCGTCGAATGCGACATAACAGAAAAACGGTCGGTCATGCGGTTGCTTCAGAAACTGAACCGCTTCGTCGGCGAAAACGGCGCAAGCGTGTTTAGAGACGAGTTGTGGCGTGGTGAGTTTTCCATCGACAACATCGCTGAGTTTCGCCTTCAGCGGATTCGTCATCCCGCCCGAAAAAATCCCTCGAGCCTGTTGAAACGAACGAGGGATCGACTTGTCGCCGTTATGCCACTTCCCACTGATAAATGTGGAATATCCAGATCGGCCAAAGGCCGCTGGCCAGGTTTCGTCTCGAAGCAACTGCTCATCAATCCGGAAGAGAGGACGACCTGACAGCAGCATGGCTCGCGAAGGAACGCAGGTCGCGCCGTTCAGCCCCCCCTGCATGTAGGCTCGATCAAATGAAACTCCCCGGCGAACCAACCGATCCAGATTCGGGGTCTTGATGTGAGAATTCCCCAGTGCCGCGATGGTGTCAGCCCGCTGATCATCTGCGAACAGGATCAGAACATTGGGTGGCTGCTCTGCAGCACTGGCCAGAGAAACTCCAGCAAGGAGGGACACCACACAAACTAATGCACGCAACATTTCGACGACTTCCCATGCAGAAAGAGTGGCGTCAAAGAACAAGTATTCCGGGAAAGACTCGTTACCGTCAGTCCGCAGCGGAATCATCGTCGAACATTGAACGACGATTCGGAGTCTCAGTCGCGCAAGCCGACCAGTTTCATCAGTTTGTCAGTTTCGCGGTACGCTTCGGCAACCCAGGCTTCGATCTGGTCAGGTTGCGGGCTGTATTCCAATTCAATCGAGATAGCCCCATCAATCTCGAGGGCAGCAATCTCGCGCAGATAGGGCTCGAACGGAACAACACCGCGGCCGGGAGGAAGATCGCCATGCACTTTTCCATCGCAATCGGAAATGTGAACATGGATTGCCTTCCCTTTCAAACGCCGCAATTCTTCGGGAGCCACATTTGCCAGGCAAAGGTGCGAAACATCGATATTCGCCTGCACGGCGGGATGATGCACATCGTCAATGAAGCGGACCATGCTGTCGACGTTGTTCAGCAGCGAGAGCGGAAACGGTTCAAGTTCCAGAGCGATCTTCACCCCCAGGTCGGCGGCGTAATCCCCCAGTCGTGAGCAGCTTTCGACAGCAAACGCCCATTGGTCTTCAGGCCGGATCACTTCGCGATTCCAGATGTATTCCCCCAGCACCAGCAGCACGTTATGAGCTGAAAACTCGCGAGCCAGATCCAGATACCTGGCCACGCGATCAACGTGGAATCGCTGGACACTGGGATTGAAATCGATCAGACCGGTCGCCACGCAGCAGATGGAGACAATCGGCAACCCGGCCCGCTCGCACTCCCGCCGGATCAGCAGCCGCTCCTTGACATCGATATCGAGCGGGTCCGCAAAAATATCGATGGAATCGAATCCCAATTCCTTCGTCTTGTGAATTCCCCAAGCCGTCTCACGCCCCGCCTGAGCCCAGGCAGAGTTAATCAATCCCAGCTTCATGTTGCATTCCAATGATGAATTGAATCAATCTCGCCAGACGCTCACCCGATGAACAGGCAACCAGCCATGTACCTTCTGTCATTCGGCTGGCAGTGGCAAGCATGATACACGAACAAACTCCGATGGAAACCTGCGGGCATTTCCCAAGTCCCAGTCGTGCCATATTTTTCAAGTTCGATCATCGGCCGGAACGCGCTAGCGTCCGGTTCGAACCGATTCTAACCGTGGACTCGCATCCGGCGTCAGACGGAAACCCAAGCAAACAAAAGTAAACGATCGGTCATCTTGCGAGAATCGACTGAACACGCAACAATTGCGACTTCCAGCCCTCAGGCCGAGTGGCGAAACTGGCAGACGCATCGGACTTAAAATCCGGTGGGAGTAACATCCCGTGCGGGTTCGAGCCCCGCCTCGGCCAATGAGTTATGGCGAATCTGATGGCCGTTGACACCACGGTCTAACGCCGATCTCAAAAACAGCGTCAGCTCCCGCTTTTGGTAACCTTCTGGTTCAATTGAAACTACTCTTCGACCGTCCATCGCAAAAGTAGGTCAGTCCCCTTGATCGTCGCAGTCAGAGCGACGACGCTCCGCAGACAAAACCTTCGGGTCAAATTATCTGACGAAAGTGTGCAGAAGTTTCGTAGGGTGGGACCAGCTCGCTTCGAGCGCCGGCCCACCATCATTTTGTGTGAATTCGTTTTTGTTCAGGTTCTGTGTTGCATGACAAGACTTGCGACTGACATTTCTTTGCGTCTCTGCGGCTTTGATAGCGATGACCTGCGGTCCTGACAGCATGACGCTCGAACGGGGAATCTGGATTGGGTTTCTCTTGAACGGCGATGGAGTCCGACAGCCGACGCTACAAATCGTCGGCGTGAATTGGGATCAGTTGAACCCTGCCCAAAAACGTCGGACGACCGGTCCATGAAAAATTCTAAAACTTGGCGGCAAGCGCCATCACAGCTACGACGCTTCACCCCCTGAATCGCTCACAGCTTGTTGCCTTGAATTCTTGAGTGCGTTCAGACGCTGGCGGCATCGCACGCTACCGATCAGGATGAAGGGGAGATAAATCGGGAACAATAGGATTCCGAATCCGAATGTCAGCTCAATGAACGTCGACACCGTCACATGTTTCTCGAGTTTGTATGTGGCTAACAGAAATCCGATAAACAGCAACTCGATCGCCAGATAAACGACCAAAACCAACTCGGACTTGGTCATGGGAGGCGTTGGAGCAAAACGGGAACCTACTCCAAGCAACAGGAAACTCGTTCCAAGGAAGTAGAAGATCACCCCAAGAAACGTCCAGATCCACGTTCTCGTGAAGCCGGGAAGTTGAAGACCACCTGTCGCGAGACTCAGGTATGGGTAGCGTACGATGGAATAGAAGCTCAGCAGAAATCCCAGAATTCCTGGTGTCCAGATGATGTAGAGAACTGGCCATAGCCAGACAGGGGGACCATTGCCGGGAAATATTTTATCAAGCCCCTTGGCGACCACGTTACCGATGACCAGCAAGCCGATGCTCGTGGCAATTCCCCAGTTTCCAAGTCTTACTTCCAAAGGAAGTTTTGAAGGATCAATAAACTGTTGGGGAGGCTGAGTCACAACGGAA
>JBAWWJ010000099.1:0-27840 GCA_037146815.1 Planctomycetota bacterium
AGGCTAATGTCCTCGAAAACCTCATCCCCCCAAAAAGTCGGATGAACCCGCTTTCGGGGCTTGCGTGTAGTAGAAGTGCCGCTGGTCCTTGTTGCGGACTCCTCTCCAGAGCCTGATAGTACCCGGAAGTTCAACCGGCGAAACCATACCGATAACACTGTGTTCTTTCACACGAGGTGCGACTCGCCAGTTCCCTTGTTCGGCTTCATCGCTCGAATAGCAATGCTCATTCGTCGCTTCGTTGTAGAATCTAATCAACGGGACTCGTTCGGGGGGATCAGCAGCATGCAAGCTCGTCGTACAGATCAATATCACCAACACAGCCAGCTTTTTCATCTTTGCCCCAGAATTGCAGATGGGATACATCCTTCACCATATGCCGCTAGTGCGTGGGCACCGACGACGAGGTATTCAACTCCCTCGTCTTTCAACATGCAAACTTATCTCGGTAATCGGAATTGAGCAATTTCAACTCCCTGTATCGCCCACGTCATCTCCCAAAGCTCACGTCGAGGCATCCTAACATCTTCCGATCCAATGCAGCAACTTCTGGGCAATCGCCTCCGCAGATTCTGTCGTTGCTAAGTTGATCGAGTTCCATCAGTTCGACCGAATGATGCGTCACGTCTGGAAGCCACTACTTCTCCGAGGACTCCGAAGCAGTGGCACCAGCGCCTTCTGCCCGCAAGAGATTGCGAGTGAGTCCAAGTGGTAGATCGCCCACAACCATCATCGCGAACGATCGTTTAGACTAGGTCCGTCAGCTCAATTCCATGATCGGTGAACCCGACGGCAGGACCGTGTTCGGTCGACCAGAGTTATCGAGGTAGTGCTTCTGGGTGTCGACTCCCAGGAAGCGATAGATCGTTGCCAGCACATCCTGTGGCGACTTGGGATTCGCCAGCGGGAAGGCTCCTTTGGCGTCAGATGCACCGACAACTCGCCCCCCTTGCACGGGTCCGCCAGCCAGTGCGGCACTGAAGACGTTTGGATAATGATCACGCCCAGCATCATTGTTAACACGGGGTGTACGGCCAAACTCGCCCCAGGCGACGACCAAAGTATTTTCGAGTAATCCACGTTCGTGCAGATCCTGAATCAAAGCGGTATATGCCTGATCCCAGCGAGGCAGGAATCCTAGCCTCAGCGATTCGAAACCTTTGACGTGAGTATCCCACCAGCGAAGATCGACTGTCACCAGCCGGACACCCGCTTCGACCAGACGCCGTGCGAGCAGCATTCGCTGGCTCCAGGCAGGCGCACCACAGCGATTGGAGGCACCCGGATCAAACGCAGGCATCATTCCGTAACGTTCGCGAACGGCACGCGGTTCGGCTTCGAGGTCAAACGCGGCTCGGGCCTTCGGTGAACTGAGAATGGTCCAAGCCTTCTGCGTGAATCGATCGATCGCCCGCATTTGCCCGGTCCGGTCGATCTGTTCCTGGACACGATCCAGTCCCGTTAACAACCCGCGACGATCATCCAGCCGATGCAAATCCAGACCTTCGGCCAGCGAGAAATTCGGCACACTGAATGGCGCTGACAGGTTGGCAGGATCAGCAATCGTTTCGAAGGGCTTGTTAGCGACACCCAGATACGCTGACCCGGACCCTGGGACCATCTTGGGAATCATCACATAGGCAGGCAGTTCGGGAGACAGGTGACCCAATTGTTCGGCCACAATCGAACCGCAACTTGGGTGGACATTTTCGTCAGGATTCTGGCCCGTGTTGTAGCCCGTAAAGCATATCTGGTCGCCCGTGGAGTGCCCGGCGTCGTGATGGTTCAGGCTGCGAACGATCGACCATTTGTCCATGATCGCGGCTGTTTTCGGCAGCATGTCCGTCAACTGAATACCAGGAACCGACGTCGAAATCGTGCCAAATTCCCCTCGGTATTCGACAGGAGCTTCCGGCTTGGGGTCCCACATATCGATGTGACTCGGCCCACCTCGCATCCACAGAATGATGACGGACCTGTCCTGTGTCGAATTCGCCGCAACTGATTCCTGCTGCAGCAGATGCGGCAGTGACAGCCCGCCGACACCCATTGCGCCCGCTTGCAGAAATCCACGCCGACTGAGTTTCAGCGATCGACGAAATTGGTCGCATCCGAGAGGATTTCGCATGTCGGCAGTTCCTGTTGGCAGGGATCGGCTGGCACAGTCAGGTCGGCAGGATTCTGGCGGTGTCGGAAGACTCAACCAGAAGAATTTGGCGGAGGTTTCAAGCAGTGGTCACCCTCAATTTCAGGCACCCATTCCTCTATTCTTATCGACCATTGCCGGAACAATCAAGAATTCTTCATACGAAGTGCGGACCAATCGGTAAATTCGAGGGACATTTGTCACGTCGCCTGCAGGCTGATCTGTTGTTCGTTCTCGCTGTCTGGGATAGTCTCTTCGAACGTGAGTGTCCGAGCTATCAGGAGAATCAACGATGTCTGCACCCGCCCCCACACAATTCAAAGCTGTACTCGACCAAGAAGATCTGGCGAATTTGCCTCGTGATTTGAGCTATCACCCCGTTTCCAATCCGACACCCAAAGTTTTGACTCCCGAGCAGGTTGAGCAATTCAACCGGGACGGGTTCGTGAAAGGGATTCGCGTCTATTCAACCCCTGAAATTACGGACATTCGAGAGTACTTCAACAAATTGCTGGCCAAGGTGGTTGCAGAAGGAGGCGACAGTTATTCGATCAGTTCGGCTCACTTGCGCTACGGGAAGGTCTGGGACATCGTGACGAATGCCAGGATCGTCGCCTGTGTGAAGGACCTGCTGGGCGAAAACGTTGTCGGCTGGGGTTCGCACTTCTTCTGCAAAATGCCGGGGGATGGCAAGAGTGTCGCATGGCACCAGGATTCCAGTTACTGGCCGCTCACTCCATCGAAAGCGATTACGGTCTGGCTGGCCGTTGATGATGCCGATGTGGAAAACGCCTGCATGCGTTTCGTGAAGGGGTCACATCATTTTGGTGCGATGACATACCGGCCGAGTGATCCGAAGGAACACAATGTTCTGAACCAGACAATCGAAAACGTCGAGCAGTATGGGGAGTTCGTGGACGATTGCCTGAAAGCGGGTGAAATCAGTCTGCATTCAGATCTATTGCTGCACGGTTCCGAGGCCAATGCCTCACAGCGCCGCCGTTGTGGATTGACCCTGCGATACGCACCGGTCGATGTCCACGCCTACATGGATTGGAACCTGAAAGGAGTCTGGGTCAGCGGCCGTGATCCGAAAGGACATTGGGCCAACCGATCACGTCCCACCGAGGATTAAGTACCGGGCAACGAGTCGAAAGGAGTTATGCATACATCCCAGAGTTGCTGCGTTTCGCGGTTTCCTGGGATGGAGTGGGCTTCAGCGTCTTCGCAAACCCCCGGCGCTAAACAACCCAACCCAAATCCTTACCAACTCAATTTCTTAACCGTGACGAATCGCTACGGTTTTATGGTGACCTTGCGAACAATCGTCTTCACAGGATCGCACAAGGGAGGGCTTCCAGTCGGCTCGGATAGCACTTCGGCCAGTGTCGTCGTCCCGAAGGCCGCTTCAACAGATGCCAAGGCATCGTCCATCCGTCGATGAAGCGGGCAAAGGTTTTTGCCGTGTGATTTCAGTCCCAGCGGGCAGGTCACAATTCGCTCAATGGGCTCCACGGCATTCACGACTTCCAGAATCGTCAGTTCTGCTGGCAATTTAACCAGCGACACCCCCCCGCCAATTCCACGTTGGCTGCGTACGATATCGTTTCTTCCAAGATTTTGTAACACTTTGGAAAGATAGGGCTTCGGCACCTGGGTCGCTTCGGCGATCTGGTCCGTTGTACACGCTTGTGGTGACTTGTGAGCGAGAAAAACGATTGCGCGCAAGGCGTATTCTACAGTTTGAGAAAACATGCCGTAGCCTCATTTCCTCGGAAAGTGGACGTTGACGTCCTGTTTTGGCGAGAGTAGAGTGATTGAAGAAATTGGATGACACTATCCGATTTTGAGGTCTGGACGCTGTTTCGTCAACCTCTGAACTGAGAATTGGCGATGACAGACGTTGGAAACTTACTCCCCGTCACCAGTGACTGCAATCCTACAAACGCGACTTGTGGAGTGAATCACCATGATGATCAACTTATTGCCAACTCGGATAACCTCGCTTTTGGCCATGATCTGTGTTCTTGGAATTGTCGGCCCGGCGATTGCGCAGGATTTTGAGCACGAGCCGATCAACTACGGCACTGCCACTCCCTGCAACCCCATTACGCGATTTCAGGAACGACTCGATAACGGTACGGCTCAACTGAAATTTGACGACCGCGTCGGATATCTGAAAGCGGTTCTGGATGGATTACAGGTTCCCATCTCGTCACAGACCCTGGTTTTCTCCAAAACCAGTCTGCAGCGACACAAGATCGCACCGCGAACTCCTCGGGCACTTTATTTCAGTGACGACATGTACATTGGCTTCTGCCAGGGGGGGGATGTCGTCGAGATTTCTGCCGTCGATCCACAATTGGGTGCGGTGTTTTACACACTCGATCAGGAACAGACCGATCACCCCAAGTTTGCTCGACACATCGACAATTGCCTGCTCTGCCACGGGTCCTCACATACACGCGGCGTCCCCGGCCATTTCATTCGATCCGTCTATGTGGATGGCGTTGGCTTTCCGGTCCTGGCCATGGGAACGCATCGGATCGATCACACCAGCCCGATTTCAAAACGGTGGGGGGGCTGGTATGTCACGGGGACACACGGCGAACAGCAGCACTTGGGAAACCTGATCGTGAATGGCAAGCAGGAGCGTGAACCTGTTGATAACGCCAATGGACAAAACGTGACCGACTTGAAATCACGATTTAAAACCGCCGCGTACCTCACTCCCCACAGTGACCTGATCGCTCTGATGGTGCTGGAGCACCAGACCGAAGCCCACAACCTGCTGACGCGAGCGAACTTTCAGACACGTGAAGCGCTCTATTCCGAAGTTCGATTGAACAAAGAACTGGGTGAGCCCGCCGGACACCGCTGGGATAGCACGACAACTCGCATCAAGAGTTCGTGCGAGGCACTCGTCAAGTACCTGCTGTTCTGCGACGAAGCACAACTGACCGGTCGACTTCAGGGTACGACGGCGTTTGCGGACGAATTCGCAGCGCGGGGGCCTCGTGATTCGCAGGGACGCTCGCTGCGTGACTTCGATTTGCAGCGACGACTGTTCAAGCATCCCTGCAGTTACCTGGTCTATTCGCCATCGTTTGATGAACTACCGACCGAGGCGCGCGATCTGGTTTATCGGCGTCTGTGGGAAGTACTCAGCGGTGCCGATCAGAGCAAAGCCTTTTCACATCTTTCCCCCGCGGATCGAACTGCGATTCGTGAAATCCTGATTGCGACGAAGTCGGGATTGCCAGACTACTGGAAGGCAACCGCTGACGCTTCTCAGTAACTCTGTTTGCTGATTGACTCACGCATGTGGGGCGTTAGACTGACCATAATCAAACACATCTCGAAGGTGAACAATTAGAACTATAAAACAGTCCGCATCGCAAGTATTGAGGATTCAATCATGCACGACGGATTGGCAACGCCCCAAGTCCCCACGACTCCAAATTCCGATACAGACGATCGGCCGTTGACCTATACGTCCGAAGCCTCAGTTCGCTCTGGAGAGAAAGAGGCTGCCTCCGCGTCAAACAAGACGCTGCGATCATCAAGGTGGCTGGAACGCCGGATTATCGAATATCTCTTCGATGCGATCGGTCGACCGCGCATCCAGTTCGTTCTATGGGACGGAACCGTTATTGGTTCACCGACGCCCGCAGGTCAGGTTGTCATTCATCAACCCGGCCTGCTCCCTCGGCTTGCCTGGAACCCCAATCTGGCATTCGGCGAAGCCTACAGCGACGGGACGATTTCCATTCGTGGAGATCTTCGATCGGTACTTGTCGAAGTCAATCGCGGGTTGTCGGTCATTCGAGCGTCGCAACACAGACGTCCAACGATACGATTCACCCGGTCCTCGCACTCGCTGGCAAAATCCAAATCGAGTGTGCATCACCATTACGATCTTGGGAACGACTTCTATCGATTGTGGCTGGACGAACGGATGGTCTACACGTGCGCCTATTACCCCAAACCCGATTCAACGCTGGAAGAAGCTCAGGTTGCCAAGCTCGATTACGTCTGTCGCAAGCTACGCCTGAAGCCGGGGGAACGAGTTGCCGAAGCGGGCTGCGGATGGGGAGCACTCGCCCTGCACATGGCTCGTCACTACGGCGTCTCAGTCCAGGCCTACAATCTTTCGACAGAACAGGTGGAACACGCACGACAGTGGGCTGCACGGGAAGGACTAAGTGACCGCGTCCAGTTTGTTCAGGATGACTATCGTCATCTGACAGGACAGTTCGACGCCTTTGTTTCTGTCGGGATGCTCGAACATGTCGGCCCCGAAAACTATCGTGAGATGGGGCAACTGATATCACGCGTTCTCACGCCGACTGGCCGTGGCCTGATTCACTCGATCGGTCGCAATGTCGCACGCCCTCTGGACCCCTGGACAGATAAGTACATTTTCCCAGGGGCCCATCCTCCGAGTTTACGCGAGATGATGGACCTGTTTGAAGATTCTGGATTATCTGTTCTCGATGTCGAAAATCTGCGACTGCACTATGCCAGAACATGTTCCGACTGGCTGACGCGATTTGACAACGTCGCCGATCAGGTTGCAACCATGTTTGATGAACGATTCGTGCGGATGTGGCGGCTGTATCTCGCTGCATCGTCCGCAACATTTGAGACCGGTGACTTGCAGTTGTTCCAGGTCCTTTTCACGCGTGACAGCAATAACACAATTCCAACAACACGCGCCGACTGGTATGCCGAGACATCTTGACCCGGCGACGAAAACGTACGTGAAAGCGACCTCCCTATGGAAACCGCGGATGTCTTGATCGTCGGTGGTGGTCCGGCTGGTTCATCCTGTGCCTGGAAGTTGCACGAACGGGGTGTCGACGTTTTGATCCTCGATAAAGCGCAGTTCCCGCGTCACAAGGTCTGTGCAGGCTGGATCACGCCTCCCATCATCAAGGCCCTGGCGTTGGACACGGCAGAATACCAGTCCCAACGCATCCTGCAGCCGATTACGAGCTTTCTCACGGGATTGATCGATGGATGCGAAGTCGAGACCAATTATGGACAGACGGTCAGTTATGGAATTCGTCGCTGCGAGTTTGACGACTACCTGTTGCGGCGGTCCGGCGCCCGATTGATGCTCGGGGAAACCCTTCAATCCATACGGCGCGACGGAACACGCTGGATCGTCAATGATCGAATTTGTACCAGTGTGATCGTTGGAGCAGGGGGACACTTCTGTCCGGTGGCGAAGTATCTGCAGACACAATCGGTGGAGCAGACACAAGTGGCCCATGCTGACGATCACGTGGCAACTCCTGACCTGCCTGTTGTCGTTGCCCAGGAAGTCGAATTCGAAATGACTGCGGAACAGCAAGTCGGGTGCACTGTTCAGGCGGAACGACCTGAACTCTTTTTCTGTCCTGATCTGAAAGGGTACGGCTGGGTCTTTCGAAAAGGAGATTTCCTCAATATCGGCCTGGGGCGTGAAGGTGAATCTCACCTGTCGACTCATGTTGCGGAATTTGTCGAATTTCTGAAGCGACGTGGAAAGGTGAGTTTCCCGCTGCCGGGGAGATTTCTGGGGCATGCTTATCGACTACGGTCCCAGTCGCCGCGTCCTGTCAGCGGACCGGGTATCGTCTTGATCGGGGACTCCATCGGTCTGGCAGATCGTCAAAGTGGCGAAGGGATCTGGCCCGCCATTGATTCAGGTCTGATCTGTGCCGAGAGCATTGCAGAAGCAGGTACATCAGGTCGCGACCAGATTGCAGATATCTATCAGTCAAAACTGACTCAAAGGTTCAGTCACACAACGTCATCATCGTTGGCGGCATGGCTGCCGGGAACAGTTCGATTGTTCATGGCCCGCAGAGTGATGGCATCACGCTGGTTCACCCGTCGCGTCATACTGGATCGATGGTTTCTTCACCGATCGACTTCGGATTGACTCGTTTGGACGGAATGGGATTCGCGCCGAAGTGAGGATTGTCTATACATAACCCTGCTGGTGTTCTGTCTGGAATTGCAGGCAGTGATTCGACTTCCAGCGATTTTGCAAAACTTCCTCAGGTAAGACGGCCGCCGTGTTTGCTGGAATTCCCATTCGTCGTGTCCCCTGGCTGATGGTCCTGTGCGTCGTTGCGCTCGTGGCGCTGGGGCTGGCAGGAATCCAGCGGGCAGATTTCACGAATGACGGGCCGGATGTCTTCTCCAAGCAGGTGACATGGGTCCTGGTGGCACTGCCCGTTGTTCTCGTCACGCTCAGCATCCCCTATCGATTCTGGAAACCGCTGGGATACGTGGCGTTCGGTTGTTCGCTGCCACTTCTGATCGTCGTGCTGTTCATGGCGAAGCGGGGTGGAGCACGTTGCTGGATTCAACTCGGCTTCTTCGATCTGCAGCCCTCCGAGATTGTCAAACTCACATTCATCCTGGCGCTCGCTCAGTATCTCATGTATCGCGAAAACCATCGGCGACTCGGCGGGTTGATCGCTCCGTTTTTGATCACGGCCGTGCCACTGGTGCTGATTCTGATCGAACCCGACCTCGGTTCGGCGATGTTGTTCGTTCCAGTTCTGTTTGCGATGCTGTTTGCAGCGGGAGCTCGGACCCGGCACCTTCTCTGCGTCGTCCTGCTGGGAATGTCACTATCTCCGCTGTTCTGGACAAAGATGAGTGCTGAGCAGAAGTCGCGTGTTGTCGCGCTGTTCACTCAGGTCGATGGTGGTCCCAATCCAAACGGTGATCGGTGGCATCAGCACCAGTCGAAATTTGTGATTGCCCTGGGTGGTACGACTGGCAGTGATGCGTCAGGCCGGTTGCTGGACGATGATGCCTATCGATTGTTCGCTGCACAGACGGACTTTGTCTTCTGCATGGTGGCCGAGCGATGGGGCTTGCTGGGTGGCGTGGTGACGCTGGCAATCTATCTCACACTGTTCGCCAAGGGGTTGATGATCGCCAACGCAACACGAGAACCGTTTGGCAGACTGGTCGCGGTCGGAATTGTCACTTTGTTGGCGACTCAAACTGTGATCAATACAGCGATGACAGTCGGACTATTACCCGTCGTCGGTATCACGCTGCCACTGATGAGCTACGGTGGGTCAAGTCTGATCATGACCGCTGCGGCGCTGGGACTGCTGATGAACGTCGGCATGCGTCCAGGCTACGAAATGACTCCTGACCCATTCCGGTTTGAAGCGGCTACGATCTGAGGGTTTTCCATTCGACGTAACAAGTTTGCCGTAGAATTCGTGGGCGGCGAGATAGTCGTGGTTCGCTCCGCGAACCAACGTTTCTTGATTGAAAAGACTTCTGAGGACGAGGCGAATATTTGAGTTGCCATCAGAAAATGCGGCGTTGGTTCGCGGAGCGAACCACGACTATCTGGTGCCACATTATTGCCGCAACTCTCGTCACCCGAATCGATTTTATTCGCGTTGATCGCATCAAACTCCCTTGATTTCTCTGGGGAAACGAGCGAGAAACATTTCGAGTTCGGTCCATCAGCCGTGGAAGATCGCCTATGGTTAGAACCGGGCGCTAGCGCGTTCCGGCTGATTGATCGAACCCAAAAAGTATCCGTGAAGCTGGGCGAGGTACGAATCCGTGTGTCGTCGCATGTAACGTGCCTGTGATTACGTCAGGAGAAAGCCATTGACTCCGAATCTCTGCAAGCCTTGGGAACATGCTCTTTCGCGTCGGCAATGGCTGGGGGCGTCGGTTGCCGGGTCAGGTGCACTGGCTCTGGGTGGTTTGGGAGGCCTCATCAGTCCGCTGACGGCTGCCGAGCTGAACGCGAAGGACAAACAGGTCCTGTTCGTCTGGATCGACGGGGGAATGAGTCAGTATGAGAGTTGGGACCCCAAACCGGGAACGCAGTTTGGTGGCCCGTTTCGCCAGATCGCGACATCGCTTCCGGGTGTCAACATCAGCGAACTGATGCCCCGTACAGCCACGGTGATGCACCAGCTCGCACTGGTTCGCAACATGTGCACACAGGACAATTCACATTCGGCCGGTGTTCCTCGAATTCAGCGAGGCGACCCCAAGAACCGCGGAGTCACCTATCCGTTCTTCGGGTCTGCTGTCGCAAAATTGCTGGGACCGGGATCCAGCGGGCTGCCACCCTATGTTTCCATTAAGCCGGGGAGTGGCGGATTCCATTATCAGGATGCCGGCTTCCTGGGACCTCAATATGGAGCTCTCGCGTTTGGCGACGGGAAACCACCCGAAAATCTGTTACGCCACAGCTCGCTTAACGAAGAGGATGACGTTGCCCGGAACTCATTGCGGACGACGCTGAACAAGCGGTATGTCGAAAGTCGTCGACACGAAAATGCCGAAGCTCATTCGGCGGTCTACGAAATGGCAGGCTCACTGATGAAACGCCAGGACCTGTTCGACGCAACAAAATTATCGCCAAAGGATGTTCAACGCTACGGGTCGCATGAATTCGGTCGCCACATGCTGCTGGCCAGAAACATGCTGGAGGCGGGAGTCCGGTTTGTGAAAGTGACCAGCTACGGATGGGATACGCATGGAGACAACTTCCATGGACACCGCAGCCTGATGCCGCGTTTCGATCAAGCCTATGCGGCGATCATTGAAGATTTGCACGAGCGAGGGATGCTGGATCGTGTGCTGGTGATTGCCATGTCGGAATTCGGTCGTACCCCTCGAATCAATGGGCATATTGGTCGCGACCATTGGCCGGAAGCGTGGTCGCTGGCACTCGCCGGTTGTGGAATGAAGCGGGGAACGGTCGTCGGGAAGACGAACGACCTGGGAACATTTGTCGACGGCGATGCTTTCGACATCGGACATATGTTCCACACTTGGTTTGCAGCCCTTGGGATTGATTCCAGAAAGGTCGAATACGACAACCACGGCCAGCCATTGCCGATCGCACATGACAGTTGCTCTGTCGTCAAAGAACTGCTGGCCTGACGCGAACAATCTTCGGAATCAATGTGAGAGAGCCCGGAAATGAACGATGAATTGAAAGCCAAGTTTGAGCCTAAAGAACTGAAGGCGTTGAAGGTCGATCGACAGTTGAATGCGGCTCGTTTTACGCCGTGTGGGCGATTTCTGCTGGCCGCAGGCCACGATGGACTGATCCACCGCTTTGATATGACGGCGGCAGAGATGCCTGAATTGAAACCGCTGACAGGTCATCACGGATGGGTCCAACGACTGGCTGTCGCTTCGTCAACAGCGACCAGTGCTCTTCCCGAGGTTGTTTATTCGGTCGATTCCTGGGGGCAATTGCGGTGTGGATCATTTGTGGATGACGCCGCTGTACCGCGCTGGACAAACGGATCCGCTCACAACGGCTGGATTGTCGACATCGCACTGAATGCCGCCGGGTCCCTCGTAGCGACGTGCGGGATCGACCGTGCCATCCGAGTCTGGTCGGCCACCGATGGTGCCATGAAGCACGAATTCACCAATGCCGATTGGGATGTGTTGTGCGTGGCATTTGCTCCCGATGAAAAGAGTCTGCTGGCCGGGGACCTTTCCGGGATGATCCGTCAGTGGGATCTCGCATCCGGCAAAGTGACACGTGAATTCAATGCGGCCGAACTTCACAAGTCGGATCGATTGCAGGAGGTTGGGGGTATTCGCCAGTTACAGTTCAGCCCGGATGGCAAGCAATTGATTTGTGCCGGGACCAAGCCCAAGAATGGTGGCAACGTTCAGGGACTGCCGACAGTGATGGTCTTCAACTGGGAGACCGGTCAACTTGTGAAGAGTTTTGAGCTTGGCAAGGAAGGGGACGTCTATGTGACCGACCTGGCGTTTCATCCTGCGGGATTTCTGATGCTGACCATCAGCGGAAATCCAGGTGCAGGAAAACTGGTCTTCCGCCGAATTGAAGACGATGCCTCATTCTACGAAACCACGAAAATGCCGAATTGCCATTCGGTCACTTTGCATCCCGATCATCATCGGCTGGCCGTTGTCGCCACGAATGGGGGAAGCAACGGGAATGGGCGCAATCTGGATAAGGAGGGAAAGTACCCCGGCAACTTTTCACCGATCCATGTCTGGACACTTCCAGCAGGTTGATGATCCGCAATTTCGAAGGAGTCAGCCCAGGTCAATGGGATGTCCCAGCATGACGCGATGAGGACGATTGAGGTTATCGAACAGTTCGGCATCGGCTGAGATTCCCAGGCGATGATAAATTGTGGCCGCAATATCTTCGGGAGTAACTGGATCTCGGCTGGGGTACGCAGCTTGGCTGTCAGATGCCCCGTAAATCAGTCCCGGTGTGACTCCCGCTCCTGCAAACATGACCGTAAAGCACGATGGCCAGTGATCGCGACCGTCAGGTGCGGCACCCGCATTAGATGTCACATAGCCCAGCTTGGGCGTGCGCCCGAATTCAGTGAGTACGACCAGCAAGGTTTCATGTAACAATTGACGCTGGATCAAATCCTCCATCAATGCCGAAAAGGCACGATCAAACGGTGGCAGCAACGACTTCTTGAGCAATGGAAAGTGGTCACGATGAGTATCCCAGGCCTGGTCTATCCGTCGGCCTGTTACCAGAGTCACCAGCGGAACTCCCGCTTCGATCAATCGACGTGACAATAACATCGACTGTCCCAAGTGAGGCAGGCCGCCAAATTTACGAGCCTCGATCGCTCGATTACTGCCGGTATCAACTCCGTAACGCAATCGAACTCGCTCAGGCTCAAGGTCGAGTCGAAACGCGTTTCGCACCCGCGGGGAAGCGATCAACGAGAGTGCCTTTTGATGAAATTCCGACGTACGTTCCACGTTTCGCGAATCTGCAGCACTTCCCAGTTGTCGATCAATCTGCTGTAGCAACAATTCCCGCTGCTGGATTCGATGCGATGATAAACCAGGTTGGGGGTCCAGGCCAGGGGTGCGGTATCCCGGCAGACTGGGATCACCCGTAATCAGCGGATCGTGAGCCGCGCCCAGGAATCCAGCCAGTTCGCCGGGAATATCGTGTCCGTTGTTGGACATGATCTCGGCCACGTGTACAAAGTTCGGCAGTTCAGTGCTGGCAGGACGCAGTGCAGACAGGACGGAGCCATACGCAGGGAAGTTCTGCGGCGACTCTGCCACAATCAAACGCCCCTGATCGACCGGGTTGCGACCTGTCAGTGTGTAGTAGCTGCCAGCATTATGGTCTGTGATCGAATGGGTGACCGAGCGAACCTGGGCGAGATGATGCCAGTAGGGCGCACTCATCGGCAGATGTTCGCAGACGGTGATTCCCGGTGTCCGAGTGGCGATCGGTTGAAATTCCCCGCGCACCTGAGCCGGGGCGCTCGGTTTCATATCCCAAAGATCGATATGGGACGAACCCCCTTCCATAAAGATCAGCAGACACGATTTGGCTCGAGCAACCGCCCGTTTTCCCGGCGCGGCGGTCCCGATCCGTGTCAACATTGTCGGAAGACTCAGCCCCAGCGGAAGAAGCCCACCCAGGCGCAGCATCTCCCGGCGTGAATTCAGTTCGCAACGTTGTTGACAGGACGAAAATGAAAACAATTGCTTCCGAGCTTTCTGGAATATGTTGGTGCCCGAACGATTGAAATGATGGAATGGTCGCATCCACATAACAGCATAAGCAGTCACTGAATTCAAGAAGAATCAAATCGGTGTTCGTACTGATCAAGTCATAATTCCCGTGTCTTCCATCTCCTCCGCCTCCAATCATTTTCTCGCATCCGGCCTTGCACCGTGACCCCACGAGGACTTCTCATGAATCGCCAATTGACCACAGCGGACCTTCGCCGCATAATCGGACAGACTGTAGATGACACTTCATTCGTTTCCATCGGTACGCGAACATGGCAGGATGGCTGAGTCGAGCGACCGATGCGTTTCGCAAGCCCGCACCTCTACCACCGGAACCGTTTTCGGTCCGTTGCGACTGTGGAGGAACCGTCGAGGGGATCCGTGTTTCAGCAGCGCAAAAGCCCGGCTGTCCTGACTGCGGGACTCCTGTATTTGTACTGCCAGCCAATGTCTACCCCGTGCCGGTGAAGCCGATAAAGCGGGAAACTCCGCCGCCGCTTCCCCAGCGCGAGTCATCTCCCACTTCGCAAAACACCAACCCTTCGTCAAAATCCAGGACCCCATCGAAAGAAACGCAGCCGACAAAACCTCCGCCACTGCCGCAGATAGCGCCCGAAGGGATTCTCGACGAAACTCCGACACGGATTGTCACACCGTTTCGGATGATTGTTGCGCTGATCGGAACAATCGCGTTTCTCACGGGATGGGGACTCTGGCACCGACAACGAATTGAAACGGCGAAGGCCGGTGTGCAGGCTGCCAGTGAAGCGGGAATGGCGGCACTGAAGGATGGCAACTTTGCCATGGCAGCACGGGAATTGAGCCGCGCTCGCGATGCTGTCGATCTGCTTGGTCGAACGGACGCCGAGTCTCATTCGATCCGCCGTCACTGCCGTGAAGCCGTTGCCGGGTACGAGCTTTCGGGCAGCAGCTTGTTTGAATTACTCGCCGCGTTTTCCACTGATGTCAGCACCGGCAAATTGAAAGGGACTCGATCGCTGTCGCGGTCTCGAGATTCGTGGCTATTGATCGATGCGATTGTCGCGAATCCAGACGAAGCCAATAACCCATGCAGGCTTGATATCCCCCTGGCGTTCGACGGTTTGCGATTTCGAGTGGAAGTCGATTCCGTACTGATTCGCAAATCGGCAAAGCGTGAGCAGTCCAACGGTGTTGCTCGAGTGATCTTCGCCGCGCAAATGATCGAGATCCGTCATGGAACCGGTCATGATGCGGAGTCCGTACTGGTCCTGAACGGCAAGACTGCGTTTCTGTGGACATCGTTTGAGACATATGCGGCGCTGGGCTACACAGAGGATCAGGCCGACGAAATCGAGGCGACTCGCAAACTACTGGCAAGTCAGCTTGAGCAGACAGATCCGCCTGAGCAGAAAGGTGGAACTCGATGAGGCATCGCAACACCCTGACCAGTGTCGTCGTGATTGTCCTGTGGTCTCTCACAATGACCGCACACGCGGCTGATTCCTCCTGGTCGGTTCTGTATTTCAATTCTCGCAAGGCCGAATGGGAGCAACTGGCGGGAGCGTCGCTACGAATCGAGGGGCGTGTTTCGCTGCTCGGAAGTGGACAAATGCGCCTGTCAAAGTGCGAAGTCCCGATTCATGCGGATGAGGCCTTGATCCGATCCTTGCAAGGAAAAAAGCACGTAGAGATTTCGGGACAACTCAAGAAGGAAAACGGCAAGTTTCAATTCCACGCAGATCGCATCAAGGTCCTGCCGACTGACGTCGAAGAATTTGAATCCCGATCATCCCGACTTCGCAATTCAAAAGCGTCCGAGTGGTACGAACTGGGTAACTGGGCCGCAGAGCGAAGTCAGTTCTACGACGATGCGGAACTCGGCAAGAAATCACACTCGGCGTATGACAAGGGAGTCTCCGCGGAATGGCGTGAACTGGATGCGGACAATGCCGAGGGGCGGTTTCAACTGGCTCAGAAAATCTCGACGTACAAGCTGGCTGAAACGCGTCGGATGGAATTGATGCATGAGGGTAACAGGATTCTTTGCTCGGCATTCTTGCGAGCCAAACCCGATGCGGATGCGGCTACAAAGTTACTCGCCAAACTTGCGAAAGATCTGCCGGGCTCCACGAAAGCCCTGAAAGAGTATCCTGCCGATTTGAAGAAGCGATATGAGCAAGAGCCGTTAGGGGTCTACCATGATTCGGCTGATGACGTTCGATCACAACTTCATCGTCTCCTGTATGCATCCGTCGTTATCAAGTCAATCCTCGATGACGCGACAAAGAGTGGAAGTAATGGAGATTTGATTGCAGATCGTCTGGAGAAAGATGTTCCTGAGGCTAGGGAACTCATTCAACAATACCGTGCTCAAAAGCTGGTCTGGCGTGTGGAGCAGTCTGGGTCAGCAACCCGCGCAGAGATCGAGCAACTGGCGGCTGACCTGCGCGACCGGCAACAGGCGGTTCAGGCGCGAATGGTCCTGACGCAGTGGTTGAAAGGGCGTGAAAGCCGTCTTCGCGAAGATGGTCCGCTGGGCTTACTCCAGCTCGCCGATGAATATCTGGCACTTTTGCAGGACGAGCCCAAAGCGGTCTCATTTCTCGTTGAAGCCAACCGAATTGATCCGCTGTTCGACAACGTATCCAATAAATTGATATCACTGGGATACGAGAAGTCCGGCGGCATCTGGGTCAAATCCACCGGTCAGAAGCCGGTGGTGCCGATGCCCAATCTGGAACCATTTATTCCGACGGCAATTGCCATTGGAATGAACGCGACGACCGCCCGGCTGGCAATGGGCGGCCGCCCCAGTTCCGTCGCCCGAATTGTCGCCAAGGGAAAGACATCCGAAGTCTGGAGCTACGGACTACCAGGAACATCCCGGCTGGTCATTCGGCTGGAGACTGCGACAGTCCCACCCGAACTGCGTGTCGTTGATATCAGCAGTGAACGCTGAGAACAGCGTGTGTCGATCGTTCTGTATCATGACATGCGGTATACTACAGTCAGGTGAGTTGCCGTCTTGACGATTCACCGCACTCCGTTTTCCTGACGAGGTTATGCCTGTGACAGATTTGGTGACACTCAACGTTTCTGCCGCCGTTCGGGATCGCTATTCGGAAGCTGCCAAGGATCGAACTGCGGATCTCTGCTGTGCCGTCTCGTACGATACTCGTTACCTGTCAGCCATCCCGACTGAAGTACTTGATCGTGATTACGGATGCGGTGATCCGTCGAAGTACGTTCAGTCCGGCGATGTTGTTCTTGACCTTGGCTCCGGGGGAGGAAAGATTTGCTTTATCGCAGCGCAGGTTGTTGGTCCGACAGGTCGCGTCATCGGCGTTGACTGCAACGATGATATGCTTGCTCTTGCGCGAAGTTCGCAGGCCGAAGTCGCTCGACGAATTGGCTATTCCAATGTGCAGTTCCGCAAGGGACAGATCCAGGATCTCAGTCTTGATCTGGATCAACTGGAATTGCAGTTACGTCAACATCCTATAGCGACCAGTTCTGACTGGCTGCGAGCCCATGAAATTGCGGCAGAAGTGCGTCGATCATCGCCGATGATTGCTAACGAATCTGTCGATGTCGTCGTTTCAAATTGCGTGCTGAATCTCGTCGATGCTGCGGACCGCAGGCAACTGTTTCAAGAGATTTACCGAGTCTTGAAGCCGGGCGGACGAGCAGTTATCAGTGATATCGTTTCTGATCGCGACGTTCCCACCACTCTGCAGAACAACCCGGAACTCTGGAGCGGTTGCCTGAGTGGTGCTTTTCGGGATGATCTGTTTCTGGAGGCATTCGAACAGGCGGGATTCACCGGACTGGAGATTCTGGAACGTCAGGCTGAGCCATGGCGCGTCATCGACGGAATCGAATTTCGCAGCCTGACATTGCAAGCCCATAAGTTGAATGCGAACGTGCAGGACACAACGTGTCAGACGGTCACGTATCGCGGTCCGTGGAAATCGGTTCAGGATGACTTCGGCCAGACTTACCTGCGAGGGAAACGCACGAGCGTAAATTCGGGGATTGCAGCCATCCTGCAGCAATCCCCGTTCTCAGGTCAGATGCTTATCGGCAATGAACCAGCTGTGAATGCCACAGCCTGTTGTCTTCCGCTTGCCAGCGATTCCGGATGTGGCCCGACCGGCTGCTGCTGACGCTATCCGTACATTCTGGAGAGTTCGCGAAGTTCGTCGAGTGCCTCGTCGAGTTCTGGAACGATTGCTCCGCAAACACGGGCTTTACGATCGCATTCTCCCAGCAGCAACAGCTCTTCGAAGTCTGGGGACTCCATCAGTCGATGATGTGCCCGGTGACCGATCGTCCGATCACGGATTTGATGGACGGCCATGTGATGTTCGATGAACCAGGCTGTGCGAGGTGTAATCTGATCTTCAAGAGCTTCCAGGCCAGCCTCGACGTGGTTGCGGGCATCCAGACCTTTTCCGACATCATGCAGCAGAGCTGCCAGTTGAAACTCTTCGTCGTAAGGAAATTCGTTGCGAGCCAGTACATAAGTCTGCAGCAGGTGGTACAGGACATCTCCTTCCGGATGGTAATGAGAATCCTGCATGACGGTTTCCAGCGGGACCAGCAATGACCGGTAGACCTGAAAGCGGTCAATGGCGGCTTCAGCGGCCGCGACTTCTTCTTCCAGATCTGAGTCCGGGTATTCGGCGCGTAGAAACTGCTCGTATTCCGCCAGGGACGCACGTTCCATCGCCTTTCCAGTAATCGAACTTTTGAACACGAACCCAACCTTGTCAGGGGGATACATGGTCAATTCGATGGGAAACCGGTCACGGATATGGATATGAGTGAAGACGCGTTCTTCGCCGTGCTTGCGAACTCGTTTGTGTTCAACGTTATAGTCCATCCCTTCAGCATCCAGGCAACTGATGACAGCTTCCAGACTGGAGGAAAAGACATGGATGTCGATATCTGAGCCTTGCCGGATATGGCCGGTGAACGTGCTGCCGATGATCCGGGGGCGGCAATGCGAAACCAGTCGCATGATGCGCAAGGCTTCGACCCGCATTTCACGCAGCCGGTCAAATCGCGAGCCCCCTTCGAACAGGGCGGCCATGCGCTGGATCTCATCACGGATCTCAGAATTGCTGGGAAGCTCGGACGGCTTCACCCACCCCTGACACAACCTGCGAGCCGCTTTCATTTTGGCCCGGTAGTATTCGGACTCACGTCGTTCGTACATCATTCGAGCGGCTTCAACAATGATGCCGCGTCTCAGCTTGCCATCGCTCATTCATCGTATGTCGGATTTTTCGATCCGGGTCTCGCCTTCGGCATCAACGTGCCAAAAAACGGACGACACCTCGGGATCGCTCCACGCCCATCAAGGCCGACACCGGGCGACTGGAGTATTGTTTCATTCAAGACAAATTCTGGCGGGATGTCAATCTCGCTTGTTCGGCGGTGGTTCGGCGCGGGTCGCTGTTCGACGCGAGTCTCCCGACCCCGCCGAATCGACCGACCGCAGGTCTCCATTTCTTAAACTGCGTCACACCGAAGAGTTTGAGTGGAAGCACTCGCTGCAGACGGCTCGAACCGGACGCCAGCGAGTTCGGGCTGATTGATGGAATCCGAGAATTAAGTCGTTGCGCAGCTTACGCATTGGGTTCTGTCAGTCGAGTCCTGTGCGATGTCGTCGCAGAGGTCCCACCCAATATGCTCAATTCCGAAATCGTCACGACTTGCGGTCAATCTTTAGCAGATAGCAGAAATGCGGTCCGCCGGAATCGTTTGCGTCCTGCAGCGAAACGTAGTACCGAGCCGTTTTCTTCAGTTCGAGTTCCAGTCGCGGATCTCGGCCATCGACATCGTCACTGCCTGTCACAATCTGGCCGTTTTCGTCATACAGCGTCAAAAATGGATCGAGCAATGAGCCGAGTTGTGCGGCCTGCACGCGAAAGGTCAGTTTCTCGCCCGCCGTACCTTCAAACGAAAACAGATCGACGTTACGGGGATCATGAATGGTTCCAACCACGGTCTTTCCGACAATGACAGATTGAGCCGTCTTGAAACCATCGTTCGGTTCCTTCTCAATGATCAGTTCGTCCGGCCGCGCAACGGCGATTTCGTGCTGACTCGTTCCATGCGGGGAAGTTGCCACGAGTTTCAACATTCCCGTCGCGGTCTCCGGCGGAAGAGTGATCGAAAGTTCGGCCTGCGTATCGCCGACTCGCTTGGCATCGTAGTTTTGCGGAACCGCCGTTTTTCCTTTGGAGGCAATTTCCAGTTTGGTGTCACCCAGTTTGACCTCGGTAATTTCGTCGAGGAACAAGCCGCGCAGTGAGAGCTTCACCGGGGTTCCGACAGTCACCATGAGTGGAGCCGCGACGATGATCTTCGGCTGTTTGTCGGGCTTTGCCTCCTGAGCATAGGTCACAGAAGTCAGCAGCATCAGAACCAGGGAAATTCGCATCGGATGTTTTTTCGTTTGGGAAGACTTGCAGGCAAACGGCAACGTACCCGAGTATCATAGTGCGGTCAATTACGGTTGAGTGAACGTCATGATCTTTGCAAGAGAATGGTGAGTGTCATGGCCGTGTGGCGAATTCGACAGGGAGATCGTTTGTGAAGCGGTTGCGTCTGGAAATCGAACCGGTCATTCGAAGTGCCGAACGCCTGCGCGAGGAAGTGCTGCGACTGCTTCCGGCTCATCATGGGCTCCCTGCGCTGGCGGCCAGTGTGGCCAGTGCGGCGCGCGAAGCAGAAACTGTTTCCAAGCGATTGCAACGACCGTTCGGACTGCACCGACTGCCTGTCCTGTTTCTGGCGATTGCACTCGTGTTTTTTATCGGCTGGCTGTACCTGCATTTTTTCAGCGTTGCCACCCTGTCCATTGCCCTTCCTGATCGGGATGCCAGCGAACTGCGAACGCGAGTCTCCAGTGATCGTCGATTATCGTTTCGCCCCGTCGTCGTGCGCGGCTCTCGAGAAGCGGCCGAACTCGTTTCAGCCGGAAAAGTCGACCTGGCATTTGTCCAGGGTGGACTCCCTATTGCCGCCGACCTTGCCCGCCTGGAGACTCAACAGCCCGAACACGTCCTTTGGTTTCTTCGAGGTGATGCCAGCGCGGGAAAGGTCAAACGAATCCTGACCTCACTTTCCGGCGAAGGGAGTCACACGGTCGCCCAAGCCTTCCTGAAGGCCTGGAAGCTTGAGGGCCAGGTTGAGTTTATTCATGACTGGAAGCGATTGTGCGAGGATGACAATTATGTTGTCCCACCGACGATCGATGCGGTGTTCGTTGTCAAAGATCCCTCCGACGAACAGACGTTGCGGGCAAGCGAACGACTCTCAAAAGCCGGGTTCCGCCTGGAATCGCCTGATCTGGGGGCACGTGCGTCGGGCCTGGACTACGTTCGGCCTACAGTCATCCCAACCGGTTACCTGAACAGCATTCCACAATTCCCTCCGGCACCTGTTCCTACCTATACCGTTGCGACATACCTTGTCGCTCGACGAAACCTGACACCTCGACTGCTGGCCGTCGCATCACAACTGATCGAAAATCGGCCCCCCTCGATCAACACCAACAGCTTCGATGCCACCATCAGTGACGCGAGTGAAATCTTTCAGGGAATCGAAGCCTTTATGGGGATCATCATCAATATCGTCCTGGCATTTCTCGCCCTGCTGGGAATCGAAATGGTCTCGTACCGGAAGCGGTTTCATGAACTGAATTCGCTGGTCAGCCTGATCAGTATGCATCAGAGTTCCAAGGATGTCCTCGGCGTAAACGATCCGTCACAACGTCGCAACAATCTGTTGTACCTGAGCCTGTGCAGTGACCTGCTGGGACTGGTCAGCTCCATCAGCGGGTATTACACGCAAGAGAATTCGTCGTTGCTGTTCAATAGCCTACCCGAGGTCATTCACCATCGCTGCGATAGCTTAAAGATCAACATTCAGCTCAAGATCCTGCACGCCATGATCGATGCTCCGCCACTTCAAGAAGAAGTCGCCAGCGATCAGCCGATTCAGGACTTGAATGCTACATCGTCCGATCCGGAGCGATCAGAGACATAACCGTCATTCCCCGAGAAGGCGGGACTTCTGAGGAAGCATGGCGGGCGATCAGAGTGTCGCGGTATCTGGCCCAATTCCACGACTCAGTCTCGAAGTAATCTCATCAAGAACTGGCAGCAGCGATGCAACGCTATCGATCACAAAATGTGAACCTGCTGCTGTCAGCTTCGCCGTGGCCGCCTGTTCCAGTCGACTGATTTCGGCATCACCGCGCGATTTCAATTCTTCCAGGGAAAAGCCAAATTCGTTGCCTGTTCGCATCACTCCGACCGTCCATGCCCCTGCGTTTCGTCCTGCTTCAATTCCCACTGCGGTATCATCGACGACAACAACCGCTGACATGGGATAGACCCCCAGTTGCTCGGCCGCACGAAAGATCATCCAGGGTGCCGGGCGACCGGCAGCAGTTTCACCGGCACACAGTACGACATCCGGCGCGTATCCATTGGCAGCAGCCAGCGGGCAGACGACGTCCATCAATTCTCGCGTGTATCCCGTTGTTGACCCGATTTTCAATCCACGTTGCCGACATTCCGCAATTGTTTCGATCACTCCAGGAATCACATCGGCATGATTGCTGAGAGTTTCTTTCTGCAGTGGCAGAAAGTCGTCATAGATCCGCTGGATATCCGGATCTGTCGGCTTGCGACGATGTTTCAATTGCCAGAGTGCTGCGATTCGTGGCATCGCAAGAATCGCAGCAATGTGGTCTCGTTTCGCTCGCCCCATGGGACCACGAGCTTCCTCGGTCGTTATGGCGATTCCGTATCGTCGAAAAATCTCGACGAAGACTGCGGCGGGTGCCCGGCTTCCAAAGTCGATCGTCGTACCGGCCCAATCCAGGATTACTCCCTGTAAGCGGCCCTTCACGTTCGTCATCATCGATCCTGTCAGATTGTTTCCGTGAGCCATCGAAACTTGCTCGAAAGAGCCCTAAAGTCTCGGTTGATTATCTGCGTCCCAACTGTTCCAGAGTCGTTCAGCCAATCCGAACGACATCGTCATCCCGGACCCGCCCGTGGCTGTGCAGACAACGACGCGAGGTTGAGGCGAAGTTACAAAAACGGGTTCACTGGGATGTTTTGCGTAGATTCCGTGCCAGCGCTGCGCAATCGTCCACGATGGCAAATGAATCAGCTTTTGCAATTCGCGCAGCATCAATTCATCAATCGCAGACTTGTCGAAGGGCGAGATGTCGGCATCGTACTCGTGCGAGTCCCCCAGAATGACCTCGCCCTGATCGGTCTGCGATGCCATTACGTGAATCCCGTACTGATCCAGTTCAGGTGTCTCACGGGCAATGCGTTCAATCAATTGCGTGAGGCTTTGGCAAACAGCAAAGTTCTTGTAATGGCGCAAGGTTAGGCCGCTGGCCAGATGAGGTCCGATCCGCCAGCCGTCAGGTTGAATGACGGTTCGCATCATCTGCAGCTTGCATCGCTTCAATCCTGCTCCGGCAAATGCAGCCGGGAACAGTGTTTCGAAATCTGCGCCACCGCAGACAATGATCCGGTCCGCCAGCCACGTTCGGCCGTCGGCGCTTCGCAATTGGCGGTCTTCGATCGATGTGATCGACGTGTTGAATTCAAACGCGATGCCATACTTTCTGGCGAGCCAGGACGGGATCGCTCCGATCGCAGTTCGCGGGTTCACACAGAGTTCGGTGTCGCTGAACAGCCCCCCCAGCAGACCATTCGGATTTGCCGCAGGAGTCCTCTTTAGAACTTCCTCGCGCGTCAATAAGCGGCATGAATAGCCGAGGTTTCCGGCGACTGCCGCAAACTCGCAGAGAACGGCCCATTCGTCATCCCGGTGACCCAGATGAATCGAGCCGCAGTCGTTGACCCAGACTCCTGCTTCGCGCGATAACTCCAGCCATGCTTCGCGACTTTGTAACGCCGTCGCGTAGGATTCACCCGTCGGCTGTCCAATTGGCCAGACCATCCCGAAATTGCGAATGGATGCCCCGCAGGCGGTGGGTGTTCGCTCGAAGACCGTGACTTTGTGCCCTCGCCTGGCAGCCGCCCAGGCATGAGCCAGCCCCACAATTCCGGCCCCAACGATGGCAACTTCCTGGTGACTCATTGGACGTCTCCTGAGGCGGCGGGTGGATCACTGAATGTGGCTCGGTCGAGGATCTCGATCAGATCCTGCAGCGAAGGGGTTGGCAGGCCGGGGACTTTCGCGGTGTCATCCCATTTTCGCAATCGGACGGCATTCTTGTAATGCGGGTGTGCCTCGAATTCCATCACTTCTTCTGCTGACATCGGCCCCCCCTGCAATCGCAAGCTGGTGAGCGAAGGAGTGCTGAGCAGGCCGAGATAATTCGGGTCGACGGCACACAGATAACGCTTCGCGGCAACATGCAGTCTCACGGGTTCTGTCACGCGCGGGCCGAAATGCTTGACCAGCCAGTCGGCAGCCCGGTTCTCGTGGACGTCGTCAATTGCCTGATCTGGAGCATCATCAGGGAGTCCATGCAGCAGGTGGCCAACATCGTGCAGGAATGCTGCGGCAATCAATGCATCATCGGCCTGTTCTTTTTGAGCCAGCAGTGCAGTCTGCAGTGCGTGTTCCAATTGCGAGACCGCTTCGCCACCATATTGGGAATCGCCACGATGCTGAAACAATCGACGAATCGCTTCATTGGTGTCAGTCATCGGGGGGCCTGCAGGGAATTGGAGTTCAAACGTGGTACGGGATGGCAGTTTCGCATTCCTTGGTCGAGTTGAAAAGGAAACGAGCGGACTCTCATGAATTCTTAACGGTTGTGCAGTACGCTTAACAGCCAACGGTGGTCGGATGTGACGTTTAGCACGTCGTGCACAGTACCGCTTCCATTGGGGCAAACCCGACCGAGGCGATAACGGTGATGTGTGGCAGCAGGCTCAATTGATTCGAGAACGATCCGTATGAATTCAGGCGGGACTTCGCGATTCGGCCCAATCTGGTGGACGCTGGCCGCGTTTGGGACCTATTTCTGCATGTACGCCTTTCGCAAGCCGTTTACTGCCGCGGCGTTTTCCGATGTGGCCCTGTTTGGATTCGATTACAAAACAATTGCTGTCACCGCGCAGGTCCTGGGGTACATGGTCTCGAAGTTCATCGGCATCAAGGTCATCGCCGAAATGCCCGCCGGTCGTCGTGCCTTGGGAATCCTGATCCTGATCGGATGTTCGGAATTGGCACTCATCGGATTTGGGATGGTTCCCGCTCCCTACAATATTCCATTCCTGTTCCTGAATGGCCTCCCCTTGGGAATAGTCTTCGGTCTGGTGCTGGGATTTCTGGAAGGGCGTCGGCAGACAGAACTGCTGACAGCGGGTTTGTGTGCCAGTTTTATTCTGGCTGATGGTGTCACCAAGTCGGTCGGCACCTGGGTGATGGCGCAGGGAGTTTCCGAATTCTGGATGCCTGCCTGTACCGGATTGATGTTTACACTGCCGTTGCTGGTTTGTGTCGGTCTTCTTTCGCAGGTTCCTCCACCCGACTCCGTCGACGTTCTGGCTCGGAGTCCTCGTGAACCGCTGGATCAAGCGGCCCGTCGCCGATTCTTCACGCGGCATGCGATGGGATTGTCTCTGCTGGTCACGGTCTATCTCTTGATCACGATTCTCAGAAGTATTCGTGCCGATTTTGCCCCCGAGATCTGGCGGAGTCTGGATGTCACCGTTGCATCCGATCTGTTCACTCGTTCGGAATTGATCGTCGCAGCAGGGGTCATCGTTGTGAATGGGTTGACCGCATTCATCAAGGATAATCAGAGAGCATTCCACACAGCCATCGGAATCTCACTGGTCGGGCTGACCATACTGATGGCCGCACTGGCTGGTTTGCAATTCAGGGCTGTTGATGGATTCACGTTCATGGTGTTGATTGGCCTGGGCTTGTACCTGCCGTATGTTGCGTTTCACACAACGGTGTTTGAGCGATTGATTGCTGTCACGCGCGATCGCGGCAACATCGGTTACCTGATGTACCTGGCGGATGCCTTCGGCTATCTGGGGTATGTCGCCGTGATGCTGGGACGCAGCGCCTTCCCCAAAGAGGCGAGTTTCCGAGTGTTTTTCGTCGGAATCTGCGGGTGCGTCGGTGGCCTGGCGATCATCATATTGTGTCTCGCCTGGTATCAGTTCGCGTCACGGTCCTTGAAGACGAGGCTGACATGAGCAGTTCGGCAGTGGCAATGGTCTTTACAGGAGTCGGTCATCCGCTGGAGCGGCGTGAATTCGCCGTACCGGAACCTCGGGCTGACGAAGTCCTGGTTAGAATTGTCGGCTGTACGCTTTGTGGCAGCGATCTGCATTCGTTTGAAGGGCGACGGACTGTCGCTGTCCCGATGGTCCTGGGCCACGAAATTCTCGGCCGAATCGTTGCTATTGGCCCCGACGCCCCACAGGTTGATGCGACAGGGAGTCCTTTGGCAATTGGTGACCGGGTGACGTGGTCGATCGTCGCCAGTTGCGGCCGATGTTTCTGTTGCCAGCGCCATCTGCCTCAAAAATGCGAACGGATGCTGAAGTACGGACACGAACAACTGCGGCCGGGGGGCGAATGGACCGGCGGGCTTGCCGACTACTGCCTTTTGGCGAGTGGAACGGCAATCGTTCGAATTCCGGACCAGATCTCGGATTCCGTCGCGTGTCCAGTAAACTGTGCCACGGCAACTATCGCTGCAGCGGTTGAAGCCGCAGGAGATTTGCGGGGACGCCGGGTCCTTGTGGCTGGTGCCGGACTGCTGGGTCTGACTGCCTGTGCGATGGCGCGATCGAGCGGTGCCACTGAAGTGATTTGTCTCGACACGAATCGCGACCGTCTAGCCCGGAGTGAGGCATTCGGGGCTACGCGCGGCGTCGGACCGAATGAGTTGGCATCGGTGATTGCAGCTTGCACAGAAGGTCGTGGTGTCGATGTTGCCTTTGAACTTTCCGGTTCGGCCGATGCCTGCGAATCAATCCTGGGAAGTCTGGGCCTGGGAGGCCGATTGATTCTCGTAGGGGCCGTCTTCCCGACTCGGCCAATTCCACTCCTGATGGAACAGGTCATTCGTCGACACCTGACGATCGTCGGCATTCACAACTATGCACCGATCCATTTACAGCAGGCCGTAACGTTTCTGGCAATCGGACAGCAGTATCCGTTTGGGGAAGTCGTGACGGACTGGCTTCCGCTGTCAGAAGCAAATCACGCATTCTCACTGGCTCGCAACGCTGCTTCGCTACGGATCGGAATTCGCCCCGACGAATAGTCGCGTCACCGCCGATTATTTCTTGGGTGCAAATTCACCCGTATCAAGTTCCGGAAGTTCGCCCGTCAGCCAATGAGTCAGCAGTTCATCAAAGGTGTAGTCTTCAATGTGGAACTCACCGTCGTACAACGTGATCATTTGCAGATCATCGCAATCGATCAATGAAAATTGGTCGTTACCCCAGTCGATGATGGGGACCCAGACTTCTTCGCACGCGTCGTTTTCCTGCAGCGCGGTCCAGGTTTGCAGTAAATCACCGTGGCTGGATTCAAATCCTCCCGAGAGCCCGATCAACGGGCCGGGACCAAAGCCACCGTTGCCGATATGGACGTAAGACTTGGACAACAGTTTGGGAAGGTCGAAACCAAGAAAGCTCTCTGCCGCTTCGATATCGGCTGAGGAAACGGTGTCAAACCAGACGGTTTCTGGGTCGGCGAGGGCAGCCTCACGCAGGCGAAGGAGCAGCTTCTTCATCAGGAGTCTCAATCAAGGTCAAATGCTGCCGGAGTCGCACTTTCGGCCCGGCATTGTCTGGTCAGCCGATTCCTATATCTCATGTGAACAAAAAATGCCATTGCACCCGCCGAAGTGACTGAAATTCCGCCGGATGGCTCACCTTGCAGGGCATCGCAATTTTTCGATTTTTGGGGTGGCCAGGGCTTTGACGCTGAATTGGTGAGATAGTCGTGGTTCGCTCCGCGAACCAACGCTTCTTGGTTGGCAGGCTTCTGAAGGAGAGGCGAATAACTGAGTTGCCGTAATAAAATGCGGCGTTGGTTCACGGAGCAAACCACGACTATCCTCAAGTAAGCGAACCTGTTTAGCGGAGTTCGGAAAGAACGTGAAAAAAGAC
>JBAWWJ010000100.1:0-27801 GCA_037146815.1 Planctomycetota bacterium
ACCAAAACGTATCGCACTTTTGTTACACTACACTAGCGCGTTCCGGCTGATGGGTTCAGGCTTTCAGACGTCGTTAATGTATGGACTGATCTGAAGCTCGCCGCCCGTCCTAACTGTGTTTTCATCACGAAGCGATCGAAGAATGAAGCCAGCGCGCCGCCCCCCCCCCACACACAAGTCAAACAGCCACTCAAGACGCATCATCGAGCGTTGTCAGAGACTACGATTTCTCTGATTTGTCCAAACTTCGTTCCACGATAAGTAAGACGGTTGCGAAATGGCCAGGTTTAATTACGATGGTTTAGATCTAAAACGACAATGCCCAAAAACGATCGATAATGGAATTACTTAATGTGTTCAGTAATCGACCTCGTATTTGACCTCGATGTCACCGGCTACGACCCGAGCGACCGCTATGGCCTAGCAGAAGTCTTTTTCGAGAAAGACTTCGAGGATCTCGCAAGGTGGCTGGGAGTTGCACCGTTGAGCGCTTTCTACAGCGACGATCCAGACGTGCTGGATAGTGATTTTGAAGAGGACTTTTTCGACGACCCGGCAGAACTCCAGAGGTTAAAGGAGCAGATGGGCCCTGAGACATTCTTTAAACCCGCTGATGCATTGAAATCCGTGAAGGCCCTGCGTGATTACCTGATGAACTCCGCAAACGAGCAAGAAAAGTCTCCTCGCCCGGGAGCAGCTTATGTCGACGATGCATTGATCGACGAACTCACAGAAGTCGAGAATTCGCTGATGCTCGCGGAGTCACAAGGCGTGAAGTTCTATTTTGTGCTCGCGGAGGATTAATGCACTTGAAACGCAGGGGACGAGGAGATCGCGAAGATTTCTGAGAGATGAGTGAAGTAAAACCAGGTCATTACTTGCAATGACACTGCGCTGCCCCACACCGGGGAGGCAATTAACGAAAAACGGTTGCTTTACAGGGTCGCCCGATCTGTGCCAAGGCTTCCTGAAGTATGACCTGACCAAGCGGTCGACTGAAGCGGCGATTCGGTTGGGTTTTGAAATCACGGTTTCCTGACTTCCGCCGGATTACTTTGGACGTTATCCATCAAATGGCACTTTTTTTCCTAGTTCTTGTCGTTGTGCCCTTTTGTGAGAAAGTCCTCTCCGAAGAAGATGAAATTGTTGGTACGACGCACTTCATTGATGACGACGAACATCCCTTGTTTCAATACTCCGACGCTGTCATGCATCGCGTGTGCTTCCAAAAATGGGATCAACGTGCAGCATTCGTAGCCGCATACAACAATTCGATCATGGGTTACGTTCATCGCATGCGACCCGATGGCGTGATACGTAAACGGTTTCTGTTCTGGTTTCCTTGCGCAGTGATCGATTTGATTGCCAAAGCAGAATCGTGGTTGAAATGGCGATCCGACTGAGAACTCAACAGGAAATCCCCGGTTGCTGCTACGGATCCCGGGGTACCGAAGGCCAGTGCCGCGCGAGCCCAACTTCCGTAATCCGTAACTGACAACGTTAGGTAAAACCCGGCCTTGGATTGAGGGACGGAGCGTCGTCGCGAAACCATGGAGCTTCGTTTGCAAAGCCTCAGTCCAGCACCGCATTATATTCCGGGGCTTCTCGAAGACGCTCCAACCCCGGCTACTCGGTGTGATTTACTGCAGTTGGAATAAAGGGATTACGTCGGTCGCCAAAAACTGGCTGCTTGCTGTTTTTGGCCTTTCGCGTATAATCCCGGAACTGCGTTCCAGAAGATTATTTTGTCTCTGTGATCCTTGGTTCAGGAGAGATTTGTCCATGTCCATCATGTTGACCGAAAAGGCTGCCGGGGAAATCAAGCGCGTGATGACCGAGCAGAAGTTGCCCGAGACATCCGTCTTGCGAATCGGTGTGGCCGCCGGTGGTTGCAGCGGTTTTCAGTATTCGCTCGGATTCGACACAACTACCGACTCCACAAAGGATACCGTCAGCGATCAGCACGGGATCAAGGTTGCTGTCGATAAGAAAAGCGATCTGTATCTCGACGGCACCACGCTCGATTTCCTCGACGAATTGAATCAACGCGGGTTCAAGTTCAACAACCCGAACGTTGTCAAATCGTGCGGTTGCGGCAGCAGTTTCTCGGCCTGATTGCCGGAAGGATGAGCGATGGATTTGAAAGGACGCAATGCACTGGTCACCGGTGCATCTCGCGGCATAGGCAAGGGGTGCGCCATCGAGATGGCGCGCGCCGGTGCCAATGTTGCCATTAATTACTTCTCACACGCCGACGAGGCGGAAGCGGTTGCGGACGAAATTCGCAGCTTTGGGGGCAAAGCCCTCGCCCTGCAAGGGGATGTTTCCAGCCAACAGCGCGTCGAAGAAATGGTCGCCGAAACCGCCGCAGCTTTCGGCAGCCTCGACCTGTTCGTTTCCAACGCTGTCTACAGCGATCGCCAACTGATGCTGGAAGCCGACCTCGCTGGTTTCCGCCGCACAATCGACGTCGGGATGTGGGGTGCGTTTTACGGTTTGCGTGCCGCCTCACTGCAGATGGTCAAGCAGGGCAACGGTGGTTCAATCGTCGTGATCAGCTCGCCTCACGCGGTGATCCCGATTCCGACCGCCATGGCCTACAACATGGCCAAGGCCGCGATTGACCATATGTCACGTACCGCCGCAATTGAACTCGCGGAACACCGGATTCGCGTGAACATCGTCCATCCTGGCTGGATTGATACCCCCGGCGAACGCAAATTCTTTACGGAAGAACAACTCGCCGCGGGCGGAGCCAAGCTCCCCTGGAAGCGACTTGGTCGCCCCGAAGAAATCGGCAAGAGCGTCGCATTCATCCTCAGCGACGATGCCGACTATATGACCGGAAGCACAATCACCGTCGACGGCGGTGTCAGCCTCCCCTGGTGGTCAAACCGCTCCGACGGGAATTTATAATTCGCTTCGGGCGTTGGGTTACGAAATCGGGCTTGAGCAGCGATGTACGTTTGGCATCGGGGCAAGAACGATGGAAGAAGGCTTTGACCAGATTCTTAATCATTCTGCCCCTCATTATTTTGCCCACTGCATACCTCAATGATAGGGGAGACCTTCGGTCGGAGTTTCGGCGGGGTCGGGAGACCCGCGCCGAACGTGTCGTCCTTCCATGAAGTTGAGTATTTGACGGCAGTGCCAATGGACTCGCCTCGAATCTTGGATTACGATCTCACATCAGCGACTGCTATTGAATCTTGGCTTCTTTGTTCCTGATTCAAAGCTATCGCATTGCTTCCAACGGCGAGGGGAACGGTGATGTCTGATCGAGCAACGGAAACGGTAGTCCGACAGCAAGGACTGACTCGCCGCGGCGTGCTGCAAGTGGGAAGCCTCGGACTGGCGGGACTCGGCCTCTCGTTGCCGCGATTACTGGCGAACGAGGACTCCGAACAACGACGCATCAAACCCCTCGCCGACAATTGCATCCTGCTGTTCCTGAATGGTGGCCCCAGTCATCTCGACATGTGGGACATGAAGCCCAATGCGCCTGACGGGATTCGCGGCGAATTTGCTCCGATTTCGACATCTCTGCCAGGTTACCAGCTTAGCGAACACATGCCTCGCCTGGCTCAACAGATGCACTTGGCGACTGTCGTCCGGTCGATGAATCACAGCGTCAATAACTCGCACGCTGCGGCCGTTTATGCATCGCTGACGGGACATGATCGGGGCGAGCAAGGTGGTGGGACGCGGCCAACAGATCATCCCTGCCTTGGCGGGATCATGGCTCGACTGCGACCGACGGCGCCGACAGTGCTGCCACAGGTCCACCTTCCATACATGACCAAAGAAGGGGCGGGTGGTCCACCGCAGCCAGGTTTCTTCGGAGGATTCCTCGGGCATTCCTATGATCCGCTGTTCGTCCTGCAAGACCCGAACGCCCCAGACTTTCGCGTTCCAGAATTGACCCTGCAAACCGAAGTCACTAACCAGCGACTGACCGCGCGGCGGCAATTGTTTGAAGCAACCGGAATCGCGACTGTCGAAGGACGGTCGGCACAGGTTGAGATGTCCAAAATGCAGGGACGAGCTCTCGACATCCTTTCCTCGGAAACAACTCAGCGGGCTTTCCGCCTCTCGGAAGAAGCCCCTGTCCTCCGTGACAGCTATGGCCGGAATGTTTACGGCCAGAGTGCCTTACTCGCCCGCCGGTTGATCCAGGCGGGCACGCGCGTTGTTACGATTTCGTGGGCGCCAGATGCCAACGCCACCTGGGACACTCATGGCAGCAACTTCCGCACGCTCAAATCGACGCTGCTGCCTCAACTCGACGCTGCCTGTTCCAGCCTGATCACAGACCTGATGGATCGAGGGATGCTGGATCGGACGCTGATTGCAGTCTTTGGAGATTTCGGTCGGACCCCGAAGATCAATGCCAACAATGCAGGTCGCGACCACTGGAATTTCTGTTACAGCCTGATGATGGTCGGAGGCGGATTCCAGCGTGGTTTGATCTATGGTACCAGTGACAGCACGGGTGCATTTCCTGCAACTCATCCCCTGGTCCCAGGTGATATCGTTTCCACGATTTACCGTGCACTCGGAGTTCTGCCAACAACAGAGATTTACGACCAGTTCCAGCGTCCGTATCGGGTTGTCCCCGGCGGCGAAATCGTTCCGGAACTGCTCGCGTAGCCCCTTGTCTTGGTTGCGGGATTGCTGTGAGACCGAGGAGTAACGATTGGCTTCCGGAAGTGACCAGAAGACGGAAGTGCTCCCCATTCACGGCATCGAATCCAGGCACGACAACGCAGCTAGAATCTGGCGACGGCCGACATGACGTACTCGAATGTCGCTTCGGTCGTGGCATCCATTGTTTCCAGGTGACGGACATCGAACACCGATTCAACGACCTGTCTGGCGAAGCGTTCAAAGAATTCATTGGGACGAATCACTTTTAGAAGAAGTTCGTCGGCCCCCTGTAATTCCATTTTGAGAACATTTTCCCAAGCAATCAGTTGAGCGGCCATGGCTCGTTGGTCAGGGGTCTGGATGCGGATCTGCAGGGGTTGTTCGGCAAACATCGCTCGAATGTCAGGTAGCGTTCCGACAGCGAGTACTCGGCCGCGGCCCATGAAGATGATCCGATCCGCCA
Source organism: Planctomycetota bacterium (assembly GCA_037146815.1). Taxonomy (GTDB): domain Bacteria; phylum Planctomycetota; class Planctomycetia; order Planctomycetales; family Planctomycetaceae; genus Schlesneria. Next base: position 5,111 of record JBAWWJ010000100.1, read on the forward strand.
GCTCATCCATTTCATCCAGAATATGACTGGAAACAAGCACCGCCTGGCCACGAGCCGCACAGCGTCGGAACAGGTCCATCAGTTCGCGGCGGCCGACAGGGTCGATGCCGTTCAAAGGTTCGTCGACGACCAACACATCAGGTTCGTGGACCAGTGCCTGCGCGAGTTTGATTCGCTGACGCATCCCCTTGGAACACCCTCGCAGTTTTCGATCGGCCCGGTCGAGCATTCCGACTTCCGCCAGCACCGCTTCCGTGCGAGTCTTGGCATCGGTTCGGGACATCCCATGTAGCCGTGCCATCGTGGTGACAAACCGCCGTCCGGTCATCTCTTCATAGAATGCGTCTGCGTCTGGACAATAGCCGAGATGACGACGAGCAACTGCGGTTCTGGCAGACGCTCCGCAAACAACGACGTCACCAAGGCTGGGACGCAATTGACCAGTCAGGAGTTTGATCAGTGTCGATTTCCCGGCTCCATTCGGACCAAGCAGCCCAGTGATCCCCGACGACAATTCGACATTCACATCGTTGACGCCGATCACCGCACCATACCACTTGGTGACGGACCGAAACTGGACGAGCGGCACTGTCGACATCGAATGTTTCCCACCGGCCTGTATCTGACGAGGCTGAACCATACTTGAATCGCGTTCAATGATTCTCGCGTTTCAAGAGCTCTCGTGTGATGTAAGTTTCATGGCCTTGCTTGTCCTTTACGGAAACCGTCAGAAATCCCCGGTCGGGCAGAGTTAAAGCGGCTGGTAACTTCCATTCCCAGATTCCCTGAGTTTTCGTCACAAACTGCGAGGCGAGATTCTCGTTGGGCGCGAAGCTGGCGACAGGAAAGTTTGCTGTGACATGGAACGAGGTCAGGTCAAGTCCCGTGCCGAAGTCGCAAATTCCGATTGTCAATCGGGTGATCGTGCGGGTATTGCCGTCTGTTGCTGATGTGATTGTGACGACGGGGCGGCTGTCGTCCAATTGCCATCCATAACCACGCTGTTCCGGGTGTTCTGGATCGAAATCAAAATCAATCGGGCAACCCAGATCGATCCATCGAACAAACGTGCGACGGTCCTCGTTTGTTAACGGAGCAACCTTTACGGTCTTGCCATCAGGGCCAGCCGCTCGACCGGCAACAGCGTCAGGCGGGGGCATCACGCTTCCCGTGAAATCCAGATCCTGCCGAGCTTTGTGTTTCTGAATGTCGAGCGAATGACCGTGGTGCACCAGGTCGCCAGCTCCGGGAACGGATTCGGACGGATGATCTTCATTGGCGAAGCCATCAAGCCGCTTGCCGAAGAGTTTCCAGATCAGCAGACTGCGGCGTGATTGTAGCTTGCGGATATAGCGAGATCCCTGCATCGCTCCCCAACTGTCCCAGCCAACGGGCTTATGACCGTACCGGGCGCGATCGTCGATCGCCAACCGATAGTAGCCACCGGGAAACTTCCCGCGATGCTCGTACTGGATCAGCTCATCATCGGCATCCAGCACCAGATTCCCGGCGGGCTGGTCGAGTGACCTGGTATGACAGGCAACGCAGCTTCGCTTCAGAATTGGCTGGATGTCGCGAAAGTATTCCACGGAGACCGGGCCATGTGCGTCTCGCAGCCCCGCAGTCTTGTCGATGTCCCATTGAGTCTTAGATTCGTCTGTGTCAACGTCCGTAACCACAGGTGTCTTGTTAATCAGATCCCATACGGAGTACTCGGGCCTTGCCGCCGCGGTCATGCGGAATTCCGTCGGCTTCTGACTATGAGCATGGCATCCGCCGCAGTCGTGCCGAATTTCTCCGGGACGAAGTTGATGCCACGTCTGTGACATGTTCAAGACCATGCCATCCTTGTCGATCGTCTGAAACGTGAAAGACGTGTCGGCAGGAATTCGCGCCAGAAAGCTTGTGTCAGGATTGCCGTCAGGATCGACTGGTTGTCCGGAAGAAGTTGCCTGCCCTTTTTGATTGAACTTACGGACAGGGATTTCTCCAAGGATTCTCAGTCGTTCGCTGGCATGATTAAAGAACTGGCGACCTTGTTTGAAACCGCGATGGCGATCTGTCGTCGGTTCCTGAACCAGGATTCGAATTGCATGGATGTCGTCGTTGGAATAGAGGCCAGCATCGGCCCCCTGATTATGCCAGTTGAGTGGCATTCCGTTTCCGTGCGTGGTGAACGGATCAAGACCTCGCCAGGGATCGTTCCCTCCAGAGAAGGTCGCAGTCACCGCTCCTTCGGGAACCGTACCGTTTGGATAGCTTTCCCGCTTATAGAGGCTGGACGATCCAATCAGGCCATAAGGCGTCCCAGCCGGTAGATGGGGTGATAACTTTCCGTCATTTGCCAGCCGAGGAATTGTGCGAGGTTCATCAATCCCGTAGATCCGCTTGTACGGGACAACTGCACGGGGCCAGCTTTCGTTGTACTTGGGGTCATTCTTGATCAATCGCAGATCGGCGGGCTCTTCAACTGGTCGCCCATTCTTCAGCAGATAGATGCCTCCATCAACCTGTGGCAGATATGTGTACTGGTGGTTGACAGGTCCGGGCGAATAGATGGTCAACAGATGGTTCTCGGGGGCTCCGGAGGGATGAGTAAACTTGCCGACGCGGGGCGAGTTCTTGTCGCCGGGAACGGAATAGTCGGCAGGTCCTTCTCCATTGTCGGCGAACGGTGTCAGAGATACGGCCCCGGTTGGGGTGAAGGGAAGTTGGTACCACTTTCCACGTCCGTTATCGAAGCGGCCAAATCGCAATGGGGACACCCTGGGGTCTCGCATCCATCCCGGTCCGAACGCTGCATAACCCTCGGGAGGCGAAAGTGGCAGTTTCAGGTAGGCTCCGAATCCGCTGTTGTTCTGGTTGTAGTACTCTTCGATGACGACCGAGCCATCAGTCAATTGCGTCTGGAAATGAAAGCCATTCGGTGCTCCCCCGGGATCGAAGGCACTCACCAGCGGCCCCCAATTGGTTCCATCCGGATGAATGGTCCAGACGCCCCAGAGGATCTCGCTGCGAATTCCCTGCGATTCCAGCGAGCTGAACATGATCCGCCCGTCCGTCAGTACGACGGGATGCAGCGCTCCAGCCAGATTGAGGTGACCAATCTTTTCCAGGTTCGCCGGGTGCCGGATCGTCGGATCTAGGTCGCTGTCGCGATCGTCCATGACAAAAAGTTGCAATGCGATCACCGGGTAACCCTTGGAAGGACGAAATCCTTCACGGTTACTGGTAAACGCGATTCGTCCGCCGGGCAGCGGACAGGGCCCCATGTTAAAGACCCCGTATGAAAAATGGGTCTTTCCGTCTTCCTTCCGAGAGGCATTGCGGAAGTCACTGGCCCACTGCCCAGCCCCCGTGTTCGGCGCGAATTGTTGATTCGTCAGCCGGACGATCTTTCGAGTCGCCAGATGAATCTTGAAGATGTCAGCACCACGAGCCGACGGCTCCCATTGGTTCGGCTTTTGAAGGTCGTACAGGTGAACGTAGTAGACCGACTTGCCATCAAAAGAAACGACAGGGTCCGTAATCGAACCGCTGCCTCCTTCGACCAGCAGTTCTTCTCGACCGTCGGGATGCAACAGCATCAGATCGGCCCCAGATTCCATCGTGACAGGTTGAGAAAAATCCGTGTAGAACCGCTTGTGGATCTGGTCACCTGCCCGCCGGGCTCGAACATAGACGATATCGTAGTCGATCTTCACCGAGTCATCAGTCGAAACGTGCGGAACAGTGACGTTGATCGGCTTCGTGCCTGGGTCCGCAAACTGCCGCTCCTGTCCAGATGCCGTTGTTCCGAGAACGATTAAACAGACAATCCCGAGATTGAGCGTTCGATGTAAAAGATGCGGCATTCGTGCAACCCTCTGTGACTCATGGTGAGAATGTTACCCGTGAAACAAACCTTTCAGTGCTTCACCGTCCGCAAGATGATGTGGCCGATTTAACTGATCGTGAATGTGACTGGCCGGATCGAATCCGAACCGCCAGTAGATCGTTGCGGCGAGGTCAGCCGGAGTGGCCGGGTCCTTGGCGGGATAAGCTCCGATCGCATCGCTGGCACCGTGAATGGCTCCCCCTTGAACGCCTCCGCCCGCCAGAAGTACACTGTAGCAGTCGGGCCAATGATCGCGACCGGCACCGTTGTTAATCACCGGAGTACGGCCGAATTCGCCTGTGGCAACAATCAATGTTGAATCGAGTAATCCTCGGTCTTCCAGGTCACTGATCAATGCCGCGAGTCCCCTGTCAGCAGGGGGGACGAGATGCTCCCGGTGTTGTGCAAAGTTATTCGCATGGCTGTCCCAGTTCTGACCCTGCTGTCGAAAATCATAGACATTGACGAACGGAACGCCCGCTTCGACAAGTCGCCGGGCGACCAGCAGATTCTGGCCGCGCATGTGCCGTGCGACTCCCTGACCGGGGGCATTGGTCGGTAACACTCCGTATCGTTCGCGCATTTCTGGCGATTCCTCAGACAAGTCCAATGCCCGTCGGACTTTTTCGGACCCAAGGAGTTGATAAGCCTTGTCATAATACTGGTCGAATCCGACGAGCGATTTCGATTGAGACGTCTGCAATGACGTCAGCAGATCTCGACGTGAACCGATGCGTTGAACGGGAAGTTCCTGACGGATTGCCAGTTCTTCTGCGATGTAATGCTGCTTGTCTGGATCAACGGTAACTCGGAACGGATCAAACGCGGCTCCGAGGAAGCCTCCACCCTGGCATGGAGTCGGGACGACATTGTGAAAGACAAATGGCAGGCCCGCATGTGCCACATCCAGCCGACGATCCCGCCAGAGATAACTGAGTGTCCCACCATGACAGGGATGGAACTGGGGGATCGGCGCGAATTCTTCTCTGTCTCCTTGCGATGCCTGTCGACCGGTATGAGTTTCAATCGACGCGGAATCGTGCAGCCGATTGGCGTGATGCATGCTGCGGATCAGAGCACAATGATGCATTACTCGGGACATATTCGGCAGGATTTCACTGATCTGCAGTCCCGGTACCGAGGTCGCGATCGGCTGAAATTCTCCTCGAACGGTACTGGGAGAATTCGGCTTCAGATCGTACGTGTCGAGATGACTGGGGCCGCCGTAATAGAAGACGAAAATACAGGCGCGAATCGCAGACGGAACCTTGATCCCCGATTGTTCAGCCCACGCCCGTGCTCCCCACAATCCCCCGAGTGACATTGCCCCGGCACCGCCGAATTGAACAAAGCGTCGGCGCGTCAGTTCCAGAGAATTGGGGTCGTCAATCATATCTGTCCTTCCGGGAGCGGATCATGTTTCCATCGTGACGCATTCTAACTGATGGATGGGATGGAAGTCACGACAGGTTGGATGAGTTGATTGGCAGGACGATGAGCGGTATTGCGAATCATGTCTACGGCGAGTGGTTTGTTTCTACTGCTTTTCCGTCACTTGATCGAGATTCTGCGGTGAACCAGGCAAGTGCCAGGCAGCCGATGATGATCAGCGGAATCAGGACGATTCTCAGTGCATACCACAGATCCAGGAGGCCGATGAGTTGCATTTCAGACGAGGACAATTCCATCCCCTTGTCTGTGAACTCCGGTTGATCGAGATCGATGTCCGCAGGGAGTTCACCCCGTTCTCTGGCCTGGATCAGCGACTTTCGTATTCGCTCGTGAACTTCGCGTTTCATTTGATGAGCGGTCAGTAAAATCCCGCAGATCACGAAACCTGCTATCAACAATGCCAGCAGATATCTCATAGCTGCGTCTTTCAACTCTCATTGTGATGATGAATTTCATCGACGGGCCGAATCATCGCATTGGCAAAAAACGCGATCACGAGTAATCCGGCCATAGTCAGCATCGTCGTACTGTAAAGTGTACTGGAGGGATCGAGAGTTCCTGGGGGAGCGATCGCCATCAGTTTTGGCAACGTGATCGATTTCTTGTCGATCAACGAACTCAGTTGGTCGACCGGCAAACCGAACGTCTTTTCGAAAATAGCTGGGTCAACCCTCGACGCCAGATCCGTCAATGCCTGCCGCAAGGATCTGTCACGCAAGTATGTGGTCAGCACCGGACCGAGTACCCCTGCTGTGCTCCACGCAGTCAGTAGACGTCCATGAATTCCGCCGACAAATCGAGTCCCAAACAGGTCAGACAGGTATGCCGGGATCGCTGCAAAGCCGCCGCCGTACATCGTAAAGATCAGCATGGAAACACCATAGAATGCGATCAACCACTGGACCGATGGACTTTGACTTTGACGGGTCGCGATCCACGGAATCGAGGCATACAGGGCAGCGCCGAGAGCGAAGAAAATTGCGTACACTCGCTGGCGTCCCAGATAGTCTGACGCCGTAGACCACGCAAACCGGCCGAGCATGTTGAAGACGCTCATCATCAGAACAAACGTTGCGGCAAATGAACTGGTGACAATCGTGGGCAACGTGGTTCCAAAGATCTCACCAATCATCGTCTTTGCCACTCCCAGCACGCCGATGCCTGCGGTGACGTTGAAACAAAGGACGATCCAGAGCAGGTAAAATTGCGGGGTCTTGATGGCCTGATCCGCGTTGACATCGTGCCGCGTAATCATCGACCGCGAGACACTCGGTTCAGGTGGACTCCATCCCGCAGGTTTCCAATCGGGAGCCGGAAGACGATAAGAAAACGAGGCAATGACCATCACCAGAAAGTATCCAATCCCGAGGACAAAAAACGTCTCGGCAATCCCCATTCGTCCCGTACCGACGACGTAGACTCCGGGTTGTTCCTTGACCAGCATTTGCCCCACTTCGTTCGGACTGACAACAACGACTTCGCGCGGATGACCGTCCACGTTCGCGAAGCGTCGCCCCGATTCTGTTGTCAAAGGAACCTGTTCGACCGTCCCGAGGTATTGGGGCGACCTGTAAAACGTCTTGATCAGAGATTCCTTGAGCGGGGCACCGATGATGGCACCACCACCGAACCCCATGTTGGCCAATCCTGTTGCCATTCCGCGTCGGTCGGGAAACCATTTGATCAGCGTACTGACAGGTGAGACATAGCCGAGTCCCAGACCTATCCCGCCAATGACGCCGTACCCCAAGTACAGCAGCCACGATTGATGGAGCAGGATTCCAACCCCGCCGACCAGGAATCCGCCACCCCAGCAACAGGCCGAAATAACTCCGACTCGCCGCGGCCCGACTCGTTCCAGCCATTTTCCCGCGACTGCCGCCGAGAGGCCCAGACAGACGATGGCGACGGTGAAGATCCACGTGACCTGCGTCAATGTCCAGTCGTCCGCAGCACTCGCCACGACTCCGCGTAACTTCATCAAAGGCGGATTAAAGACGCTCCAGGCATAGACGGAACCGATGCACAGGTGAATCGCAATTGATGCCGGGGGAACTCGCCAGCGATTGAATCCTGGTGGAGCGATGATCCGTTCTTTTGCCAACAGCCCTGCCATCCATCGCCCCTTTCGGTGTGCGAGCAATCGTTACCCAAAAAAATCGCGAGACATGAAACTCCCGGTTCCCCAGGCCCCGTTCCCTTCAGTCATTTGTCAGACCGCACCCCAGTGATCGAAGAAGCATACATATTTGCAGGCGACTCTGCGCCAAACTCCCTGATTGCGGGAATCTGCCGATTCTGCCACATATCACCGGTATAGGGCAGCACCCGTTTTCTTTCCGCACGTCGTTGAATGCAAACCGATGTGTGAATTGAACAATCTATCTTCAGCGACGGTTTCGCAACGATGATCGGCATTAATTGCCGATGTGAAGCGGATCTTCCAATGAGTCAGCAACCATGAAATATTTCTTTCCAATCGCTACCGCTGTTTGTTTACTCAGTCACTTCCAGGAAACTTTGAGCGCGGCGGAAGTTTCTGGCGTTCGACCGGAAACCGTTTTTGTGGATGACGACGAAACTCCAATTGAAATTGCGACACTGCTCAATACGAATCCAGCAGATGATTCCATACGGCTGGTTGATACGGGGTCTGCTCGCCGCTGTCTGTGGCAAGTCGCGGGAACGAACCGTAGCTGGTATCCCAGGTTTGTTTGCACCTGGGGTGCTCCTAAAACCGCGCTTCCCCGGTTGGACGTTCCACAAACACGGCTTTCGAGTTCAAAGGCAATGGACCTGAACTGCCGAGAGGCTCAGAGATAAGGCCGGTTCAGCAACTCTGATTTCCGAGACTACACAGTTTCGGCACTGGCTCAGACGACGGCGTCTCGATACCATCGCACCAGCATCTTCATAAAAGGATTGTTGGAACGATGGCTCGGGCGGCTCACGCGACAGCATTGACGAAACTCGGTGATCGCGATGATGAGCATGTCACGTCTCGACCGCTGGATTTCCGCCTCATCGCGCGACTGATGGGGTACATGCGTCCGTATGTTCGACAACGAAACTGGTTGCTTGTCGCCGTCGTCTTGCGAGCGATCCAGCTACCGTCATTGTCATGGGTCCTCGCCGCTGTCATTGATGGCCCGATTCAGCGCGGCGATACAGTGGGAGTCGCCTGGGGGGCAGTGGCCTTTGCTGCTGTTGCGATCTTCACACAGGTGACCATGCATTTTCGCCAGCGATACGCATTAGAACTCGGTGAAGCGGTCGTGTTCGATCTGCGAAACGCGATCTTTGCTCACTTGCAGCAGATGCCGATGAGTTACTTTCACCGGACGAAAGTCGGCCGAATCATCAGCCGGATGATTTCTGATATTGAAGATGTTCGCATCGGTGTTCAGGAAGTTCTGTTTGTGAGCCTGGTCGCGTTCGGACAGATGGGAGTCGCCGCAGCATTCATGCTCTGGCTCGATCCTGTGTTATTTCTGCTTGTCCTGGGACTGGCCCCGATCTTGTGGGGAATCAATCGATATTTCCATCGCCAGCTCAGCGTCGTTCTGCGGCAGATGCGGGAATCATTCAGCCGTGTCACGGCAACTCTGGCAGAGTCCGTGATTGGCATCCGGGTGACTCAGGGGTTTGTGCGGCAGGAAGAAAATGCCAGACTTTTTGGCGACCTCGTCACAGATCATTCCCGTTACAACACCGCTGTGATGCACACTCACGGGCTCTTCCTTCCGTTGATTGAACTCAATTCGCAGGTCTTCGCTGCTCTGCTGCTGGTGATCGGCGGATGGCGGGTGCTGACTCTTGATCCCGGGGCCGACATCGGAGAATTGGTCGGGTTCTTCTTCATGGCAAACGTGTTTTTTGCTCCACTGACGATTCTGGGAAATCAATACAATCAATCAATGACAGCGATGGCGGGGGCAGAGCGATTGTTTGAGCTTCTCGACCGGCAGCCTGAATGGTGCGATCCGCCACAGGCGATCCCAGTGACTCAGTTGGAAGGTCGCGTGGAGTTTGAACACGTGACATTCGAATACGATCAAGGACGCCCGGTCCTGCATGACATCAACTTTGTCGCACTGCCAGGTCAGACGATTGCATTGGTGGGGCATACCGGCAGTGGCAAGACATCGATCATCAATCTACTGGCCAAGTTCTATCTGCCGACACAAGGCCGCGTACTGATCGATGGGCACGACCTGTTTGATCTGCAGAGCAGATCGTTACATCGTAAGTTTGGTCTGGTCCTGCAACAAAACTTTCTGTTCATGGGAACCGTCGCCGACAACATCCGATTTTCGCGGCCTGAGACTTCTGATGAGGATTTGCGTGACGTCTGTCGCAAACTAGATTGCCTTGACCTGATGGAGTTGCTGCCGCGAGGATTTCAAACGCTTGTGGGCGAACGAGGTGGTCAACTGTCGCAGGGCGAACGGCAAATGGTCTGCTTTGCGCGGGCGCTATTGGCTGATCCGCGACTGCTGATCCTGGATGAAGCGACCAGCAGCATTGATCCGGGAACTGAGGTTCGACTGCAAAAGGCATTGGCCGTGCTGTTGGCAGGTCGGACCAGTTTCGTCGTCGCGCATCGACTGAGTACGATTCGCCATGCCGACCAGGTGATAGTCTTGGAGCACGGGCATTTGATCGAACGGGGAACTCACGACTCGTTGCTGAAGGCGCACGGAGCCTATGCACGTCTCTATGATCGCTTCGCTCGCGCCGGATCTTCTTGATCGAATCGCGGCCGGTTATGGATTCCTACGAATCACGCGGTGGAAGTGAAGTTCTACCTCTCGATCGATGACCCGCCGCACCCCTTCAACCAGACAACTTGGTTCGTGATCAGATTCTCCCTGCCGCTTGATCTGTTCCAGGGGAGTTCCGGGAAACACAGTAAATGTGCTTTGGTGGATGATCTGGTTCCCGGCATCAAGGTCGGGAACGATGAAGTGGACCGTCGCACCATAAGTCAGCATCCGATGCTGATATGCGTCTTCATAAGGGCGAAATCCCGGGAATGGCGGCAACAGACCATGGTGCAGATTGATGATTCTTCCCGCGAATCGCCAGCAGGTTCCGGCGGGAAGAACTCGCATGTATCGCGCCAGCAGGATGTAGTCGACTTGGTAACGGTCGAAGATTTCTACCATCTGCTCGTTGTCGGGTTCCCCTTTAGCATTGCCGATGTTGTGCCATTGCACGTCAAACTGCTCGGCCACCCCACGGCACGAATCGCGGTTACCGAGCATCACTGCCGGTGTTGCTCGCAGACGCTTATCGCGAATCGCTCGCAAGACCGCCAGTGCCGGCTCGGGCCGGAACGTTGTGCAGATTGCCAGACGCGGAGGTGCCATTTGTTCGTCTCGCGACCACGTCCGAATCGAAAGATTCTTCAACTGACCGATCTGTTCCATCTGTGCACGCAGTGACGCGACAGTCGCACCGTTATCCGGCCAATCACACCGCAACAACATGGCGAACAGTCGTTCGGAATCGTGGTCATACATCTGGATTTCATAGATGTTGGCCCCCGCGGCAGTGACATGGTGAACGATCGGGTCAGCCAGCCCATGATTATCGGGGCCGACGGCAGTAATGACGACTTGCATGGTGTCTCTGAGGAACCCAAATGTGACAAACAACAATCCTGCGGAAACTCGCCCCAGTATATCGGAGTGGCTCCCCCGGGGTCACGTGGCGTCTGCGAATCGAGCGGGAAATGCCCGAATTCAGAGTCACGAAGGCTTACGAGTCGGAATAGCGCGATAAAGTCGGACCAGACCGAGCAGTGCGACAAACCCGAGTGTCCCGGCCCCTGCCAGAATTCCCAGTCCCAGCCAATCGCTGAAGATCAGCCGCGTCCGTTCCCACAGCCAGGCCCAGAAAAACAGCACAAACAGCGCCGCCAGGCTTAACCACGGTCCGTACGGAAGATACGTCTTCCCGGAAACCAGCGAGATCATCACTCCCACCGTCAATCCAGCGATCGGCGCGAGCAGAAAGACCATCAATACGCCCTGCCATCCGAGAAAACTGCCAATCATCGCCATCAGAGTGACATCACCCAACCCCATGGCCTCTTGTCCGAGCACATGAGAACTCACCATCCGGGCAATCCAAGTGATCGCGGCACCAACAATTGCCCCAGTACAGCTCCAGGCGAGTGCGTGCCAACCGCGATGAACGTCGTACCACGCGGGAATCAACGGACCTCGCAGGTGCGGAATGGCATAGTGCCAATCGACCCATAAATGGCAGAGCTGCAGATCACCGACGGCAACCGCCATCCCGACCCCGACCAACACTCCTGCCACCGTGATTTGATCAGGAATCAGGTAAGAATCGAAATCCGTGGCCGTTGCGACGATCAGCAGGCTGATCAGCGCGAGATGGTAAACGAGCCGCAGTGTTCGACCAGTTCCCGATGGCTGAACTTCAGGGCAATCCTGCAGTCGTAAGTCCATCGCAGCGAATTCAAAGGCAGCAAACAAAACTGCCGTGACACCCATCAGGATCATGCATCGCCGCCAGCGGATTTGCGATGAGACGACAGGCCAATGCATCGCCTGACGTTCCCGCTGACACATCCGTTCCACCCAGCCGCTGATGCCAAGGCCAACGACCAGGCCGATCAGGGTGAAGATCAGAAAATTCAAAATCACACGCTCCAGCGAATTCAAAAAAGACGGTCCGGCAGTTTCAACTCAGAACGTAAGGATCGGAGAAAAGTCGCCCAAAACGGACTTCGGGAAAACGCAGCCCAGAAAGACTACGGGAAAGACAGAACAAAAAAACAGACTGGCAATCAGGCTGAAATTCAAACCAGGAACATCATCTTACTGACATTGATACCACAGGACATCTTGTCGGTCGATGGATTCCCAGCTACCCTCCACTAATCGAAAACGCATTTTGCCACCGGCAGTTGCGGCGGAAATGATTCAAACACCTGGAAAGGGAGGCGGGCGGTGAAGAATAAACTGGTGATCGCGGTCGCGATGATGGCCGTGGCGTTTACTCAGTGGAGTCACGCACAGGAACTGACATTTGGTTCCAAGGCTCCGAAACTGGCCGTGAAATCCTTCATCAAGGGAGATCCGGTCGAGAAATTCGAGAAGGGAAAAATCTACGTGGTCGAATTCTGGGCCACCTGGTGTGGTCCTTGTCGGGCTACGATTCCACATCTGACGAAACTGCAGAAGCAGTACAAGAAGGAAGTGACGTTTATCGGCGTGGCGATCCTGGAAGAAGATCAGGACGAAGTCGGGAAGTTCGTCGAAAAAATGGGTGACGAAATGGACTACCGCGTCGCCCTGGACCTGGTCCCCGAAGACGGTGATGGCGATGAGGGTGCGATGCACAAGACATGGATGGAACCTGCCGAACTGCAGGGAATTCCCGCAGCTTTTATCGTCAATGGCGATGGCGTGATTGCCTGGATCGGACACCCAGGACAAATTGATGATCCATTAAAAAAGATCGCAGGCGGGACATGGGATCTGGTTGCAGAAGCGAAAAAGATTCGCGAAGCAGCCGCCGAGAAGAAAAAGATGGAGGCGCTGTTTACGAAGCTGCGTGGATTGTTCGGGGAATTCGAAAAGACCTCGGATCCGACGGATATCCTGAAAGAACTGGATCAGGCAATCACAGATTTGCCGGACCGAGCCACCCAATTCACGATGGTCAAATTCCAGGTCCTCGCCAGCCCCAAGGGTGACGTCGATAAGGCTCTGGAAATCGGCAATCACCTGTTGGAACTCGCGGATGTCGGAGAAAACGCCGAAGCCCTGAACTCCATCGCCTGGATGCTGGTTGCCCCGGAACGCGAAAAGAAGGCGGACCCCAAGCTGCTGAAATATGCCTTGAAAGTGGCATTGAAGGCCGACAACCTGACCAAGAACGAAGACCCTTCGATCGGCGATACCGTCGCGAAGGCCTATTTTGATCTTAGCCAACTCGATAAAGCCGTGGCTACACAGGAACGCGTTGTCGAGCAGGTGATGGGAACAGAACTGGAAAATGAACCAGGATTCAAGAAGCGTTTGCGACAGTACAAGCGAGCTCTTGATGCATCCAAGGACGAGTCGCCCAAGAAGTAGAGTGTGAGTGCTACGAACATCGCTTCCGGATATTTCGGCGATAGTTAAATGGCAAATGGCGGACATCCCAACGTCCGCCATTTGCATTTTTCAACCATCGCCCTTAAGGCGACGCGTTAGGCCTGTTTCCAATGGTTGGAGACTTGTCCCTGTGGATCAGGATTCCATGATGTCCTTTTCCTTGGCTTCCGCCAGGGCATTGATTTTGCCTTCGTATTGCTTCGTCAGATTTTGAATTTCTTCCTTGGTCTCATCGTGCAGGTCTTCGCTCATCGTCTTTTCTTTCAGAGCGGTGTCGGCATGCTTGTTGGCGTCGCGACGGATGTTGCGTACTGCGACTCGACCATCTTCGGACAGATCCTTCAAACGCGCCACCAGTTGCTTACGTCGTTCCGTCGAGAGCGGCGGAATATTCAGGCGGATGACACGACCGTCCGAGTTTGGTGCCAGGCCAACATCGCTCGACTGAATCGCTTTCGCAATATCGTTCAATGTCCCTTGATCAAAGGGGCGAATCATGATCTGCTGCGGTTCGGGGCAACTGATCGTCGCGATTTGCTTGAGTGGCGTCGGTGATCCGTAGTACTCGACGCGAATGGTATCAACCAATCCAGGCGTCGCACGGCCTGTCCGCAATCCTTGCAACTGGCCCTGCACATTCGACACGGCCTTTTCCATACGCTCTTCAGCGTCCATCAAAATCTCGTCCTGGTCCATGAGCAAACGCTCCTGCGTTGTGGAATGATTCGGGAATTTCTTGGTCTGAACCGCATGTCACGTTAACGACTTACGTCGCGTGTGTGAAGCGGACTGGATACTGATCCTGCAACATCGGCAAAATCCGATAGATCCACAGTTCACCGCCTGTCGATCGCTGCGTGGATTCCCCGCAACACCTCGCCGTCGCTTGGCAGGTCCGATTTCAAAACGGGCCGCAGGCGGATTGGGATTTCATCCATGCGATAGGCTGTCCCTGGTCGGTGGATTCCATAGGTTGCTGTCGAGAACTCGATCGTCGCATCGACAGGTAATTCGACGCCAGGTCGCTCAAGGACAATTATTGGAATTGTTTTCAGATGCTGTTGGGCTTCGTGAGAAAACGACGAGACTCGCGAAGTCCCTACCAAAAGGAGTACGTCCGCTTCGTGGTTTTCCAGGATCTCGCCTGCCGAGTATTCCCCAGGGTTATAGCGTGGATAGCCGCGGGCAAGATTCACACTGAAAGGGTAGCCGGTTTGCCAGCAGAGGACGCTGTCCGCACCTGAGACGTCACCGACAACACGCAGTCGTCGGGCATGAAATCGAGTGAACTGATTCAAATCGATGACCAACCGCAACAGGGCTTCCACCTTGCGGTGCCCGAGCGGATGCCGGGCGACCCCGTACCCGAAAAAGATGACTCCACATCGACAGGATTTCATCCGTTCGGCCAGGCGTTTCAGTTCGTCCAGTGGTGCCCCAACGTCCTGTCCCGGATTTGGTTCCAATCCCTGCAACAAACCGCGAAGTGTCCACAGCACTTCAAAATCGCGGTCGGCTTTGATTTTCAGAAACCAGTCCGCCTGATCTGAGGTTTGTGATTGTTCGGTGTCAACGACAACCAGCGTCCGGTCGGATCTTCCGTGTTCAATATGAAGCCCGGTCGGTTCGATCGAATACCGTTCCATGTGACGCGGGTGTGTTTCGACGGGATCGGCCCCCCAGTAAATCACCAGATCCGCCCGATTGCGGATTTCTCCAAGTGAACAGGTCGATTCACCACACTGCTGCATCGCGAGAATTGAAGGAGCATGACCTTCCGACGCGGTCGTATCGATCGTGGCTCCCAATCGGTCTGCCAATGCGACTGCGGCCCGCTGACCCTCGGTACTGCTTTTCGACAGGCCAAAAATCAACGGGGCTTTGGCTCGACTCAAGATCATGGCTGCCTCGTCGATGGCGGCATCCTGCGTTGCAGCGACTCCACGAATTCGCGGTGCGGGGGCTACGTTCGTCCAAGATTTGACGAACCATGGTTCTGCCAGTCGACACGCTTTGTCGGCTGCCACAATTTGACCATCACGCACAGTGACAGTCAGGTCATCACACACACAGGCACAGACCGTACAGGCCACGTTCTCAACGACAAGATCGTTTGTTTCCATATTACCAGCGTTCGTTCGGACCAGACGGGACTGGTATGTAAAGGTCCGGCAGCAGGCCCGTGCGAGAACCCCGAGCCGGGCCGTGCTCCGCAATTTCGTCAACGACCATTTCAAATTCCGCTTCGTTGGCTGCGGCCTGGGCTTTGTTCCGCAGAGGCGCAGGAACCAGCATCGCCTTCAGATACCAATGCAGCATTTTCCGGTACGACGAGATCGCCCGTTCTTCCCCGCGCTGCTCGACCACGAATCGAAACTGCTTCCGCAGCAGGCCGAGACGATCGTCAAAGGAACCGGACGTTGAGGGATGCCCCGTTGCTTCCCATTCGACAAACTGCTGAAAAATCCAGGGATTGGCAAGTGCCCCGCGTCCCATCGAGATCGCCTGACATCCCGTTTCCGCAAACATGCGCACTCCGTCGGCGACCGTACGGATATCGCCATTGCCGACAACAGGAATGCGGGAAACCGCCTCCACAACCCGGCGAATCCCGGCTCGATCAACGACGCCACTGAATCCCTGTTCCCGTGTTCTCCCGTGAATCGCAATCGCGGCAACCCCGACCTGCTCGAACTCACGGGCAAAACCTGGTGCCGTCAGGTGCTGACTGTCCCAGCCGAGCCGCATTTTTACGGTCACAGGAATAGTGACTGATTCGACGACTGTGCGAACAAGTTCAATCGTACTGTCAACCTGACACATCAAGCTTGCCCCGGCTCCAACCTTCGTGATGCGATTCACAGGGCAGCCCATGTTGATGTCGATGGAGTCCACGCCGCGAGCCTGCAGCAGTTGCGCAGCATCACGCATCACAGAAGGTTCATTGCCGAAAATTTGTACCGCAAAAGGCCGGTCTTCCGGACACGTGTCGATAAGTTGAAGCGTGCGAGGCCCCCCTTGCAGCAACCCACGAGCATTGACCAGATCCGTCGTCGCCAGCCCCACCCCACCCAGACTGCGTACCACGCGGCGAAATGGCAGGTTGGTATATCCCGCCAGTGGAGAAAGCATATAGCGTGAACTGAGCTGTAACGGCCCATAACGCAGTGGAGGAAGCGTCGCCAGCCAATCACGAACAGAAGAAATCACTGGGGTTGATTCAATCATTGGAATGTTGCCGAGATACCAATCCTCGGTGCGTTTCAAAGACTCCACGCACCCTACTTCACTTGACTACTTCCGATGAAGGCGTGGGTAGCACCAAATGCTGTGGTCATAGGTGTTGTCGCCGAGGCTGTCGACTCTAAGTTCGATCACCTTGGTCTTGGGGGGCAGGTTGACATCAATCGGGACAATTCCGGCTTTGGGGCTTTGGTAAATCACCTTGCCGTTGGCCAGGACTTCGTATTTTACCGAGAAGCTGATCACGTTATAGCCAATCGCAGTGAAGCGGTTCATGCCCTCTGGAATGGCGTACTTGGTTGATGATTTAGCGATGGTAAACAGGAACTCATCGCATGGCTGTGCGTCACGGAAGTGAACGACCGTGGCCGTCTGCAAAGACTCAAATGGGTTTTTGTTGTGGGTGAATTCGCCGTAACCGACGGAATGTGAGGCCACGGTAAATTTCATCGTCCCAGGTTTGCCATCGAGTTGCTTGTCGAGAACCGCGTTTGCCGCAACGGAATGAAACCGAGGGTAACACCAGTAAGAAAGATCTGCCGTGGAGTTCCCCATCGGGTCTACCACCAGCTCCAATAGCGTCGATTTGGGTGGGAGATCAATCTTAATGATGGCCGTTTCAATGGCACCGGAACGGTGCAGACGTTGGCCATCGACCTCAAGGATGAAGTCCGTTGAACGACTGGCGTGGTTCATGGCAACGACGGAAAAGCTTTTGGCTCCCGGCGGGATTGGGCACTTCAAACGTGAAGGTGCACACGCCGCGTAGAAGTCGGCGGACGGCCTGAAGTCGCGCGTGATGAGCGGCCAAGTCTTCTCATGCCGCTCGCGAAACGTCGGGTTCTGATTGGCGACAGCCGGGTAGAAATCCGATGTCGCTTCCGTTGGCTTGAGTCCGACAAGGCGCACGAAACCGTCCTTCAGATCCGCCTCGCGGTCTTTCTCGGTAATCCAATCGCGGCGTATCGTGCCGCTGGTCATGCCGACTCGCACCTTGTGAAACGTCACTTTGGAGTTGTAAGCGCCGATCCACACATGCCGGCGCATCGAGTGCGGCCAGATATTCGTGCCACTATAATTTGCCAGTCGCGATAGCAGGCCATCCCAGCGGATGTAGTCTTTCTGGTCATTGTAGTCGATCCGAAACTCAGCCTGTTCTTCAGTTTGTCGGACGCGAATCCGGGCGCGATGTCGCTGATCATTTGCGATTGTTCCCGGACGCCTCGTGGTTTCGTTCTTACCACTCCACGTGGCATCCACTCCAGACACGCCATTGAATTCTCCCAGCATGGAACTGAACTCAAGCTGCAGGCTATGCATACCAATTGGAAAGATAATACAGACCGCGTCGGCCCCCGCAGTCCGCGTGAACTCGACCTCCAATTCGTAGTCACCGTCCAAAATGCCAGGCAATGGGTAGTTCATGTACGGATTCGATTTGAATGTCAATCCATTCCTGCCCACCGCTCCTTCAACATTTTGCCCCCAGTCGATGCCGCGATCGCTCCAGTTCACTCCTTCGGACCATTCGAGTAGATCAACCCATCCCTTCGGTGCAGGCGGCTCATCGGCGAACGGTGATTTCGCTGGGGCGGGCTTTATACTGGATGTTGACTTCGCAACCGCCGTACCTCGCAACGGGGCGATCTCGCCGAGTCGTTTCGTCAGCAGTTGCTGCTTAATGACTGAAGTCAGGTTTGGCTGAGCTAACTCGTACCATTCACCCGCGTGCAGCAACAGAGCGGTCTTTTCGGCACCCGTCTCTGTTTGAGCGGCGTCCCACCACGCATCGCCCACGGCCGCTTGAGCCATCGCGTCAGCGGTGGCCAAAGTCGTCTCCAATTCAGCCGCCGCCTTCCACTTCGCGTCGCCCGATTTCATTACGAAAGGTAGAGCGGTCTGCCAATCGGCGGATTGCAGGACGTGCCAGCGAGCGACCGACTTGTTCGCAACGGGGTCGTCTGCATTGATCAACAGCGACGCCTTGGCGGCTTCGAAGGCCTTACGCATCGAAACCCGGTCCGTCACCTTGGTGCGAGCATCGGTAATCACTTGTTTGACCGACGAGGGACTATTCAGTCGTTTTGCCGTTGCCCCAGCCGACTCCAATATCGCCAACGCATCGGCAGAACGCTTCTCGTCAGACGCCGCTTCAAGAGCCTGCGACACCGCTTCTTCAATCGCGGGCTTGGCCACACTGGCGGATTTGCTCGACTTGAGAAACTCGTCCAATAACCGAGCCTGCTCCTTCGCCGTATCGACTTCAAACAGCTCCACCAACAGTCCCGCGACCTTCTGATATACGGTGAACTCACCCGTCTCCTTCGTCAACGCGAGAACCGCCGTCAAAACGACGTAGAAGTCATCGGAGGCTTCGGCCGAAGTCTCAACTACGTCCATCAACTTTTTGACGACGTCCTGCCGTTTGATATTCGTGGTCGCCTTCGAAATTTCGAATGTCTCATCGAGTACCTTACGTTGCTCCGCCTGCCGTGCGGCTGACGGGACAATTGCCCGCGTTTGAGCATGAACGGAGGATGCGATCATCACGAAGACAATTGCAAACCCAAACGAGAAGCGCGAGCGGTAGAGAATATTCATGATTACCGGAGCTCTCCTGTCGGACTGTAGTAGCGCAAGATGTAGAGAAGGCTTCCGAACGCACCGAAACTCAAAGGAACAAATCAATAGGTACTCCCACCAGTCTAACATTTTCTCCTGAGATTCACTTCCCTCGAATGATCTGGCTGATCGCAGCCACCTGGAATTCGTCGATTTCCGCTCGACGGTTACCGTTCCGACAGGCGGCCGAACGAACTGCGATGATATCGGCACCTGCACCGCGTAAGTCACGGATTGCCGGAAGCGTCAAGCTGCCAGCGACCGCCAGAAATAATCCGTTGGCGTGACAGTGCCGGGCGATTTCCTGCAATTTCGCGACCGGGTAATAGTCGAGCAACGTCGTCCCGGTTTTCGTAAACGTATCAATGAGCAATCCAGCGCAGCCTGATTCAGGAGTTTCATTGGCGGCCGCGGCTGCATTTAAAACAGCGTCGAGCGACGGTGAACGAGCCGCAGCATGATCCGCGTAGGCGACGGCGACCCACCGCAATGATGGGCGAGATCGGGAAAACATCGCTCGGATGCGACACCATTCGGCATGCCAGTTCGGTTGATCAGACATCCCGCTCAATCCAAGCTTGGCATATTGAACGGTGGACGGCAGCAGAGGAAACTGATCGCGGGAAAGCCAGTCGCGAAGTTCTCCGAGAGCAACACTCAACGGAATCTCTGCGTGAACCAGATTGATCTGCTCGGCAATCGCCTGAATGGCTACTAGATTCGCCATCCCGAGCGATCCTAAGTCTGGCTCTTTGACATCGAGAATGTCAGCGCCACCATTGACCGCCTGCAGCGCCTCATCCGCTGAACGAACGCTGACCAGCAACCGGGAACCGATCGATTGAATTGAGCCATTGAAG
This sequence comes from Planctomycetota bacterium, assembly GCA_037146815.1. Classification (GTDB taxonomy): domain Bacteria; phylum Planctomycetota; class Planctomycetia; order Planctomycetales; family Planctomycetaceae; genus Schlesneria. The sequence goes on from JBAWWJ010000100.1 coordinate 25,303, forward strand.
CGGGCACGGCCTGAAGGCTGGGTAATCACAAAACCACCTTATCTCGGCAAACGCTTGATCTGATCCAGTTTTCCGTCAGCGTCAGCCAGTCCGTGCTTCTTTAATTTGCTGAAGTAGGTACTGCGAGCCAACCCGAGCAGACGCGCTGCACGGGCTTTATTTCCGCCGCTTTTTTCCAGTGCTTCCAGCAACTGACGCCGCTCGATCAGCGGATCGTCATCACGTCCGTCGGAAGCAGAACTGAACTCAGATTCATTGCGTAACAATGCCCCTCGGTCAATGTTAGCCCCGGGAGACTGCAAATCGACGGGCAGGTCCGAAACCGTGATTGTTTCCCCTTCGGCCAGAACCACCGCCCGCTCGATCACGTTTTGGAGCTCGCGGATATTGCCAGGCCACGGGTATCGCAGCAAAAGGTCAATGGCATCATCTTCGAATTTCGTCATCCGCCGACCAGCTCGGGACGCGGCTCGACGCAGGAAGTAAACGGCCAGTTCCAAAACGTCTTCGTACCGTTCCCGCAAAGGAGGCAGGGTCACACTGATCACGTTTAACCGGTAATACAGATCCTCGCGGAATTTGCCTTCAGCAATCAGGCGCTCCAGGTTTTGATGAGTTGCCGCAATCAGTCGCACATCAACCTGGATCGTCTGAGTCCCGCCGACTCGTTCAAATTCGCGCTGCTGGAGGACTCGCAGCAGTTTCACCTGCGTTTCTGCTGAAATATCACCAATTTCGTCGAGGAACAGGGTTCCGCCGTTGGCGAGTTCGAACCGACCTTGTTTGTCGCTGTGAGCACCCGTGTACGCCCCTTTGACGTGTCCGAACAATTCACTTTCCAGCAGACCAGCAGAAAGGGCTGCGCAGTGGACAGTAATCAACGGGCCGTCGCGACGGGGACTGTTTTCATGGATTGCTTTCGCCAGCAATTCTTTTCCGGTACCGCTTTCACCGCGGACAAGAACACTCGTTTCACTCGCGGCCACTTTCCGGACCGTGTCCATGATATGTTCGAGTGCCGGGCTGTGGCCGATGATGGCATCGCGGCGAAACTGTTCTACCGGGGCATTCGGCTGATCCGGTCGAGCCACCGAGGCCAATTCTGCCTGCAAGATCGCAATCTGCTGACGCTGTCGACTGATCAGGTCCGTCTTCAGTCGAAGATCCTCGTTCAGTTGCGTAATGTCCTGATGTACCTTTGCGCAATGGAGTGCGATACCAGTGATCTGCGCCAGTGCGGCCAGGAACGTTAAGTCTTCCGCCGAATACATCATCCCACTTTGCTTCGGCCCCAGCACGACGAGCCCCGCCAGCTTACCGTCAATTTCCAGTCCATGGACCAGGTCTGCCTGCCACTGTCGCAAGAGATTCTGAACAGGGGAAACCCCTTCACGCGAAGTTGGCGTCACGCGTTGCAATGTCGGATCGTCCGCTAAAGCCAATGTGAATTCTTCCGGCAGGACCAATTGCATTGGCAAACCTGTCGATTGTCCATCGGCTGCGGTCAATCGAAAGCCATTTTGGCGACCATCACTCAGGTAAAGGCCGATCCGGCTGGATTGCAGAACGTCGCGACAGGAGGTCGACAGTCGCTCGGACAAGAATTCGACATCCGTCAGATGGCCGACATCGCGATGCATCCGCTGCAACGCTTTGTCCAGTTGATACTTTTCGCGAAAAAATCGCCGATCCACAAAATGTTGCCAGGAATCTCGCAACCAGATCAGCAGGATCACCGCCAGCATGACAATCCCAGCGATAATCCAGCCTGGCTGATCAACCATCGGCATCTTGCCCACAGCGACCGCCATCGTTCCGACTGCAATCCCAAGTGCGACAAATCCTGTGGCCCCGTAACTGAGAACGTAGTACCACATCCCCTTGCTGATGATCTGGTCGATGAGCATTAACTTGTAGCGGATGATCCCGATGGCATACGCCAGCATAAAAACGAGACTGGCAAGAAACATCGGAATTCGAGCACCACCGAGAGCGAACTCCGTACGCCACACGACCGCCAGCAACAAGGCGTACCCGATGCACACCGCAGCTCCAAGACCAGCCCACATGATCCAGCGGACCTGATTCAGCTCGATCGGGTTTCGCGTCGTAAAAACGCTGTGAATCAACGAGCCGATCGTGAGCAGAAAATACACCGCAGAAATCGACAAATAAGCATAGACGCCGTAGCGCAGGTAGTTCATCCATGTCAGAACCAGTTGTGCTGGAACCTGTTGTGGCGGTCCGGAAAGACTCCAGATTAATCCCTCAATCCACAGAAAGCACAGGATTGCCGCGACGGGAATGGAGTAAATCAGCCAATGAACCGCCCGCCGCCATGTGAGCACAGCTTTAGGACGGGGGTAACCCAGGAAAAAATGCAGCGTAATCGGTGGGAGGAGAATTCCGGAAATCGCAAATGGCAGTGTCAGCCAGAAACTGCCGGCAATCATCGACCAGTGAAATCCGCCGACAAATGCACCTAAGGTCGCTGTACAC
>JBAWWJ010000101.1:0-27613 GCA_037146815.1 Planctomycetota bacterium
CAAGGTTAAGCATAGTTCGCTTTTCCTCGCGCCCACTTTTCTTGGGCAAGTCCATGAGCGCGTCGTACCCCAAGTGCCCCTCAACGTCACTGACAAACCTCTTCTGGTTTCCTTCCTTGATGACGTAGTTTTTTCCTTCTCGCAAGTTGTCAACATAGGTTCCTTCCGGAAACGAAATTGTAAACTCCGAGTCGGGCAGGTCTGGGTTTATTTCGAGTTTTGTTACTTTGGCAGATATGGTTTTGTCGAGTGCGCCATTGAGGCTAAACGACTGAATTTCCCAGCCGCACAACTGCCACTTGTGATCTGAGTCCTCCTGATATTCGAAGTCCGTCTGTCGCAGAAGTCCTGTGCGACGCTGGTTATGCAACTCAAAACGAACGACCAGAAAATTTCGTTTCGGGTCCAGCCAGAACACATGTTTTAGTGGGCGCGAAGCCCCTTGCTCGGAGTACACGACATATTCGTTCGGTGGTTCGGTCGAAATTGAATAGTTGTCATGTCTCACGACCTTCCATTCAGGGTCAAGCAAACGGAAGCAATGGAGGATGGGTTCAATTGCCAGCAGACTGAGTTCGTTATTTGGATGGTTTTCGGGATAGATTCTCCCGTATGGATAGTGGCGATTTTGATTTGGGAGCGACAGTGAAAGACATTCTTCGCGGTTAAACGTGGCACGGGTTTTATCGTCGATGAACTCACCTTCCTTCCCGTACATTCGTATTGCACCGAAATGCGAAGTACGGTGCCCATCAATCGCAAGCGTATGGAATTGCTGAAAGGTTGAGTCTGTCGGCGGCAGCGGAGATGTTGTGAACTTTGCGTTACTGAATTCAGGGTTGAATCGAGCCCCCTTCGCTTCAAAGCAGTCTTCCACCCATTCAATTTTCAACCGTTGCACTGCGGATTCGCGGTCTCGAACTTGCTTGAAAGTGATTCTTGTGCTGTCGTCTTCCTCTGCTCGCACCATCTGCGGAGTTCGAGCGATCGTCAAAATTACGAGTACGACGAAGTGTATGCGAAGAGGACCAGCGATCATTGGGATACGCTCGGAAAAACAACGTGTTCAATACGCACGGCAGCAGGTTTTCCCAGAGTAGCATCTTGCGTTGCGGTTTGCAACACCACGGAAACGTCGCAAATGCAGTTAGCACGAAACAATCGCCTGTTGCGATGCGATTCTCACTGCATCGCTTATTGCATATCGCTACTCCGTACATCAGGCGAGTCAATGCAGTGAGACGAAATGGATATGCCTAACGCGTCAATAATCCGCAATCGACCCATCCGGCAAACGCCCGCGGGTGGGCCATTCTGGCTTGGCGGGGTTTTTGGCGAGTTCTTCCAGTTTCGCTTCGTTCACTTCGCAACAGAGGCCGACCCCCTCTGGTAACGATGCATAGCCGTCTTTGTCGATCGACCAGTTCTTGGTGACGAGGCCCGGTGGCGAAATACTGGGATAGTATTCGTGAATCAGGAAGAAGGGGACTGCGGCGCTGCAGTGCAGACTGGCGGTTGCGCCCAGGTCCGTGGTGACGCAGTGCGGCGCAATTGGGACATGATAGGCTTCGCCCAGAATCGCGATCTTGCGAAGCTGCGTGATCCCGCCTGTGTGAGCACAGTCAACCTGCAGGATGTCAGCACAACCCTCCTGAAGATAGGGAATCACTTCCCAGATGGTCCGAGCCTGCTCTCCCACAGCCAGCGGGATATTGATGTGTTGCTTCAGTCGCTTGAAGACTTCGATATTGCCAGGAACGGCAGGCTCTTCAATGTACAGTAGATCATACGGCTTGATCGCGGCAGCCAGTTGGATCAGAAACGGAGGTGGTAATGCACAATGAGCGTCAAACATCACGATCCCGTCGGGGCCGACCTGCTTGCGAGCATTTTCGATCGACTTCACAAACCCTTCGATCTGCTGCGGCGTTCCCGAAAATGGCTGTGGACCAGCGCCGACCTTGGTGGCATTGGGCGTCGGGTAGAACCGCAGCTTGTCGCGAGTTGGTCCCCCCAGTAACCGATAGACGGGGACTCCCCACAGCTTGCCGGTAATGTCCCACAGGGCCATGTCGATCCCGGCCAGCGTGTGAGTCATAAACGGTCCACCACGCATGTCACGATGCGAACGGTAGATCTTCTGCCACAGGTGTTCGATTCGGGTTGGATTCTCACCATCCAGCAGTTCATACAGCGATTTGACCAGTGCCGTGGCGACGTACGGTTCCAGTTGATCGATCTCACCCCATCCAGTGACACCATGATTGGTCTCCATCTTCAGAAACACCTTGCGCATGACGGGCGTAGCCGTCAGCTTGGTGATCTTGATGGTCGTGGTCCGGTCGGTGACGTTGGCTGCCGGATTCTTCGAATCTTCGACACCGAGCGCCTCGTTCATCCCCGGTCCGAATCCCGCTGCAGCCATCCCTCCGGCCGCGAACGCCCCGACAGATGTCAGCCAGTCACGTCGATTGGTCATCTTCGCAATTCCTGAAAGTCAGATGATGCAGTGTGCAGGATCGGCCATGTAATACATCGCTTCGAGGACTCGAGGGTTATCGAGCGTCACCAGTGGCCCCGGGGTGATGATCTCCATCGGAGCCTTTTCGATCGTCTCTTTATTTCGGGCGAAGAACTGGCCCAGGAAGAGTGCCGTCCGATGGATGCGGCAGACAGGGTTGACCGATGTTGCTGCCAGGACCCCGTTCTTGACCGCGTCGAGTCCTTCCTTCTGTCCATCGACTGCAGCGACCAGCATCTTTTCGTGGATCGTCCCCTTCAGTGCCGGAACGGAAGCGAGTGCCATATCGTCACTGTGGAAGAACGCCCCCGCAATCGGGGTTGTTTCCTGCTGCAGCAGCGATTCAAACGTGTTACGGGCTTTTTCCTTTTTCCAGTCGCACCAGCGAACACCACCTCCCACAACTTCGACGTCCGGGAACGTCTTGACGATGTTTTCGAACCCCTGACGTCGTCCCTGGGCGCCGCTGTGGCCATCCAGTCCCCCGATGTGAATCACTTTGCCCTTGCCGCCAATCTTCTGCATCAGGTAGCCGACTGCCATCTCGGCCATGTTGACGTGATCTGGAGTGACTTCGGTCCAAACCCCGGTGTCGCGCATCTTGTCCATCTCAACTAGTAACGTATCCATCGAGATGACAGGGATGCCGCGTTTCTTCAAGCGTCGCGTTGGTTCCGCCAGTGAATCCATCTGGACTGCCTGGAAGCAGCAGAAATCCCAGTCACGGTCAACGATCGCTTCGATCTTGTTGCGTTGTTTTTCCGGGTCAAATTCGCCATCCAGCCAGGTAATGTCGACATTCAACATTTTGCCCCAAAGCTCCGCTGTTCGCTTACCAAGTTCGCACCAGGTACTCTGCAGGCCTGCATTGGAGAAAGCAGCCTTGAGTGGTGCCCCTTCTGCCTTCACTGCAGCCGGACTACAGCCCATCATCCCCAAACTCAAACCGGCAACAGATCCCAGTGACAATGTTTCCAGAAACTCACGGCGCGACGCGGACATGGTGGGGCCTCAGGGTGTCAATTAGAATGATGAATCGCGAATGCACGAAAAATGCCAATCGCGGTATCCTGATCCTGTCTGGCTCAAGACGCAAGGGAATCGAGCAGTATGCACATTTGTGAGAGCCATGTTCCTATGTCCGATTTCGCCAGGAAATGGAACTCCGTACGTCTGGATGGACGGAACGCTCTTCAACCGTTCTGATAGTGTCGAAATCTCCAGATCTTGACCCGTCAACTGAACGGTGGAATGGGGATGTCAAATCACTGTCAGGAGATACGTTGATGGGGGCGAGCAGTTCGATCGAGTCGAAGCGACATTCTTCTGCAAACAAGGGGAGCCATTCGTCCCGACGAATAACTCACCTTCTTCTAAAGTTACTTGTCGTTGTCAGCGGAGTGGCATCGCTCCTGACGCAAGCGATGACCGTTTCAGCAGATGAAACTCGACCGAATGTTGTCCTGATTGTGATTGATGATCTGGGTTGGGCTGACCTGGGTTGTTATGGCAGCAAGTTTCACAAGACTCCTCATCTGGATCGAATGGCCGGGGATGGGATGCGGTTCACTCAGGCGTATGCCGCCTGTCCAGTCTGCTCGCCCACCCGTGCGGCGATCATGACGGGACGTTATCCGCAGCGGATGGGGATCACAACCTGGCTGCCGGGGCATCCTGATCGGAACGAGCATCGGTTATTGCAGCCCAAAGTTAATCAGCAATTACCGGCAGAGGAAACAACAATCGCAGAAGTCCTCAAGAAGGCAGGGTACGCGTCCGCGTCGATTGGCAAATGGCATCTCGGCGGGGCCGGGTCTGCGCCGACCGATCACGGGTTTGACGTGAACGTTGCCGGCGATCAGGCTGGTTCCCCCTATAGCTATTTTTCCCCCTACACGAACAAAGGTGGGAAGTCGATCCCCGGATTGGATCAGGCACCCGCCGCCGAATACTTGACCGATCGACTGTCGGCTGAAGCTGAGAAATTCATAGAGGCTCATCAGCAGACGCCGTTCTTCTTGTATCTACCTCATTATGCCGTCCACACGCCACTGACGGCCAAACCGGAACTGCAGAAGAAGTATGGTGCGATGCCGACCCAGGCAAACGGCTCGCAGATCAATCCGATCTACGCGGCGATGATGGAAAGCATGGACGAAGCGGTGGGACGAGTCCTCAAGAAACTCGACGAACTGAAACTCAGTGAAAAGACGCTGGTCATCTTCACGTCGGACAATGGGGGCCTGTGTAACGGAAACGGGCAGATCATCCCACCGACATCCAATTCGCCGCTTCGGGATGGTAAGAGTCACCTCTACGAAGGAGGGGTACGAGTTCCCTTGATCGTCAAATGGCCCGGGGTCATCAAACCCGGCACGACCAGTGACGCCGTTGTCTCGAGCATTGATTTCTTTCCGACGATCGTGTCGGCCTGTAAAACTGCCAGCATGGCGTCGATCGATGGAGTCAATCTGCGACCAGTACTCGATGGTACTGGGAGACTCGAACGAGACGCCATTTACTGGCATTTCCCGCATTACAATGGCAACGCTGCGGCCAAGCCAGGGGCAGCCATCCGCGCGGGTGACTGGAAACTGGTCGAGTTTTATGAAACCGGTCGACGGGAACTGTTCAACCTCGCCAAAGACATGCGCGAGTCCAGCAATCTGATCGAACAGAATGCCGACATTGCAAAGGACCTGCACGCCAAGCTCAGTACCTGGCGAGAATCGGTTGGGGCGAAAATGCCGGTTCCAAATCCCAACTATGCTCCGAATCTGCAAAAGGCCGATGGAACGGTCACGATGCATTCGAGTACTGCAGAAGTCAACGGGATCATGTTGCGCTACGAGCCACTTCCCAACAAAGACACGCTGGGCTTCTGGGTCCGGCAAGAGGACTGGGCCAGTTTTGAATTCACGCTGACTCGTCCCGGCAAGTATCACCTGATTCCGCATGTCGGGTGCGGTACGAACGGCGGGAGTCTGGTCCACTTCGAGGTTGCCGGACAAACATTGCCGCTGACGGTCCCCGCAACGGGCGGCTTCCAGCAATTCGTCCCGCAGGATTTGGGTGTGATCACGTTCGATAAACCAGGACGCTACACGCTGACCATCAAGCCGCAGAAAAAGGAAGGGGTCGCGGTGATGGACGTTCGCGTCGTTCATCTGAAGCCTGTCGAGATGGTGAATCGAGAACAATTGCCCGGCTTGCACTTGCTGGAACCTTTCTGGCGTTCCGCCACTGTCTATCGCGAAAGCGTATTGTGTGTTCGCGAGGGGAATGATGAAGCAGCAACAGGAAAGCTCCTGTTCCCTGTCGACAAGATTCTTGCAGTTCACTCGGCCGACGGCCGGACTCAATTTCAGCCCGGCACTGATTTCACGCTCAGCCCCGATGGAACGCAGCTTGTGCGTCCAGAAAAATCCCGCATGCCGATGCTCGGCAGTGTCGATCTGTTCCCTCCGAAGGGGAAACTGCCACAATGGGCAGGCAAAGCGGTGACAGGCCCGGAATCACTGCCACATAAACTGGGAGACCCAGAAACCTTTATCCTGTTTAACAACGGACACTGGTTTCACGATCAGCAGATTGAAGTGACGTATACTCGCAAAACGTCGGACTGGCCTGGCGAGGTGCCTCGATTCGACGCAGCAAAACTGCCGAAAGCACTGGCACGACTGAAGGCGAAGCAGAAGTTGACGATTGGAGTCAGCGGTGACAGCATTACGTTCGGGTTGAATGCGTCCGGGCTGACGGGGGCGTCACCCTTCATGCCGATCTATCCGGAACTGATTGCCGAACAATTGCGAGCCACCTATGGTGGTGAGGTCGATTTGTTCAATCGCGCCGTGGGGGGCAGGGGTGTTCCAAACGGGCTGGCGGATCTCGACAAACTCCTCGCGCATGACCCCGATCTGGTCCTTATTGCGTACGGCATGAATGATGTCGGGCGTCGCAACCCTGAAGCCTATCGGGAGGGAATTCAGAAGATGATCATGCAGATCAAGGGAGCCCGGCCTCAGGCCGAGATCATCCTGGTGGCCACGATGCTTGGCAATGACCAATGGCAACACACACCGCGTGAGATGTTCCCAAAATACCGCGAGGCGCTGGCGTCTCTTTGTGGTGATGGGGTGGTCATGGCGGATCTGACGTCGCTCTGGACGGAGATGTTGAAACGCAAGCGTGATTGTGATCTGACCGGTAACGGTGTGAATCACCCGAGCGATTTTGGCCATCGGGTGTATGCCTCGGCCGTGTTGTCGTTGCTCGTCGAACCGAAGTAATGTTTGCGCGATTTGCGACTGACGAACATGGAATACCGGGAAATCGGGAATCTTTACGATGAAGTCAATTCGAGTTGCCACCTGTCAGTTCTCGGTCGAAGGCCAGATTGAGCACAACCGCAAGTGGATGTTGAAGCAGGTTGCTCAAGCAGCAGAGCAGCAGGCCGATGTGGTTCACTTCTCGGAGTGTGCCCTGTCGGGATACGCCGGGGTCGATATTCCCGAAATCGCCGATTTGAACTGGGAAGAATTAACTTCGGCAACTCAAGACATCATGGCGGCCGCGCGACAGTACAAACTCTGGGTGCTGATTGGCTCGACTCATCGCCTCGACGATCACCACAAGCCTCACAATTGCGTGTATGTCGTCAATCCCAAGGGTCAGATTTACGACCGATACGACAAGCGATTCTGCACCGGCGGAACAGGAAAGCAGCCAACACTGGATCTGTGCCACTACACCCCCGGCAACCGCAACGTGATCTTCAAGGTGAAAGGGATCCTCTGTGGTGTGGCGATCTGTTACGACTATCGATTTCCCGAGTTATACCGTGCGTATCAACAGCAGGGGGTCAATGTGATGTTTCAGTCATTCCACAACGCACGAAAGACTGTTGCCGTCGATCCGAAGTACAACATCTGGAAAACGATTGTTCCGGCGACGATGCAGTGCCGGGCCGCAGAAAACCACTTCTGGGTGAGCGCCAATAACAGCACGACCCGACCTTCATGCTGGGGAAGCTTCACTGTTCAACCCGATGGCGAGATCGTCGGCAGGTTACCCGTCCACCAGCCAGCCGTCCTCATAACAGATATGTCTCTGGACCCTGCCTGCTTCGATGCTCCCGCTCCCTGGCGAGACCGGGCTATCAATGGGCAATTGCACAGTGGTCAATTGGTGGATCATCCACGCTCGTCTGACACGACATCGCTTTAGCCTTGGCTGCACCTGATAGCTTGAGTTGCGTGGCCACCGCTTACGGAAGATTTGAAAATGCAGAATCAACAAATTGCCGCCCTGTTTGAAGAACTCGCCGACCTGCTCGAGATTCAGGGGGCAAATGCTTTCCGCGTGCGTGCTTACCGGAACGCGGCCCGGACGCTGGAAAACCTCTCTGAATCAGCTGAAGCGATCATCGCGTCGACCGACCGCAGCCTGACTGATCTGGAGGGGATCGGGAAGGACCTCGCGACAAAAATCGAAGCGATCGTGAAAACAGGGACATTGCAGCAACTCGATGAACTGCGAACGCAGATTCCCGTCGGCGTCTCGGAAATGCTGCGGATTCCAGGTTTGGGGCCGAAGAAGGTTGCGGCGCTGTTTCACGAACTCGGTGTCACGACGCTGGCGGATTTGAAGGTCGCAAGTGAATCCGGCCGAGTCGCTGAACTCCAGGGGTTTGGCAAGAAGACAGCTCAAACGATCCTTGAGGGGATTCAGCATGTGGAAGAAGCGGGCCAGCGAGTTCTGATTTCGATCGCCAGCGCCTCGGCCGAAGAGATCGTGTCCGATCTGCGACAGCTCACGTCTGTCACACAGGTCTCGATCGCGGGGAGTTGTCGGCGACGTAAAGAGACGTGTGGTGATTTGGATGTCCTGGCGATTTCATCCAATTCGGCGGAAGTAATGGATCGCCGGGCTGCGCATCCTCTCGTTGAAAAAGTGCTCGCACGAGGTGAGACCAAGCAGCGAGTCAGATTGCGCAGCCGGATTGAGATGGATTTGCGAGTGGTCGCTGCCGAATCCTATGGGGCTGCGATGCAGTACTTCACAGGCTCCAAGGAGCACAATATCGTGATCCGACGCAGGGCTCAGGAACGAGGCCTGAAGGTGAACGAGTACGGTGTTTACCGTGGTGAAGACTACGTGGCAGGACGAACGGAAGAAGAGGTGTACGCCGCTGTCGACCTCCCGTGGATTCCGCCAGAACTGCGTGAGAACCGGGGTGAGATTGAGCTGGCGGAAAACGGTCAACTGCCAGAACTGATCGAGGTGGCAGATATTCAGGGCGACCTGCATATGCATACGACAGCCACTGACGGCGCCGCTACAATCCTCGAAATGGCCGAAGCCGCGAAAGCCCGGGGCCTGAAATATATTGCCATCACTGATCACTCCAAACGTGTGACCATGGCTAATGGCTTGGATGCGACTCGGCTGAGACAGCACTGGCGTGACATCGAGCATGCACGCGGCAAGATTTCCGGGATCGAGATCCTGCGCGGGATCGAATGCGACATCTTGGAAGATGCGACAATGGACCTGGATGACGAAGTGCTGAGCGAAGCGGACTGGGTGATCGCCGTCTTGCACTATGGCCTGAAACAGCCGCGTGAACAGATCATGCAGCGGCTGCTGAATGCCATTTCGAACCCACACGTGGACGTGATTGGGCATCCTTCTGGACGCTTGATCGGAAGCCGTCCTGCAGCCGACATCGACTATTCGACTTTCTTAAAGGCGGCCGCCGATCATGGGGTAATGCTGGAGATCAACGCCAGCCCGACACGCCTGGACTTGGATGACATTCAAGCGGCGGCTGCAAAGGCCCTGGGAATCCAGATTGTGATCGATACCGATTCGCATTCGACGAATGGGTTCGAATCGCTGGTGTACGGTGTGGGACAGGCACGCCGGGCCGGACTGACCCGGAATGATGTCGCAAACTCAAGGCCATGGTCCGAATTTCAGAAACTGCTGCACCGGCGGTAAAGCTAAACCGGGACGAAAGCCAGATCACGTTCTAACAAGACGACGGACGTATCGTCGTGGCGGCCAGACCCTTCGGTATAGGCCTCTGAATCATCAAAGAGCGATTGCAGTGCCTCTTGGACGGGTGCTCCCAGACGTGACTGCATCGTCTGCGTGATGCCATCAACACCGAATTCACCCGTCTTGGTCGGTTTGTGTTCCGGAAATGCCTCCTGCAATCCATCTGTGTAGAACAGCAGGCGGTATTTGTCGGGCAACTTGTGGGTAAACGTGTCGTATTCGATGTCGGGATAGATTGCCAACGGCAACCCGGCAGCGGAGTCCACTTCCAAGGCTCGTATTTCACCTGTAACCAGGTTCTGAACGAGCGGAATGGGATGCCCCGCCGATGTCCATTGCAATTCGTTTGTATCGAGTTGCAAAAGCCCGTAACAGAGCGTGATGAATCCACCCTCTTCATTCACAACGGAATGCTGGCAGAGCTGGTTGTTGATTTCAGCGACGAATGCCGCAGTATTCTTGTAGCGTTGGGTCCTGATCATTCTCACCAGAGTGTGCATCACCATGATCGACATGGCAGCCTTCATACCGTGCCCAGACGCATCGCCGACCAACAGAACAATGTGATTGTCGCCGAGCGTGAAAACATCGTAGTAATCACCACCGGCCATAGTGACAACCCGCCCGCCAGCGACCCGGATCTGTGAGGGTTCATAGCGAGCGACGATTGTACACCCCTGAGGGGCATCGATATGGGCAGGGATCATCGATTCCTGAAGCTTACGAACCGATTGGACTTCTTCGCGAAGCTTTTCGGCAACCTGCTGGTCTCGCATCGCCCGGACCGCCTCAACGGCACTTTCCAGAACGGCGAGCAGCATGAACATGTAGTCACCTTGCTCATCGCGGATGGCATAGGCAGTCATGCCATTCGTCATAAATCGGACAACTCGATAAACCTCCCCGGTTTGACAGGCGCCGACGATTGGGAGATCGGGCCAGTTCCGCTTGATCGTCTTGAATGTCTCGAATCCCGTCTCGAGATCAGGCAGAGTGATCGAAAGAAACAGGACATCCCATGGATCAGAAGAATTGAGCTTGGTTGTCAACTCCTCGCAACCCAACGTGACGGTCACCTCGTGGTCGCCAATTCCCAAATACATTCCGAGCAGATCTGCCTGCTCAGGATTGTCCCATCCCACCAGAATTCGCATCGAAAATTTTCCGCTTACTGTGAAGCCCCTCGACGCCCGAGCACCGTCAAAATGCTGAAGCCTGAGCAGGGAATCAAGAACCACCAAGCCCCCAGTCTGGTCAATTCTCGCGCAGGTCGCAACTGATGTGAAAAGACTTTGATTCGATCAGGTACCGTCGGTCAGGAGAGTCAGGTGTTTCGAACTCGGAGACGATAATTGCACGCGGAGGAGATGGACGACAAAGAATTAGGCGACGGGGTGGCGGGGTCACACCCCGTTTCGGGGGAAGTCCCCGGTAACAATTTGCCGCTCGGGGGCTTCTGCCAGCACACCCCGCCACTCCGTCGTTGGTTGGCAACGGCTATTGCGGACACAGACATTTGAAGGCATCTCCCTGCGATTTTTCTGTGTCTTCCGTGCACTCCATGTCCACCACCTATCTGCACTGGAGAGTTTGGACGACACGGAACGCACGTTTTTGCTGCGTCAAATTCAAGCGAATGGGATTGACCGGGAACCGGATTCTGATATTGCTACCACCGATCATTCCAACGGATCGGTCCGTCGGGAAGAAACAATCTCGCATAACCAGTTATGTCCAATACGATCAAAATCTCATCGCTGCCTGTTTCCTGCCCTGTTCCGGCGGTTCGATCGTTACGTTCAAACGTTCAGTGGACGTTGCTGGGATATTTCGTATTCGGGGCTTGTCAGTGGCTGATGCTGTTGGTTGTGGCTCGTATGGGCTTGCCGGAAATGGTTGGCCAGTTTTCACTTGCGATGGCACTAACGACGCCTGTGATCCTGCTGCTTGGCTTGGAATTGCGAACCGTCCAGGCGACGGATCAATCCAATCAATACTCGTTTGGGAACCTGTTCTACCTGCGAGCCACTACGCTGGCCATCGCGATGCTTGTCATCGTCGCGATCACATTCGCGCGCGGCTACCCGATTGAAACCTCACTGATGATTTTTGTGATGGGGATCGCGAAATGTGTGGAAGCACTCAGTGACTTGTGTCACGGAACCCTGCAGCAGCATGAACGACTGGACCAGATGGCGATTGCAAAAATGGTCCGTGGGGGGCTGTCTGTTATCACTTTGGCACTCGGCCTTTATGCATTCCAGTCACTACTGCTGGCGACGACCTCGCTGGCTGCGATGTGGTGTGCAATCCTTGTTTTCTACGACTGGCCCATTGCCGCCCGATTGCGCCAGGATCAGGGAAATTCCACGGCGTTGCCACGAATCCGCTTGAACGAAGTCTGGCAACTTTTGATCATTGTGTTCCCTACAGGAATCCTCGCCTGCCAGTCATCTCTGGAGCAGAATCTGCCTCGACTTTGCATTGAGGATTACCTGGGCGATCGGGAACTGGGGATTTTTTCCGCCGTTTCCTCGTTGATCGTTGCAGTCACACTTGTGATTAATGCCGTTCACACCGCAGTCCTGCCTCGCATTTCCAAGTACCTGGTCGCAGAGCAGTGGCGGGCCATGTGGCAGATGCTGATCAAGCTGAGCTTGCTGGGGGCCGTACTTGGGGGAATGGGGACGGCGGCGGTTGCCATCTTCGGTCGCTGGCTCCTTGGATTTGCTTTCGGGCCTGAGTATGCCGAGCAGTCATCGTTGCTCGTCGTTCTGATGCTCGGCGCGACAGCTCGATATATGACATTGCCACTTTCGACAGGATTCCGCGCAGCTCAACAGTTCTGGCTGCTGGCCGTCCTGCAAATGGTCGCCCTGGTGATTTCTGTTCCGGTACTGATATTACTCGTCCGGGAATATGGTGGCTTGGGGGCGGCCTATTCGACTGTGGTGCTCGCAATCCTGTTTGCAGTGATACAGGTACCCGCTGCCATTTGGGCCTTGCGATCTCCCAAGTCACGCCAGGCGGGACGCGAGCAACTGCCAGCACCCAGCTTGCACGAGGCTGCGTGACCGGCAGGCGAACGCATCGGGGCTTGCTCTCATCGTCTCATGATCCTGGCTCGAATAGTCGTCGTGATGTCACGGGCGCAATTCTTCTCTGTTACGATGCAACCTGATGCATCTACTATAGCATTGCTTCGTAGATTCGCGTTTCAGGATTGAGAACAGACTTCCAAGGGTAAGGCCATGCAACGACAAAACCTCTGGCGATGCACGTTGATGCCGGCTTTCATGTCAGTCGTCTTCTGTCTGCCAGCAGGTGCATCAGCCCAGATCGAAACAACGGCGGTCAACGTCAAGGATCTGAAGAGGACTGATCCGCAGCAGTCGCAGT
Source organism: Planctomycetota bacterium (assembly GCA_037146815.1). GTDB lineage: Bacteria > Planctomycetota > Planctomycetia > Planctomycetales > Planctomycetaceae > Schlesneria. The sequence goes on from JBAWWJ010000101.1 coordinate 12,983, forward strand.
CGGCTATCGGTGACGGAAAAGCGGATGATACAGCAGCCATTCAAGCTGGTGCGGACCTTGCCAAAGCTCGTAGCCATGTGTTGAAGCCCGAGGGGGGATCATATCTGGGGTCGTCGACGACACTCTATTTTCCTGCAGGACGCTACCTGATTTCCGACGAAATCAATCTGGGACCGTACACCAATATTGTCAGCGACTCGCGAGCGATCATCGAGCAGAAGACCGAGGGAAAACGCTGTTTTGTCTTCAACAACGCCTATACGATCTCAATCCGGGGGCTCAGGTTTCTGGGAGGGAAACATCAGATCTGGATCGACAACAAGAATGTCGATTCGACAATGCTGGACATCTCTGAGTGCGAATTCCAGTTGTCGAGTGACTACGCGATCGTGACGCAGGGGACCGCCAGTCCCACCGATTCCCACATGTCAGCCAACCTGATGATCAACAAGTGCAAGTTCATTCGTCCGAGGAAAGTCTTACGAAACGTCTGCGACTATGCGGTTGTGCGAGACACATGGGTGACCGTCGGTTGCGAAAACTTTGACCGTGATTCAGCGGCGTTCATGAACACTTCGGGCGTCCTGATGTTAGACAACATGATCGGAGTCCCAGTTTTCGGTTCCATCGACGCGCAGGGGCGACAAAGCCTGGATGCCAAGGGTGTCGATCGAGTCCGGTGGATTGATAATTACGGTTCGGTGTTGGCTCAGAAGAGTCGGTTCGGCGGAGAGTTTGGCGGTATTCCGATTGTGCATCACTTTGGATTGCCTGACACGAAATATCCCAAGATGGGGCAGACCGTTCTAATCGAAAACTCGTGGATATGTGCTGGACCACGAATGCGCAAGGATTCCGCGGTCGTCACGCTTCGTGAAGGGATACCGCAGTTATTGCGAATCGTTGGCAACAGTAACCTGGTTGATGGAACGCTGATCCTTAACGAAGCTCCCAGTCTTCCGGCGTTTCTAAAAGCGAACCCTGAGATGAAAGATCGGATTCAGTTCGAAATCCATTCGAACATGACCTGGCCAGCGACAATGATGATACCAGCAGAACTCAGATCCTTTCAGCTGCCAAAAGCAAAGCAGTAAACGGCATGCCCCCGGGCGCCAACCTGTTGCCCGAGACGGTTGGGTGGCGGGGGCGCGCTGGCTTTGCAGAAGCCCCCGAAATGGATCGCGTTTGATCGGGGGCTTCCCCGAAGCGGGTGCGCCCCCGCCACCCTGCCGCAACCAGGGACGTAACTTCCGTTTGACAGATGACGCGGGGAAAGTCATTGATCGGTGGATTGTGCAGGGAAAACCCCAGGGACTTTGAAAAGCCTGTGCTGAGTGCCAACCAGACATTGAAGTCAATGCACACATCAGCCGGAACGCGTTAGCGTCCGGTTTCGATGGTCGACGGTCATGCACGTAGGACGGTACCGGACGCTAGCGCGTTCCGGCTGATGGTCGTACTTTCATTCTTGCGTTCACGCTGCCCTGCCCCCATGTCGGCAAACTTTTTCCCGAGAAGGATGGGTGCCGGGGGCGCACTGGCTTTGCAGAAGCCCCCGAAATGGATCGCGTTTGATCGGGGGCTTCCCCGAAGCGGGTGCGCCCCCCGCCACCCTGCCCGAGGCTTGTGGGGTGGCGGCACACTGGATTCCAGCGTTCAGTAATCTTCGTACTCGTCGTCATCCGATTCGATTCTTCGCTTTGGCACTTTTCGCGCTTTCTTCTTCCTGGGGACCACCCCATAGTGCTCATCGAGCAACTGGCGACCGTGCTCATTCAGTCCAATGGCATCGGCTAGATCCATCGCACGTTCATAGCTGGCATGAGCACACATCCGCACGAAATAACTGGCAATGAGTGCTCCCAGGCATCCCACAGCAATGGCAGCGTTGATGATCCCATCCGCTGGATGTCGATCGGAAAACATGATGATGGAAGTGACGGACAGCATAAGAATTCCAAAGACCATTGCGGTCCGAAACCAGGCCATCAGGATCGACTTCATACTCATTCCGATCGGAACCGACTGGTAACCGCTCGACGATTCCGAGATCACGAAATGGGTCTGTGTCGGAATTAATGGAATGTAGTAGAGATGTCCGAAGTTCGTGGCAACGTGGCCAACTCCCGGTACTTTGTCGACCTTTCCATAGAGCCCGCTTCCCCAAATGATGATCATGCCGAATTCCCTGGTTCGGAGTTGACTATGAAACACACGGGGTCTTCGAACTCGTCAAGACTCACACCATTGATTGACACTGACGTCAATCACCAAGCGTAAACGACTCAACACCCCGCGGCAATTTACGGTTTATGTCTTAAAGTGTGCGAAGTTCGCGCCAAATTTCAAGCGATCTCCAACTCTTATCACAAACGCTGTGTTGTCTCGGATTGCTGGTGGTAAGATCACATCGCGTTCAGGCTGCGTCAAAATATCATCGAGGAAGTCCTGTTCATGGTGTCTGTTCGGAGGAAGCGACTGTTTCGCATCGTCGCGGTTTTGGGCGCGTTTTCGATTTGCTGGGTGCTGGGAGAAGTCGTGCTGCTCCTGACCGGTATCAACAACGATTACCGGCATCCTGCTACCAGTGAGTTGATTCCTCGCGCAGGGGGGCCATACGAACTGGCGGCATGTGGGCATGTTCCCTTCGCGACAATTCGAATTCGCTATCCCACGAATCCCCGTGGCTACTTCAATGCCAACAATGCGATTGACCACGAGATGAACTCGGTCGGTTGGCGGGACGACGAGCATCGCCGGACTCGGCCCGAAAAGACGTATCGCGTCTTGGGAATCGGTGACAGCTATCTGTTTGGTCAGGGAGTCAAAGCGAAAGATCGTTGTTTAACGCGTCTGGGGGACCGACTGCGGAATGATTTTCCATCTCAGCAAATTGAAACGATCAATTCCGGTCAACCGGGATACAACACGGTGATGGAGGCACGCGTGCTGAAAGAGTGCGGGCTAAGTTTTCACCCGAATCTTGTCATCCTGCACTTCGTTCCCAATGACGTGGAACCGGATATCTACACCAGGAACGCAAAGGTCGAGTTCTTCACAGAATTCATCACAGGCTCGATGTCGACCGACTGGATGTCGCAACATTCCGAGATCTGGGCACTCCTCAATCGCACCATTGGGGGACGAATTCGCGGCCAGGCCTATATTCGCGATTCCATCGGCAGCTTTCAGTCGGCCCCCGAGAAATGGAATGCGTGTCGGACCGGTCTGGATACCATCGTGCAGACCTGCCGCGACAAGAATATTCCACTTTTGATCGTGGCCTTTCCATTTTTCTATCAACTCAATGGGGATTATCCGTTTCAACCAATTCATGATCGACTGCGTGAATACTGCATGAATGCCGATGTTCTATTCATCGATCTCAGGGAACATTATCGTGCCTACGCCGGACCGGAACTGTGGGTTCATCCGACGGATCAGCATCCGAATGAAACTGCTCACCGCATTGCTGCGGATGTGATCGCAGATTTCATTCACCAGGATGCGACTAGATTCGGGCTGTCGCAGTGATTGGCAGGCTGAAGTCGAATCCTGCTTGCGATTTCGTCAGCCATTCATTGCAGAGCATCAACAGGCGTGTCCGGTCAATGGGTTTGGTCATGAAATCGTTGCAACCCGCTGCCAGGCAACGCTGGCGGTCTTCGATCATGGCGTTTGCAGTGAGCGCGATGATCGGCGACGTGAACCCATTTTTCCTCAAAGACTTCGAGGCGGCATAGCCGTCCATGATCGGCATCTGTATATCCATCAGAACCAGATCATAGGGACTGTTCGCGAGTGACTCCATCACTTTTTCCACAGCGTCCTGGCCATTCTCGACGATATCCACGACCGCACCCGCCTTGGTCAAAAGAGTTGAAATCAAGCGATGATTGAGCGGACTGTCTTCTGCCACCAGAATTCGCCCCGATAATTTCTGGCAGGGAAGTGGCATTGGTACTGCGGTGGGAGCGACGAGTGACGTCGTCAGTTCGATGCCATCGAGTGATCCCGTGGCGACCGTGACGGTGAAGACGCTTCCCGCGTTGAGAATGCTGTCGACGGTGACATCACCCTGAAGCAGTCGCGCCATTCGGCGACAGATCGCCAGTCCGAGCCCGGTTCCACCTGACGTTCGAGTTGTCGAGGCATCTCCCTGCACAAATGGAGCAAACAACGCTTGCATTTGGAGCCCGGAAATGCCGATCCCCGAATCGTGAATTTCGAATGCCAATCGAGAAGGTTCATCCGGTGTCGACGGTAGCAGCCTGACTACGACTCGGATTCCTCCAAACTCGGTAAACTTGATGGCATTGCCGACCAGATTCACCAGGATCTGTCGCAGTCGCACTGGATCCGAATAGATTGTCTTCGGAATCAAGCCTTCAGCCACTGCCGTTAACATCAGATTCTTGGATTGAGCCTGTTCCTGGAAGTAGCTGAGAACTTCCTCAATGATCACGGCGGGAGAGAACGGAATTCGTTCCAGCGTCATCTTTCCCGCTTCGATCTTGGACAGATCCAGGATGTCGCTGATCACTCTGAGCAGATGAATTCCGGAACGCTTAATCGTAGTGAGAGCAAAATGCCTATCATCATCCGACAATGAACCTTCGGAAAGAATGTCGGTGTATCCGCGGATCGACGTCAACGGGGTTCGGATCTCATGGCTCATATTCGCCAGAAAATCACTCTTGCTTCGGTTGGCCGCTTCGGCCGCTTCACGGGCGGCAATCAAGTCTGCTTCAGCCTGTTTGCGGTTCGTGATCACCTGAGTGAACAGGATCAGGCCGCCGATTTCGTTTGCGGCGTTGTACCAGGGGCGAGCTTCCCATTGCAGCCACATCGTTGATCCGTCGAACCTGTCAAACCGATCTTCGAGACACGATTCGGTTGCACCTGCCAGAGCACGCCGGTGGATTTCCTTCCATCGATCAGGCATGTCCGGAAACACTTCGTAGTGTGACCGACCAACGATATCTTCGTATGGGATCTGATAGTCTTGCGACCACCGTTCGCTGACTTGCAAGTACCGCATGTCGTTGTCGAGCATGGCGACAGCGGCAGGGGTACAAGCGATGAACTGGTGCAGCAATTGAGCGTAGGACTTCGCTTCGTTTTCGGCATTAATTTGAACGGTTATGTCGGCCAGGGTACCGACCATTCTCAGTGGATTTCCGCGGCGACTTCGCTCGACCAGACGCCCGCGTGCCACCACCCATCGATAGGAACCGTCGGCATGACGAAGTCGGTACCGAGATTCAAAGACGGGGGCTATACCCATGAAATGGTCTTCGACACTTTTCCAGACACACTCCATGTCTTCGGGATGCACACGCGACGACCACTCTTCAACACGTGGCTGAAGATTCTCAAGTTTCTCGCCGACAATTGCAGCCCATCGGCTGTCGAGCAATTCTTCGCCCGTCTGAACATTCCAGTCCCAGGTTCCCAGTTGGGCTCCGGTGAGCGCCAGATCCAATCGTTCTCTTTCAGTTCTCAATTCGATTTCGGCTTTACGCGCCCCAGTCACATCCGTTGCGACACCCAGAAATCCCGTCAGAGTGTTATCACTGTTCCGAATACCGGTGACCGCTAGCGAAACCGTCAGCCGAGAGCCATCTTTTCGAATGTAGGTCCATTCGCGAGCGTCGTGTCTACCCTGCCGGGCATATTCCACGAACGTGTCGAACCCCTTGATGTCACGCCCCGTTTCCCGCGACAGTTGTTCGCTGCGCGCCTGGACTTCAGATTCCAGATGGATACGACTCGGAGTTTGAAGTCCAACCATTTCCTCGGCCGTATATCCGAGCATCAGTTCGGCGCCCGAATTAAACAGGGTGATTGTCCCATTCAGGTCGGTGGTGATGATCGACGCTTGAGTCGATGCGTCGACAATCGCTTGAAGCTGAGCCTTGACTCGCTGAGTCGCGTCTCGCTCCAACCGCTGGTCTGTGATATCGGTCACAAACCCGTGCCACAACACGGACCGATCTGGCAGCCGAGTCGGCATGGAATTACCACTGATCCAGCGCACTTCGCTGTCATCGAAGCGGACTCGAAATTCACAGCGCCACGGCTGTAGAGTTCGCGCAGACTCCTCGATCGATGCCACAACGTCTTCGTGGTCATCAGGATGCAACGCTTCAAAGATTTTTGAAGCATCATCGCGAACATCTTCCGGCGTCACTCGAAAGATCTCGTGAATTCCCCTGCTGACGTACGGGTAACAGCTTGTTCCATCAGGCCGCAATAGGTACTGGTACACAACGCCAGGGACCTGTGCCGCGATCTGATCCATCCGGCTGAGCGAATCCGCGAGGGCCAGTTTTTCTTCCGCCAGTCGGCAATTGATTCGACGAAATTCGATCTGCCCAGCGGCCTGGTGAGCGAGTGACTTCAGGTCGTCCAATTGCTCAGGGGTCAGTTCTCTGGGAACTACGTCAATAACGCAAAGTGTTCCCAGCGCATGCCCATCTGAGGTTCGAAGCGGAATTCCCGCGTAGAACCGAATGAATGGCGAGCCCGAAACGAGTGCGTTGTCACTGGTTCGTGGATCAAGGGCAGCATCATTGATGATGAATGGATCTGTTCCCAGAATAGCGTGGGCGCAGAAGGCAAAGTCCCTGTGGGTCTCTTTCACTCCCAGCCCGAACGTCGACTTGAACCATTGTCGCTTTTCATCGACCAGACTGACCAGCGCGATCGGTGCTTTGCAGAGACGCGCCGCCAATCGAGTCAGATCGTCAAACACCGCTTCTGGTTCAGAATCCAGAATCCAGCACTGACGCAGTACTCGAAGCCGTTCCGCTTCCGAAGGACTGAGTTGAGCTTTGGGCATGGCTGATGACTCGGCAATAGGAAAAAGTGTTCGACGTTTCTGACAAAGACGGCCCCCGAACTGTATCGAAGCCGAATCTGGCAAAATCCAGTCCATCTTCCCACGTCAACGCAACCGTCAAAACCGGCCTAACCGTAGGGGACATCTGAAACCAATGATCTCCAGATCACAGGCACGCCTCTGGTGACACTGATACAGCACGATCGCCAAGTTGCAGTGTTTTCGCACGAGTGTGATCGACGGCAAATTCTCTTACCAAGCAGAAAAACAGCGAGAAATCTGAAATCTCTCGTTCGCAGCGGCGCGGCACGGCAAATGCCTATCGTTGGGAACTCTACTGCGGGCCCCACTTCCATCGGATCGAAGTGTTATTCTACTTCGATTCCACATTCGAAAGGGCGATCCATGTCTCGAGTTCTCGTCTGTTCTGCTGTTCTGTTGCTGGCAACTCAAATTGCATTTGCCGCCGTCACAACCAGGAAGGTCACCATTGACGGCCAATTGACAGGTGGAGCAAAAGTGCAGGCCACCTGCACTGTATCAACAACCGGCCAGGCATCTGGTACCGGCAAATTCAGTGGTCCCACCTACAGCTATCCATTTACGATCAAAAAGGTAACGTCCGGTGCTGGGACACTGACCTTCAGTGGCAATTTCACAATGGCTGGGGCCTATCCAGTCACGCTGACGGTTGCGGTTCCCAGCGGAAATCAGACGTTTAAGTACGTGATCAACGGAAAGACGGTCACTCTGACCGGGACTGGGACAGCCACGGTTCAATAGTGTGACGATCAACGGTGATGATTGAGTCACCCCGCCAGAGACACAGTCGTCGGGGGGCGACGCCGGCGACGCTGTGCTCTGCCCGCTCTGCCCCTTGGCTACTGTGTGCTATGCCTTCGGAATCCACCTAAAACGATGTGGACTCCGACTCGTTCAGATTAACCGCCCCGTTGGCCGATTTTCGAGAGGCCTTTCGATAATCTTTGATCAATTTGTCGATGTGCACGGCTGGGATGGCCAGTTTGCGGTTGTGTGGATCATCGTCCTGTGACGTCCTCTCCACTGGGGCAAGTTCGGCTGGGATCGTGATGCCCTGGAGTTCTCGATCGACTGCTAGTGAATCGGCAATCAAGTCAATGCGGATGACGATCACGGCATATGGATCAGGGGGCGCCCGTCAACAACCGTCGTCCACCGCCATTTTTGTGACACATGAGAAATCAGAAGGAATGGCCGACCCGTTGGGCCAAAATGGTTTCGAAACGACAACAAACCACTTCGTTTTCTGCATCAGACTTGTGCTGAAGTTCATGGGCTCGACTGCTCTCCAACTTTGCTCATCTGACACCCCCAAACAAAGTCGGACATGCTCCAGACGTAGGAAACCTGGATTCCCCCTGGCTCGCCACCAACCTTACGTTCAAGCGGCCAACTACGGTGCGATGCTCATGCCCGTTACCGGCTTCAAAACCAGCATACCGAGTGGCGGCAATGTCAGCGAAACGTGCTGGGTCTGGCCATGATAGCTTCCGGGAAGACTGTAGACTCCCCCGGCATTTCCAACGCTCGTGCCACCGTAGAATCCCGCATCGCTATTCAGCAATTCCGAATAAAAGCCGGCGACCGGGACTCCGACCTTATAGTCGTATCGCGGAATCGGAGTGAAGTTCACCACAATCAGCAGGAAATCGGCGGGGTCTTTTGCCTGGCGAATGTAAGCGTAAACGCTGTTCAATGAATCGTCGCAAGAGACCCAGCGGAAGCCATCGGCCGACATATCAGACTGATGCAGGGCGGGTTCGTCACGATAGAGCCGATTCAGGTCTCCAATCAGTCTCTGGATGCCATCATGCATCGGCTGACCAAGTAGTGCCCAATCGAGTTCCGTGTCATGGTTCCATTCCGTCCATTGAGCAATTTCCCCCCCCATGAACAGCAGCTTCTTGCCAGGCTGAGTGTATTGGTATCCGTACAGCAACCGCAGGTTGGCAAACTTCTGCCAGACATCACCGGGCATTTGCGAGATCAGCGAATGCTTTCCATGCACCACTTCATCATGCGAGAGAGGCAGCATGAAGTTTTCCGTGAACGCATAGACCATCCGGAACGACAGTTCGTTCTGATGGTGCTGGCGGTGAATCGGATCGCGCCGCAAATAGCGCAACGTGTCGTTCATCCAACCCATATCCCACTTCATGCCGAAGCCAAGCCCACCCGTGTAGACCGGTCGCGAGACCCCGCCCCAGGCAGTTGATTCTTCGGCGATTGTCAGGACGCCGGGGAACTCCTGATGCAGAACGGTATTCATGTCTTTCAGAAACTGGATCGCTTCCAGGTTTTCCCGTCCGCCAAACATGTTCGGAACCCATTCCCCATTCTTGCGGGAATAATCCAGATACAGCATGGAAGCGACAGCATCGACCCGTAAACCGTCGACGTGATAGTAGTCGAGCCAGAACCGGGCACTGGAAACGAGGAAATCGCAGACTTCGCTCCGCCCGTAATTGAATATCAGCGTTCCCCAATCGGGATGGAATCCCTTGCGTGGGTCCGCATGCTCGTAACAGCAGGTCCCGTCAAACGAGCCAATTGAATGCCCGTCAGTCGGGAAGTGGGCGGGAACCCAGTCGACAATGACCCCAATCCCAGCCTGATGAAGCAGATCGATGAATTCCATCAGATCATGCGGGCTTCCAAATCGGCTAGTTGCCGCAAAATATCCCGTCGCTTGATAACCCCATGACCCGTCAAACGGAAATTCGTTGATCGGCATCAGTTCGATGTGGGTATATCCCAGTTTCGTGATGTATTCGATCAATCGCGGGGCAAGTTCCCGGTAATTGAAATACTTCCGACCATCCGTCGGACGCCGCCAGGAACCGAGATGGAGTTCATAGACCGAGACAGGTAACTCGTACCAGTTTGCCGATTCGCGTCTGGCAATCCATTCCGCATCTTTCCATTGATGTCCATTCAGATCATAAACAATGGAGGCACTTTTGGGTGGAAGTTCCGCTGCGAACGCATAGGGATCGGACTTCTGCAACAGGTGACCATCGCGGGTCCGAAGGGCGAACTTATAAGCATCCCCGTGCTTCATGCCGGGAATAAATCCCCACCAGACCCCGCTGTCGCTGGAATTCAATGGATTGCGGCCGTGCATCCAGGAATTCAGGTCGCACAGGACCGAGACTTCAGATGCGTTGGGTGCCCAGACGTGAAACGTAACGCCAGCAACGCCATCGCGAGAGTCCAGATGCGCGCCCAAATGGCGGTACAGCGTCGATTCCATCCCTGTTACCTGATCTGTTTCAAACAGCCTGAAAGTCTGATTGCTCGTGTGATTAAGTTACATTCACAACGATTGGGACATTCCTGACGAATGTGCCGGAAAAAACAACTGGATGGTATCAGTTGGCGCACGTCCCGACAATGGTCTCAATTCCGCGGGTATCCGTAGAAAGGACTGCAGAACTTCGGAAGTTCACGGTGTAGAGTTGCCCGTCTCGCCGGCATTTCCCTTGACTGCACTTCTCATGTTGGACGAGTAGGTTTGCTGTGACTTTACTGCGTGGGCAATTTCTGACGACAGGGCCGTTGGCATTGATTGCGGTGTGCTATTTCATAGCCGCCCCTTCAGTTCCAGCCAGCCGTGTTGAACAGTTCTTTGCCCCGAATTTCTCGGGTAAATCACACCTTCTGGCCACCGAGTGCCGTACTGTTGCCGATCAACTGCAACAACAACTGTCTCGTGACTGGAATATTGTCATTCACGAACCCTTCGTGATCGCTGGTGATTGCCCTGCTGCGCATCTGGACCGTTGTTACCAGGACACAATCGCCCCCACGGCCAGGGCTCTTTCGGTTCAGTATTTCGACCAGCAGCCGACGTGGCCAATCTCCATCGTGCTCTGCACGACCGACGAAAGTTATCGAGAATGTCATCTTCAACTGGGAGATAAGGATCGGAGCGAGTACTCAGGCATCTACTTGCGGTCGCAGCATCGGATTGTCGTCAACATTGCGACGGGTGAAGGGACGCTGGCTCACGAACTGACACATGCGCTGGCGCATGCTGATTTTCCAGAAATGCCGGAATGGCTGGACGAAGGCTTGGCGTCACTCTACGAGGAGTGCGAGTTTTCGCCCGATGAATTGCGGCTTGTCGGCCTGGAAAACTGGCGCGGTGCCGTTCTCCGTGGCGCGATGAAGGCGGAAACGCTGCGATCGATTTCAGAGATGACCGAGGCGTCGTTCGCCAAGACAGACCCACCCGTCGAGTATGCCCAGGCACGCTACTTCTGTCTGTATTTGCAGAAACGAAATCTGCTGGAGCCTTTCTACCGGAAATGCCGCTCGCATGCGAAGACCAGTCGGAATGGACTGGAACCCCTGCAGGAACTGATAGGAATGGATGAGGCAGCCATCGATCAGGCATTTCAAACGTGGATGATGCGTGGAGACGTGAAGCGATAATATTGGCTGCACGGATACTCTCTCAGGAACTCGGCGAGTCAATCCGCGCAAACTACATGCCAGACAATGAAACCGCCCCCGCTGACGAATCAGCGGGGGCAGCGTTTTTTAGCAACCAAACTTGGAATTCTTAGAATTCCCGCTTGGTCTTGATCCCTGGTGCAGGGACCGGGTACTTGCCATTGGCGTCAGCGAGCAGTGGCGCGGGACCATCGACGACGAGCTTTTCAATGTCGGGTGCGAAGTCATGTTCGCAGTTCAACATTTCGTCGAAGGTAATGATGCGGCCCGTATGGCTGGCCATACGTCCCATCGCAGTCACCAGGCTCGCTTCCGCTCCGCGTTTCACTTCGTTGTACGGCAGATCCTGACGAATGGCGTTCATCAGGTGATCCCATTCCAACTGATAGGGGCTGATCTTGTCTTCTGCCTTCCAGACGACTTCGCTATCGACCATCTTCTGGCCCTTGTAGATCCGTGCCTTTGACGGCCAGTGGCCTGCGGCAGAGATCGTTGCGGAACCTTTGGAGCAGTGAGCGTAGCTGGCGAATTCGGTGGCAGCACCGACCATTCCCCGGCCTTCGAGGAACAGCTTCGAACCATCGGCGAACGTGTATTCGACGCTGTAGGTATCGAAGTTCTGGTCGACGTATTCGCCGCGGTAATGACGTCCGCCGTACCCCTTGGCTTCGACTGGCCAGACATTCTTGTCTTCGGTGTCCTTCATCCAGCAACATTCATCGATGTTGTGGATCAGGAAATCGCTGTAGCCACCACCGCTGGCCCACAGGAAGGCGTGGAAATTGCGGATCTGGTATTCCAGTTCATTCTTATTGGCTGGCTTGGGACCAACGAAGGCCGAACCGGTTGGGCCAGCGACGCGATAGGCTCGCAGGGTGATGACTTCCCCCAGATCGCCGTTCTTGATCCGCTTGGAGAGTTCACCGCGATCTGCACAGTGACGGCACATCAGTCCGACACCGACCTTCAGGTTTTTCTTCAGGGATTCTTCGTAAAGAGCCAGCATCTTGCGAGTGCTGGGGCCGTCGACGGTGACCGGCTTTTCCATGAAGACGTTCAGGCCCTTTTCGATGGCATACTTGAAATGGACCCAGCGGAACGCTGGTGGCGTTGTCAGGATGACCACGTCACCTTTTTTCAGACTGTCCATGGCGTTCTTGTAGGCATCGAATCCGATGAACTTGTGGTCGTCAGCAACCTGAACAAGTTCCTTCTTGTCATTCTTCAAGCTGTCGTAGCTGGACTTCAATCGGTCTGGAAACGCATCGGCCATCGCCGTCAGCTTGACGGGGCCGACCGTCGTTGACAGGGCATTCTGTGCGGCCCCGGTCCCACGGCCACCGCATCCGACGAGTGCGATGTTGACCGTTCCGTTTTCCCCGGCATAGACATGCTGAGGAATAGCAAATCCAGCCAGTGCTGAGGCTGCAGCAATCTGGCCGGTGGTTTTCAAAACATCGCGACGCGTCAGTCCGCCGCCATTGGTACTTGTCTCATCCACGGTTGAAGTCTCCTCAGTTGAATTCTTACGCGTTTCGCGACGGTTCCTTCGCGATCGCGACGAACCAAAATACGCATCGGCAACAGTTTTACCGACATTTCCCTCACTTCGCGAGTGAGCGGGCGTTAGTCCGAAGACGGACAACCGAGTTCGGCCATTCAACTTCTGCTGTTCAACAACTTCGTTTCCGGCGTAGGGTGGGACAAGCTCGCTTCGAGCGCCGGCCCACCATCTTTCCTTTGTGAATGGGCTTGTTGCTCTGGAATTGGTGGGACGGCGCGGCGAAGCGCCGCTGGTCCCACCCTACTCTAGTTGCGACAGCACGGACCGCCGAGGCAAAGTTCGCAAGCCCCCGCCTTCCTCGATCTCGTCCCGGCCAAACGTGGACGGATCGGACAATTGTTGAAGTACAGCCATCCCCCCCCCGGCATTCGTACTCGCCAAGTCCCTTTCCGCTTGGGGTAGAGACTCGGGAGACCTTATCGAGCCGCGATGTTACCGAACACTCATCAATTGCTTGTGAAACATTCACAATCGATCGCTACAACGCGACGGCTCTCTTCGAGGAGCGACGAGGTAACGATGACAATTGATGGGAGAGTTCAGAAAAATGGCTCGAATCTTGATCGCGGATGATTCGGCAGTCGATCAACAATTGGCTGGTTCGCTGTTGAAAAAGCATCTGAAAGCGGACGTCTCTTTTGCGAAGAATGGTGAACAAGCCCTGGAACAGGTGGAGCTGTTGGCTCCCGATCTGGTCCTGACAGATTTGCAGATGCCAGAAATGAATGGCTTGGAACTAGTTGCCCATCTCAAGCAAAGTCACTCGCTCATCCCGGTTGTCCTGATGACGGCAGCGGGCAGCGAAGAGATTGCCGTCAAGGCGATTACAGCAGGAGCGGCCAGCTACGTTTCCAAAAGATCCCTGGCAGCCAATCTCTGTGACACTGTCGCGAATGTCCTTGAGTTCGCTGCCGAACAGAAAACTCACTTCCATGTGTTGCAGCGGCAATTGCGATGGGAAACAGAGTTTTCCGTGGAAAACGACATGACACTGGTGATGGGACTGGCCGGTCATCTGGTCAAGGGAATGCGGGGCATGGGGATTTGCGAGACTGCTGACGAAGTTCGCATTGGAATCGCTGTCGCCGAAGCCCTGATGAATGCCTATTACCATGGCAACCTGGACGTCCCATCCGCACTTCGCGACGAATCCGAAGATGAATTTTTCACGTTGGCCAAAGAGAGAAGTGAGCAGTCACCATATCGAGATCGACGGATCCGGGTTTCTGCCAGGTACTCGCGTGGACACGTCGTATTTTCCATCAGCGATGAAGGGAAAGGGTTTGATACTACAAAGCTTCCCGATCCCTCAGACCCGCTCGCATTGACAAAGCCACACGGTCGTGGGCTGTTTCTGATGCGCAGCTTTATGGATGAAGTCCGCTTCAACAAGACGGGCAACACGGTGACCCTCGTGAAGTCGATGAAGGGGAGTACGATTTAACGGAAGATCTCACTCGCGGTATTTAGTCAGGGCCACCCTCCATTTCAGCTAATCCTGAACTCCCCTCGGTACTCAGAAATCCCGGTGCACTTGGAAACCGAGACGGACAAGGTCGCGGGTGAAGATTTGGATGCCATCAACTTGCGTGTCGTGAAAAGCCTCATCAAATCGGCATCCGATCGAGCGCGCCGCAGGAAGCCGACTTGAGGCCCCATGCTCTTCCCTGCTGGACTTGCCCAAGAAAAGTGGGCGCGAGGAGAGAGATTAGACGGCCTGCTC
>JBAWWJ010000102.1:0-27418 GCA_037146815.1 Planctomycetota bacterium
AAGGATCTGGCGGTTGTTTACGGCTGCCATTGTCTCTCTCCTTTGGCTTGTTCATCAGTTTGTCAGAATTCGATCTGCCCAGTAGTTGCTTGCTGACTCTTGGTACAGTCTTCGGTATCCATCTCTCTGAAAAAAAACTTTGTTTCTTGCCTGCCACCGAGGTTCTCCCCAGATGGCGGTCCCGTGCTCCACGAACAAAAAAGCCGGCGTGGCTGAACACCTCAATGTCCTGAAAAAGTCGCCGGACCGATGTGGCTGCTGCCCGTGGGCTAGCGATCTTTCCAAGGCACGTTGATCAAGCCCTGGTGATTGCCACGGAAGGTGCTGAAACGTGGCATCGAGATGGAGAGCCGCTGAGACAGCCTGACGCACCTAGTCTTTGGAGAAGCCACATCGGCCGACGACGGTTGCCTCACCTTGCTCCCGTCTGTTTCACCATGGCCAGGCATGCCTTTTCGCACTTGCGGCATTCCTCCGCGCACGCCTTCATGTGCTTGTCACCCGGAATCTTCTCGCACGCAGACCCACACTCGTTGCAGGCTTTGGCACAGCACTCGCAAATCAAAACGAACTGCGGTCCACCCCTAGACACGATTTGAGAAGCAGCAGCACAAAACGTCGCACAGTCTTGACACGACATCAGCGTCGCCATGTGTTCCTTCTGGCCTTCAACAGCCAGATGAGTGCAGTGCGTCGCACATGTATCGCACGACCGCTGGCAATCGGAGCAGGATTTGGCACAAGACAGCATAGCCTCTTCGTGCGCCATGTGAGATCCCTTCTTCTCTTGCGATAGGCCCGGCGGGGCAAACGCCACAACACCGCTGATTGCCAGCATGAGCGCCAGCAATCCCATTTCGCCTTTTCGAGTGTTCATGAAAAACAACCCTTTCGTTGGGGGGGCGTATGCCATGGCATAAAAAAAGCCAACGCGGCGGAATACCCCACAAAGGTGTTCCATCGCGTCGGCTTACCTACGGACAAGCCACTCGGCAGGGGCCGAGGTGCCTTTTGATCAGTCTTCCGATTTTGCTGAGAGGCGAGTTCTGTACTCAGACCCCCGACGATGGCCATCCTACGCCGATCCCGCCGAATATCAATGAGTTTGTTCGTTTATTATTTCTGTCGCAGCATCAGCGGTCGTGACATCGAACGTGACCGCGAGTTGGGGGGAGGCCGCATTTGAGGTTCATTTTCGACACGGCATGGGGTTCGCCCTCGGGAAAGTCTCTGTCCGGCAGTACCGAGCGGAATGCTTCACATGAGGCTCAACGGCCACGAACGTCATTCTGGCATTCCCGTCGTGACGTTCCTGTCAGTGGTCGATCTCAGATGAACGACGGACCCGCTTCCCCTTGATATCACCCCTGATGAAGATCGACGGCTTGGGGGTATTCACTTTGTTTCGCATCATGCGAACAGTCGAATTTAGGACGGTAGAGAAACAGGACGGTGGAGAAATTCGTACCGTCGGGTTACACGAAAGGCCGCCATCTCCGGATGGCGGCCTTTTCGCATTCTATGGCTTTTTCTCGCAACCACTTCAAGCAATGGTCAGACGAAATACTGCCCCGGAGCAATGTCAATCCATTTGATGTGCGACCGGATGGCGATGACTCACCAGATGATCGTTGCCCCGGCACGTTGGCTTGCACTGCTGCAGACAGTTGAACCCGCCATATGGAATGCTTCTGAATCCACATCTTTAACGAGGCTCCGATTCGCAGGAACGGCAAACAACGGGAAATCGATTCATCGAAATTGAACTCGAGATATCTCACGATCGTTACCTCGATTTACTGACCAGAAAAACCGACCGCTCGACAAGAAAACACCCTGCGTTGCCAATTATGAAGGACTGAAGAATCTTGCTGACGGGACCTCTGGTGGGTTTCCCGAGAATTGACGAATGGTTTCGAACTTCTTATAGATCAAGTGTTGTTTTTGGAACGGAATGTGTAGGGAATCGATGACGTGCGATCTTGGCACTGTTTTCCTGCATGTTTTGGGTCGGTTATCTCCTCATCGAATCGTAGTGTCAGAATCCTGTCGCTTGTCGGCGACTTCAAAAGTTTCTTCTCTGGCTTCACGCGGACGTAAAGTCTGAAGCCCATCGCTGATGCCTCCCCTCCGATTGATTCCGCGAATCGGAATGGGTACCCCCCGTTGGAAGAATAAGAATGCAGATCACAGGTTTTCGATCAGAGTCACAGGAACTGGTATTGGATCTCGATCAATTGCCCTCAGCAGCGGCGGTGAATCGAGAATCGGGCCAGTGGGCGTTGCGAGGAGAATTGGGGAACGGGGCACCCATTCCCGCGACTCTTTCCGCGGAAAAGATGATCGAGCTGGAAACAGTGACTGCCGAAGATGGCCGTGCCGAAGTCAAGCTGGCATTCCATGGCGAAGATGGTTCCACCGTCACGCTTTCACTGGGATTGACCGATCAGGTCGAAGCTGCCCGCGCCTGGATCGAAGAAGTTAAGAATGCAATCGCCAAGCGAGAGCGCCGCCCTCGACTGAATCCAACGGTAGATCTGGGTCAAGCTGTCGCCGTCCCTTCTATCATCGAATCATCGGCACCAGCCGCTGTTTCCGCGGATGGAAGTGCACCTGCAGCTCCAGCGTTCGACGCTCCTCCGCCGCCACCGGCGGCCCCCGTCGAAATCCCGTACGAGAAGCTGGCGATTGATGCCGATCTGGAACAGGAACTGGAAGCCGCAATGGCTGGCCAGATGACGGCACCGACTGCTCCACCCGCTGGAGCTCAAACGCCGAACCCACATCAGACGACCGTTTCCGAATTGCCGGAATCCGAAGATCAACTGGAATCGGGTACGAAGCTGAAGGCGAAAGTCCAAAGCGTCACCGCCGAAGACGTCTTCTGCGAAGTCGGCTTTCGTTCTCCCGGTGTTCTTCCCGGCCGGCAGTTTCCGCAAGGGAAGCAGCCCCGGATCGGCGAAGAGTTTCTGGTTGTCGTGGAAAAGTACGATCCCGAAAACAGCGTGATCCTGGTCAACCTTCCCAAGGCCACTCGTCGCGCCAAGGGGAACTGGGAAGAACTCACCGTCGGGCAGGTTGTCGATTGCATGGTCACGAAGACCAACAAAGGTGGCCTGGAAGTCAACATCGGTCCCCTGCGAGCATTCCTCCCTGCCAGCCAGGTTGACCTCGGTTTTGCTCCGGCACTTGATACTTACGTCGGCAAGAAGTTGACCGTCCAGATCACCGAAGTGAATCCCGCCAAGCGGAATCTGGTCGTCAGCCGCCGCATCATCCTGATCGAAGAACGCAAAGAACTGGCAGTCAACTTCTGGCAGCAGGTTGAAGTCGGCCAGCAGTACACCGGAACCGTTAAGACGATCAAAGACTACGGAGCTTTCATCGATCTCGGAGGAGCCGACGGGTTCCTGCATATCGGTGAAATGAGCTGGACACGTGTGAAGCATCCCTCGGAAGTCCTTCAGGAAGGTGCCTCCGTTGACGTAGTTGTGCTGTCGCTGGATCGCGACAAGCAGAAGATCGGACTGGGAATGCGGCAACTCGCCACGAATCCATGGGCTGGCGTCGAAGATCGCTATCCGACCGGAAAAAATGTCACCGGCAAGGTGACGCGAGTCTCTGACTTCGGCGCGTTTGTCGAACTCGAAACCGGCGTCGAAGGTCTGATTCACATCAGCGAACTCGATCATCAGCGAGTCCGCAAAGTGACTGACGTGGTCAATGTCGGTCAGGAAATCGAGATGCAGGTCTTGGAAGTCCTGTCAGATCGTCAACGCATCAGCCTCTCGCTGAAAGCTCTCAAGCAAAAGCCAGAAAAGCCGAAAGACGAAGACCTGTCGCCATCGAAGGGCGAGCAGTACGAACGCAAGCGGAAAGAACCGCTGCGAGGTGGAACGAGCAAGGATGGTGGCGGTGGACTGTTCGGGAATCCAGGCGATTTCCGGAAGTAAATCGTATCGTTCGATGCTGTGAAGAATACCAAAGACCTTCGGTCGGGCGTTTCGGCGGGGTCGGAAGACCTGCGCCGAACTGCACCGAGGAGTTTAAAATGATTCGGACTTTGGCGCTGTTGGTCTTTATCTGCTTTGCGTTGGGGTGCGATCAGCCAAGAGATCCTCAACTCGCATCGGCGACGTCCGAAAAGCCGATCGAGGTCACACCTGCCAAGCCTGCGGACTCCACTGACGCTGGTGTCGCCCGGATCGACTCCAGCGAAGTGCAGGAAGAACCCGAGCAGCCCATTCCTCACGGCGATTGGCCGATCTTTCTCGGTCCGAAGGGGACAGGGATCTCGGACGAGACTGGTCTGGTTGATTCCTGGGACGAAGCCGGGCCTAAAGTGCTTTGGGACAAACGAATCGGAACGGGCTATAGCTCTCCTTCGATTCGCGGCAAAAAACTGGTGATTCATCATCGTCAGCGAGAACTCGACATCATCGAGTGCGTTCGTCCCGAGGATGGATCGGAAGTCTGGAAGCACGAATACGACACCGACTTCTCGGACCCGTATGGATACAACAACGGTCCGCGCTGCTCGCCTCTTTTGACGGAAACTCGCTGTTACACGTTCGGGGCTCAGGGACGGCTTATCTGCCTCGACCTCGAAACGGGCAAATTGATCTGGGAACGTGACACCGCCAAAGACTGGCAGGTCCCGGGTCATTTCTTCGGAGCAGGATGCACCCCGATCCTCGAAGGAAACCAGTTGATCGTGCTCGTCGGTGGCCAACCCAATTCGGGTGTGGTTTCGTTTGATCCGGCGACAGGGAAGACTCTTTGGGAAAGTGTCGGAAAAGAGACTTGGGACGGCGTGAAAACCGACGACCCGGGGAACCCGCCGTTGGAATGGACCGACAAGGAAATGCTGGTCAGTTATTCTTCACCGATTGCGGTCACGATCCATAACCAGCGGCACCTGCTTTGTCTGGTTCGCCAGGGATTAGTGTCGCTCGATCCTTCCACCGGAAAAGTGCGATTCAAGTATTGGTTCCGCTCTCGAATCCGCGATTCCGTCAACGCCGCTCGTCCGGTCGTCATCGGCGACAAGATCTTCCTGTCCGCCGCCTACGAAACCGGGATGGCGATGCTCAAAGTCCAGTCCGATGGAAATGGCTACGAAGTTCTATGGCGCGACAAACGAGGAATGTCGACTCACTGGTCGACGCCAATTCACCACGACGGTTGCCTGTATGGTTTCAGCGGTCGCCATGAAAATGAAGGAATGTTGCAGTGCGTCGACGTCGAAACGGGCGAAAGGCTCTGGGAGACCAACGGAATCGCGGGAGACGTCGAGGAAATGCTGCGAGATCTGACGCGTGACCCTGCGACCGGACAAATCGTCAACAAAGAGACGGGCAAAGTCGTCCCGTGGCCGTTTTACGGTCGAGGCTCAATGACGATGGCTGACGGAAAGTACTTCATTCTGGGGGAACGCGGAACGCTGGCGATTGCAAAACTGGATCGCAAAGGCTGGCAGGAAACATGCCGGGCATCATTTCAAAAACTGAAATATCCGATGTGGGCATCGCCAGTTCTGTCGCACGGTCGACTTTACCTTCGCAGCGAAGATTGGCTCATCTGCCTCGACGTCGCCAGGAAATAGGCGTCGTACCCACGCGTAATGGCTCAGCGAGCGAAATTGCATACCAGATTCAACTTCCGAACCTTTCCAGATTTCACATGTCCGGAGTTGTTAGCCTATCCGGTCCACTCCACGGATTGGAATTTTCCGGAGTCTTCAGAAGTCGATTTTGAATTTCCATATTTGGGGTTCAACTTCACCGTTCTTGACCGACCTCGATCCGACCGATATCATCATCTCTCACACTGATTTCACAAAGGCTTTTCGATGACGCGATTTCTGCCCGGACTACGAGGTCTGCTACTACCCTGCTGAAAAGCGAGGTCCGGGGAACGTTTCGTCGCATCCGTTGCATAAGTTCACCCTGAGGTCTCGCGGCCTCGGGGTTTTTTGTTTTCAGGCGAGAGCAAGAAGTCCGCGGCTGTGGTCCACAAGATGCCCAATTTAGTTCGTATCTGACTGACAGCCAACACCTTCCGTTTATCTCGACAGGGAATTTCCATGACTGAAACCGTCGTGACCGACACCGTCACAATCTTCGATACCACTCTTCGCGATGGCGAGCAGTCTCCCGGCTGCAGTATGACCATGCCTGAAAAGTTGAAGATTGCAGAAGCACTGGTGGAACTGGGTGTCGATGTGATCGAAGCGGGGTTCCCGATCGCATCGCCGGGTGACTTCGAAGCGGTCCGTGCAGTCGCTCAGCAATTTGGAGATCGAGCGACAATCTGTGGTCTCGCCCGCTGCCGCCGCGAAGATATCGAACGAGCAGCCGAAGCTCTGAAGGGGATCGCCAAGCCACGGATTCACGTCTTTCTCGCGACCAGCCCGATCCATCGGCAATTCAAACTGAAGATGGCCGAACAGGAAATTGTGCGAGCCGCCGTTGAACATGTGGAACTCGCCCGATCGTTCTGCGACAATATCGAGTTCTCACCCGAAGATGCCGCACGCACGGAACTCCCCTTCCTGTGCGAAGTCGTCGAAAAGGCGATCGCTGCTGGTGCCACAACCGTCAATATCCCCGATACCGTTGGGTACGCGACACCAACGCACTATTTCAAAGTGATTTCGTATCTCAAGCAGCACGTTTCGAATATCGGTCAAGCCGTCATCAGCACTCATTGTCATAACGACTTGGGATTGGCTGTCGCGAACAGCCTGGCTGCGGTCGAAGCGGGTGCTCGGCAGGTCGAATGCACGATCAACGGTCTGGGTGAACGGGCCGGAAACGCAGCGCTCGAAGAAATCGTGATGGCAATCAAGACGCGCGGCGACTATTACAACGTGCAGACTCGGATCAACACACCAAAACTGTGTGGCATCAGTCGACTTGTTTCCAGTACCACGGGAATGCTGGTCCAGCGAAACAAGGCCATCGTCGGCCAGAACGCTTTTGCACACGAAGCCGGGATTCATCAACACGGAATGCTTCAGAACCGCTCTACCTATGAAATCATGCGCGCGGAAGACGTAGGATTCATTGGCGAGAACATGGTTCTCGGAAAACACAGCGGCCGCCACGCGTTTCGAGCACGTGTCACGGAACTTGGCTACACGCTCGATGACGCCAGTCTGCAGAAAGTGTTTGATGAATTCATCGCCTTGGCTGACAAGAAAAAGAATGTCTACGACGCTGACATTATCGCGCTGATCGATAAGCAGTCGAACGTAACCGCTGACCGTTGGCAACTGGTTCAGTTTCAGGTCGGTGCCGGGACCGGAACGATTCCAACAGCTTCGATCGTCTTGCGCGATACCTCGAAAACCGAAGAATCCAATCTGTTCCGCGAAGCAGTCATCGGTGACGGACCCATCGACGCTGTTTTTAAAGCCATGGAACGGATCATCGGGGTCACGGCCGAGTTGAAAGATTACCAGGTCCGGGCCGTTTCGGGTGGTGAAGATGCGCAGGGGGATGCGAGTGTCGAGATTGAATATCTCGGTCGTCGCTATCACGGCAAGGATGTCAGCACGGACATTATCGAAGCCAGTGCTCGAGCCTACTTGAAAGCCCTGAACCGAGCCCTCAGCGAAAACGTGGTCAAGTCTGTGACGTGACCGCACGCTATTCAAAGTGGTTCCTGTCGAAATGCAGGAACCACATTTCGACTTCGGCCAGGTCGGTCCGAACCAGTTAGTTCAGGAGCTACTCGGACACGGAAAACACGGACCAATCAGAGCGACGTTGCTACGTGGTTGTGACTCAACGGCTTTCAGACCAAGCAGGTCTGTTCTACTTTGGTGAGAAGCAATACAGGTTGCGCGCGGTGCGAATGAATAAGCGATTGCCCGAGATTGCCGGGGTCGCCATGACGATTTCTCCCAAGTCGTTCGTCGCTACTTTTTTGAAGACCGCCCCTTCTTCGATGACGGTCACTTCGCCGTGTTCGCTGACAAAATACACGTGGCCTCCAGCGGCAACCGCAGACGCTGAATAGGTGTTGTTGGCATTCCCCACCCGCTGGCGGTAAATCAGGTCACCTGTCAGGGCATCTCGCATGTCCAGCCGACCGTTATCGTTGCACGTGTAAAGCCGCTTCCCGTTGACCAGCGGTGTAGGCATGTACGACCCATCCCTCGGCGTCCACCATGCCACGCCATTGCTGGATTGATCGGCGGCAGGGGTCAGATCTCCGGTGGCAATCGCAGTGATCGCATAGATCGGACTGCGGCCGTGGCCGTTCGTCAGATAGATCAGCCCGTCGGCAAACAGTGGAGTCGGTACAGGAACATCGCCGCCGCCGCTGAGATGCCAGAGTCGCTCACCTGTGCTCCAGTCATAGCCTGCCATCTGGCGATAGCCGTTGCAGACGATCTGCTTGCGGTCTGTCGTCGAGACAATCAACGGTGTCGACCAGGTGGCAACTTCGCCAGTGCGATCGATACGGCGAACCTCCTTGCCTGTCTTGATATCCAGGATTGCAACAAAGCTGGCATTCAAACAGTCGCATTGCACAATGACGTGACCGTCGTGAATGACCGGGGAACTGGAAAACCCCCACTCCAGCGTCGGAGCGTCGTACGGACCAGAGACCAGCTTACCGAAATCGTGTTTCCAGACCTGACGTCCTTCGAAGTCGTAACAGTACAAACCTTCCGAGCCAAAAAACGCGACCACAAATTCGCCATCTGTCGCTGGAGTGCAGTTGGCATGCGACGCCTTCAGGTGTCGCTTGATGGCAGGCGTTCCTTCACATGCGTCCTTGACCCAGCGGACCTTTCCCGTTTCCAGATGAAGGGACATCACCTGCCATGTCCACTTGCCGGTATCTTTCGCCGATTCTCCCGCTCCCCCGGTCCAACCGGTTTCTACGGACGGAGCTTCAGTCTCAGAATTGACTGCCGTTGTGATGAAGACGTGATCGCCCCAAATGATCGGGGCTGAGTGTCCCAGGCCCGGTACGCGTGTCTTCCAGGCAACGTTCTCGCCAGTTTGTAGATCCCATCGTGTGGGAGGATTTCCACTGCCGATCCCCAGACCTCCCAGTCCGCGAAACTGAGGCCAATTGTCGTCCCCGTCCGATTTCCCGGTGACAACAATTGTAAGCAGCAGCACGAAGAGCAATCGCGATGGCATAGTCACGTCTTTTACCAGTAAGTACTGAGATATCGCCGCTGCGTCAGTCTAGCGTGAACACCAGTCAATTGGCGTCCCATCGCGCGGCAAGTAAGATAATCGAGTCACTAACAGAACTGAAGATCCGTGTGCCGACAGATGATGAATGAGGTGCCCGATGCGGTTAATTTCATGTGCATGCCTGACACTGTTTGTCGCGACCGGTTTCGCGGCAGAGACGGGTTACCAGAAGGAAGTGACGGTCACAGAGCCGACGCGACTGGACTGGACCTTCGTCGTTTCCAACCAAAGTGTCGTTGATCCTCCTGCCGACTGGCTGCGTGATTATGATTCTCGCCAGCAGAAGTACGAGCGATTTATTCCTGCGCCGAAAGGGAAGTCCGAGTCTCTGCCGCTGGTGATATTCATTTCCGCAGGAGATTCTCCCGCCGGATGGGGGCCACTGGAATCGGTTTGCAAACAGAAGGGAATTGCATTCGCGAGTCCCTATGGTGCTGGCAATAATACGCCGATGCCGCGCCGCGTCCGCATCATCCTGGATGTTCTGGACGATCTTCGTCGCCAATTCCGCATCGATCCTGATCGAACTTACATCGCAGGGTTTTCAGGGGGTGGACGTGTTGCCTGTCAGGTAGCGTTTGGCTTACCCGAACTGTTCGGCGGCGTCATGCCAGTCTGTGCCGGTGGCGATTTGCGAGAAGAAGCCTGGTTGCGGCATCGGGCGATTGAACGATTAAGCGTTGCATTTCTGACCGGAACTGGAGACTTCAATCTCGGTGAAGTCGAACGTTTCCGCGGGCCAATGCTGACAGAGATGGGGATCCGAACGAAGGTGACCGTTGTCCCCAAGATGGGGCACGCGATTCCTGAAGCAAAGACCATGCAGACGACACTCGAATGGCTTGAAGGGGGCGTCGCCGACCGACGGAAACTCGCCCAGCGCTATCCAGCCAGTCATATTTCCGGCGATCAGGCGCCCAGTCGTGACGAGTTGGCGAACGGACTGTTGGAAGAAGGCGAGTCACGGATCAAGAATCGCGAGACGATGTTCTCGGGGTTGATGCAGCTTCAGGGAGTGATGACGCGCTGGCCTGATCTTGCGTCTGCCAACAAAGCCCGACAGATCCTCGTTGAATACGAAGGACGGCCGCAGAAGCCATGGGAAGAGGATGACGTCGCCGAACAGCGTAAGTTCCTGATCGCCCGCGTTCGTGCTCTCGACGCTTATGCGTCAGGCAAACTTCCAGATCAGTATGCGAAGCAGCGCCCCGAAATGGCCAAGGCCGCCATTGAATTGTGGGAAATCGTGATCCAGGAAGGGGGCGATGCCAAAGCCGCGGCTGAAGCAAAGCGACGAATCCCGGTACTCAAGAAATTGCTTGAGTAGAGACGATCAGGAGCCCCACGCGCCGAACAAAGTCCAGCGAAAAGTGGCCTTCATCGCTCCGTGTGAAGTCAGCCGATGACCATTCGACATCCTATTCACGCGACGCGTTCGTACTCGCGGCTGGTAGCAGTTCGCCTCACTGACGGCTTCCGTTCGGGGGCTTCTACAAAGCCAGTGCGCCCCCCGCCACCCCTCGGTCGGCCGTTTCGGCGGGGTCGGGAGACCCGCGCCGAACAGTACCGATCATTACTTCTTCGTCGTGGAATTGAACTTTGGATCGTTGACCGCGGACTGAACTGGTCGAACCGATCCCGCGGCTGGAGCCTGTCCGGTCACCTGAGTGGCAGGTCTGACAGGAGTTGTGGCTGGCCCAGCTTGAGCAGCCTGAGGCGAACTCCCCTTCACAGGGGCTCCGCTTCTTTGTGCCGTCGCTGGATCGGCAGCAGTCGATGTTGCCCAGTTGGCAACGGACCAGTCTGCATGTGTCCCGACGACCGATTGTCCGAGGTCATCCAAGGCAGCCCGGAATGATGCTGCAGTCATGTTTTCGTTAGGGATCACTCGCTGCAGCACAAATCGTCGATTGGCAGCAATATAGGCAAAGAACTTTCCTTTGCCCAGCTTGTCGTTATCGGAAAGGAGTCGCAGCAGAGCCGTTCGTGGCACGTCGGCGGCCGACTTTGGAAGTTCGTCCAGCCAGGCCATGATCCAGATGGATGACCCATCCTGGCTCAACACCGCAGACATCGACAATTCCCATTCGGCGTCTTCGATCGTGGATTTGAATGCGAAATCGTATCGCTGCTCAAACGCAGTGGCTTGCAGGCCCATCGCTTTCAGCAGATTTCCCAGCGACTGATCTGTCAGTTTTCCTTTTGCTGCCGTAGCGGTCGCTGCGGCTGGGGCTGACGGGGATGCGGTGGAAGCTGCCGGCGCAACTTTCGGTGCCGCTTTTTCCTGACCCGTCGCAACTTGAGCTGCCAATGGGGCCGCCACTGCTGACAACGCCGCCCCTACCATTGCGCGTCGAGTCCAATGCATATCCATCGCTGTTCACTCCTTTGAATAAGCGATCCGCCAGTACTTCCGCCGGCTCTTGCATCGAACTTTCCAGCCGTGAAAAGTTCAACGACAAATCTCACCCCTGTCCAAAGAGATGATCCAGACAGATCTGTGACCAGGTTTCAAACTGATCGCGCGTCTGGAGCAACTCTGCGGGTTGTGCGAATCCTGTCTCTAAGATCGACTCTTCCCGTGGTAGAACTTTTGCCGAGTCGAGATCAAAAATGTGAACAATCCCCAGGTGGACTCGTCCGACGGGGGTCTCATCATCATTGATCAACCCCACACAGCGATCGGTAAACCCAGACTCCAGAAACACTTCCTCCGAGATTTCCCGGTGCATCGCCTCCTGATAACGGCGGTCTCCCTGCATACTGTCGGTTGAGGAAATATGCCCTCCGATGCCAATCGATCGTTTGCTGTGCAGTCTGCCTTCTCCCCCCGCCTTACCGCGGCGGTAGTTAAACACCTTCCCATCGTGCATGAAAATGCAGTAGGGGATCAGTTGTTTGTAACTCGGATCCTCTTCAACTTCGTTACGAGGCCGAAAACTGGTGTGCGCGGGGTCCAGCAGCGTCTGTAAGTACCTGTCAACTTTGGCGTTAAACCCCTGAAAATGCCCCAGTTCATGAAACAGCAGAGTGGGGACGCAAAGGACATGTTCGATGGTCGTTTCAGCAGTCATTGGATCGGCTCGTTTCTGTGTTCGGCAATGGCCAACTGCGGACAGCCTGGCCATTTCAAATCGTAATCGTATCTGGATTGAGGAGCAGAATTCGGGCGTTGGTAAAGGGAATTCTTCCAGTATGGGAATTCTTCTCAGTGATTCAACAGAGTCAGCCGCTTTTCAATTCCGTCCCAGAAGTCGATCCAATTCCGACAGGGACTTTCAATTCGAGATCAAACCAGTCGGCAATCACTGCCGACCGACGATTTTTTACAGGCAGGTTCTGCCGTGATTCTACGATCTGGCGGTTGTTCTCCACCGATTTCCCCTCGTGGAAGCTTGTATCGTCTGGAGCAATTGTAGGGGTTTCGACGATCCTACAGACGATACGGACGAATGCAGTTCCGATGTTCGTCGGCAGAGTTGTTAGCCAGAGGAGTGATTTCGATGAGGCGATATTTGTTGGCCTGGATGCTGATGGGTGGAGCGGTTGCTGTCATGCCCGGTCCGGCAGATGCGCAACTCTTCCGTCGTCATGGTCATGGTCATGGTTGCTGTGATACGTGCGAGATGCCGCAGGCAAGCTGTACCTGCGCACAGACCCGTCCTGTGGTGCAGACGCAAATGCGTGCACAACAAGTGACGACGTACCGCGACGTGGTCGAAACCCATGTTCGCAACGAAACCGTCATGCAGAATGTCCCCGTTACGACGTACAAACAGGTCACCGTGGATGAAGGGGGATACCAGATGGTCTATGTCCCCAAACCAGTGACCAAGCAAGTGGCACAGACCGTGATCCAGCAACAGGCGATGACCCGCGCAGTGCCGTACCAGGTCACCAAGCGTGTTCCACAGATTTCGACTCAACTGGTTCCCGTCCAGACAGTTCACCACGTCACCGAACAGGTTCCCATGACAACATGGGCTCCACCTCCGGTCACGTTCCAGGCGGCCAGTTCCTGCAACACGTGTGATGCTCCGTTCTCAACGGCATTTGCACCGCAGTACTTCCCGCAGCCGATCGGGACGGCGATGGCCCCACAAATCCAGTACGCTCAACCCCCGACATCGATTGCCACTTTGCCAACGATCTCGGTTCCATTGCCTCAGTCGGCTCAGATCCCTCAATCACAGCCAGAACAGTGGCAGACGATCCCTTCGCGGTCAGCCTCGCCGACACCTGCAGCCAGCCAAAGCTATGAGTCCCCCGCTTCCAAGTCGGTCCCGATGCCGATGGAAGAGGCTCGGAACTACAGTCCACGCTCCAGTGCCAGCAGCGGCCGATTTGTTCCCGCGCCGACGGCCGCAACCGTCTGGGGAAGCCGACAGGCCTCCCTGCGATAAGACTTCGCAGTAATTCGATCCTTCACGGGGCATCATCGGACCTATCGGTCACGATGATGCCCCTGTGTCATTCTTTGGCTGCAACCTCATTGCTTACGCTTCAGCAGTCACCGCATTTGTCACCCACAGCTTCAAAAGGGCGACCACTTATCCAATATGCTCAAAACCGGAACTCGCTAGCGTCCAGTTTTACGCAGCAGAATCGCACCCAGTCGCTGACGTTCCCAACCTGAATACTTTGCCGGGACGCATCAGTAGTCACTGGTGGCAACAAGTGTTGGCGTGTAGATTCGAAGACCCGACGGAACTCGCTATTGGACTCGTTGAAGAAAGCCGTCGCGAAATCCACGTTGCATACCATCAACGGCAGCAATCATGCCAAAGTGCATCAGCACAAAAAGACCGTAGTGAACAAGTCAAGCGGCAACCCGTAACCAGCCTTCACCGATCAACCCAACGAACTCCAGGAGACTTTCCTCATGAGTGAACAGTTTCGAACCAGCATCCGGATGGGGCTTGCGAGTCTCATGCTGCTGGCGTTAGTGTCGGTCGTTCGCACGGCAGAGTCTCAGGACAAGGCGCCAGCGGCGAAGACACCGCAACTGGTGGAGCCAGTCACCAAAGGCCAGCGGGTCTTCACCTGCGGGCATAGTTTCCATGTCTGGGTGCCGGGGATCGTTGCCGATTTGTGCAAAAAAGGGGGAATCGAGAACCACAACCAAGTGGGGCTCTCCTCGATCGGCGGATCACGCACCATCCAGCATTGGGACATTGCCGAAGACAAGAACACCGCCAAGATGGCACTCAAGACCGGCAACGTCGATGTGTTGACGCTGTCGCCAATCTTCCTTCCCGATCCGGGGATTGAGAATTTCACAGCGCTGGCTCTCGAGCACAACAAAGAGATCCGGGTCATCGTTCAACCGATCTGGTTGCGTTGGGATATTTACGAGCCAACCACCAAGCGGCCCGCCAAAGTCGATCACAACGCCATTACCGGCGACGAACTTCGAACACGCCATGCCGAGCACTTCCAGAAAATGGATGAGCACGTGCGCGACTTGAACAAGAAGTTTGGGAAGACGGTTCTTTATGTGGCTCCGGCGCCCCAAGCAGTCATCGCTTTACGCGAGAAGATCATCGCGGGTGAGGCTCCTGGGCTGAAGGTCCAGGAAGATCTCTTCACGGATGAACTCGGACACGGGAAGCCGCCACTCATGGCGCTGGTCGGCTATGTCAATTTCGCCACAATCTACCGTCGCAGCCCTGTCGGCTTGCCGGTGCCAGAGATTCTCAAGCAGTCCAAACTTGGCGATCAGGAAGAGAAACTCAACCTCCTGCTTCAAGAACTGGCTTGGAACGCGGTGCTGGAACATCCGCTCAGCGGATTGAAGCCGTAATGCGTTCTCAGTTCAGGAGCAGTTCTTCATTCAGACAAATCGCGATTCGGTTGGAAGTAAAGAGACCTCAATGAGCAGGCCAAACCGGCGATCACTCTCGATGAGACGGGGCGTACGTCTCGCTTTCGTTTTGGCTTTTCTCGTCCTATTGACGCGATTGTCCGGCGGAATCTGTACGGCGCAAGAGTCGGATGTGGACCCGAAGAAGGAATACGCCGCAGTTGTTCAACCGCTTCTCAAGTCGTATTGCCTGGGATGCCACTCGGCAGCAGTGAAGAAAGGAAGTCTCGATCTGGAACGGTTCGAATCGGTCGATCTGGTCCGCAAAGATCTTTTGCCGTGGCAGCAGTTGATCGAGCAGCTTGAGGCGGACGAGATGCCGCCAAAAGACAAGCCGCAGCCGACTCCTCAGGAGCGAAAGCGGCTGGTCGACTGGACTCGTCGTTTCCTGGACGCCGAGGCGCGTGCTCGGGCGGGTGATCCAGGTCACGTTCCGCTACGGCGACTGAGCAACACGGAGTACGACGCGACCATTCGTGATCTCACCGGGGTTGATCTGCGACCGACGCGTGAGTTTCCCGTGGACGGAGCTGCGGGTGAGGGATTTACGAATGCTGCCGAGTCGCTGTCAGATATCTCGCCGACGTTGCTCAACAAGTATCTGAACGCGGCCAGAGACATCGCGGAACATGCGGTCTTGCTGCCTGATGGATTCCGGTTTTCGCCTACGAAGACTCGACGCGACTGGACTGATGAAAGTACAGCCCGACTGCGTGGCTTCTATAACGAACATATCGGCGGCGACGGACGACTGCAGGTCCAGCGGTATCTGGAAGCGAGCGTTCGACACCGCGACGCGATACTCGGCGGCAAGGTCACTCCTGAAGACGTCGCCGCGAAGGAGAAACTGAATCCCAGATACTTCAGAAACCTGTGGCACACGCTGCAAGACAAGACTCCGTCGTTTGTACTCGACGGGGTCCGTTCTCGCTGGCGTGCGGCTGCGGACAAAGATGTGCCCGCTCTGGCGAATGAGATCGCAGCGTTGCAGAACGCATTGTGGAAGACGGCTCGAGTTGGCAGCTACGTTCGAAAGGACGAGAGCGGCGCGTTCGTGGAGAATCCATCTCGACAAATTCCCTTTGATTCCCCGGCGGTCGAATCGGTCCCGTTACGAGTGACAGTCAAACCTTCACCAGGACAAGCCGAGGTCGTGCTTTCGCTCGCCTCGCGCGAATTAATGGCAGCGGGGGGCGGAAACATCGTTTGGCATCGCCCGCGATTCGAGGCTGCAGGCAAACCGCCGCTGCTGTTGCGGGACTATGCCGAGTTTGGCCCCGCTTTTGAGGTGGACTACCCTTCGGTATTCGAAGGGAGCGCCAAGTATCTGACCGCTGCGGTGAAAGCCATCGATCACGGTGCGTCACTGGAGGAGTTAGCGAAGAAGGACAGTCTCGACGCTGCGTTCCTGAAGCGTTGGGTCGAGGTACTGGCCCTCGAAGCACTCGTGAAGAACCAGACTGTCAAGACGGTCCCTGCAGTGCCAATATCGCTGCTGGAGGAACAGACTCGCAATGAGAAGAAGTCGATTAATGGGTGGCGCAAGAAAGGGTCTGATCTTCCGGTCGTGGTCACGAATTCGTCGGACACAGTGGAACAGATTCCCGGTCGAGTCTCGCCACACGCGGTCGTGGTTCATCCACTGCCGAAGGAATTCGTTGGTGTCACCTGGAAAAGCCCGCTGGCGGGCAGTGTGCGAGTCACAGTTCGAGTGACTCATGCGCATCCAAGTTGCGGCAACGGCGTCGCGTGGTGGCTCGAACACCGCCGGACCGGTCAGGCGACGGTTCTGGGTGAGGGAGCCATTGATCTTGGTAAAGAAGCGAAGCCTCCAGAAAAAGTGCTGGCAGTCGAGAAGGGTGATCTGGTCGTACTGGCGGTCGATGCACGAAACGGCAACCACGGGTGCGACCTGACTGAGATCGACTTGATTGTAAAAGCCGACCACAAGCCCGAACGCATCTGGAATCTGGCTGCGGATGTCGCCGACAGCTTCCTCGCGGGAAACCCGCATGCCGATCAACACGGCAACGCTGACACCTGGAGTTTCGTCGGAGGGGCATCGAAAGTCGGCAGCGGCTCTGTGGTTGACAAGCTGATTCCTGCAGACTCAGTGCTGGGAGAATGGCGACAGGCAGTTATCGATCCCGCTCGACAAGGTGATGTGAGCAAGCTCGCCGCGCAGGTGGAGGCCCTGCTGTCCGGACCGAAACCTGCAAAGGCGAACGACTCCGACCGCGCACTCTATGACAAGCTGCTGGCAATCGACGGTCCGTTGCTCACGGGACTCGATATTCGCAAGCTCACGAAACCGAGGCCAAATGCCCCGACGTACGGACTTCCAAAGGATCGATTCGGCACACGATCGGGTGGCAAGCCGGTGGACGAGTCGAGTCTCTTCGTCGCGGCTGATTCGGTGACCGAAGTTCGGCTGCCGATCGCCTTGTTCGTCGGTCGCGAGTTTGTCGTGAATGGGCGACTCGATGGCGTACCCGGCGAGCGAGTCGTTCAATTCCGAGTCCAAACGGCTCCGCTCGAAACGGACTCCGGTTGGGGTTCCGGCCCGGTGGCGGCTTCTCCGGAAAGTGCGGCATTCAAGCGGCTTATCCAGGGGAATGAAGCATTCCGTCGCGCCTTCCCACTATTCCTGTGCTTCCCACAGGTCATCCCCAACGACGAGGTCGTTTGCCTGAAGATGTTCCATCGCGAGGACGAACCGCTCATCCGGCTGTTCTTGGACGATGAGCAACAGCGACGGCTCGAACATCTTTGGAACGAGCACAAGTTTATCAGCCGTCAGTCGGTCGCCGAACTCAACTACCTGCCGCTCTTCATGGGCTTCGTGACGCAAGACCAGCCGAAGGCGCTCTTCGATTTCTTCGAGGCACAGCGACCATCGTTCCAGCAGCGGGCTGACGAATTGATGAAGCGGGAGGAATCGTTCGCCGCGCGGCAACTCGACAGCCTGCTCGAGTTCGCAGGCCGAGCTTACCGACGTCCGTTGAGTGAAAAAGATCGAGCCGATCTACTCGCCCTGTATACGACGATTCGCGGGAAGGAGCAGACGCATGAAGAGGCGTTCCATCATCTGCTCGCCCGCGTGTTGGTATCCCCCGCGTTTTTGTTCCGCATTGAGCAGGCACCTGCGGGGAAAGAGCCGCGCCCCGTCAATCACTTCGAACTCGCGACACGCCTGAGTTACTTCCTGTGGTCAAGCTCCCCCGACGACGAACTGCGACAACTGGCTGCGGCGGGTCGGCTCAGCGATCCACAGGTCCTCGCCGAGCAAGCTCGACGGATGCTCAAAGATGCCCGTTTGCGGTCGCTGGCCATCGAGTTTGGCACACAGTGGATTCACGTCCGCGGCTTCGACGAATTCAAGGAGAAAAACGAAACGCTATTCCCGACATTCAACGCCGATTTCCGAAAAGCCGTCTATGAGGAATCGATTCTGTTCTTTCAGGACCTTTTCCAAAACGACCACGCTGTGATGCAGATCCTGGATGCGGACTACACGTTTCTGAACGAGCCACTGGCAAAGCACTATGGCATCCCAGGCATCAGTGGCCCGCAATGGCGACGGGTCGACGGCGTGAAGAAATTTGGTCGCGGAGGGGTGCTGGGACTCGCCAGCGTGCAGGCTCGACAGGCGGGAGCATCGCGGTCGAGTCCAGTGCTTCGCGGCAATTGGGTTGTTGAAACACTGCTTGGCGAGAAACTTCCCCGCCCGCCTGCCGACGTCCCGCGCCTCCCCGAGGAAGAAGGGACAGGCGGCCTGACGATGCGACAGCAGGTCGAGAAGCACGCGAAGTCGGCATCGTGTGCCGCCTGTCACGTCCGCATTGATCCGTTCGGATTCGCGTTGGAGAAGTACGATCCCATCGGGCGGCTGCGAGAAAAGGATCTCGGCGGGCTGGAGGTCGATGCAAAGGCAAAGCTTCGAGATGGCACCGAGTTCGAAGGAATCGACGGATTACGGACCTATCTGCTGACAAAGAAGAAGGACGTTGTCACGCGGCTGTTTTGTCGTCGGCTGCTGGGATATGCCCTCGGACGTGCAGTGACACTCTCGGACACGGCCCTGCTGGACGAGATGGTGTCCGAACTGAATAACAACGAAGGCCGCGTCTCAACCGTAGTGCTAAAAATTGTCGGAAGTTCACAGTTTCGAATGATACGTGGAAGTGAGTATTCGGAGTGAATATTCAACATCCTCACGGCATGCAAGAGACCGAAATATGACATGGTATGCCAGTCAGATCATCACAGTGGGCGACCCCTCGATTCTTGCCGCAATCAAGCGTGATCCTCTATTTGCCGATCACGCCTATTGGGTCACGAATCCAATCCACCACAATTGGCATACCCCTGAGGTGGCGCATTCCATCCCCCCCGAAGGACTCGTTTTCATCCGCCCCATTTGTGATCCCACTGACCACATAGCCGAATGGCATGACAACGATATTTTGTCTTGGGAACGATTTGACATCGCTTCCGACACGGAAATCGTGCTCTCTCCTCTCGTCATCGCCCAAAAAATTCCAAATTTTGAACTGCCAGGATTTCCGCCAGTTAGCGTTCTTCGTGTCGCCAAGAACCTCAGTTTGAAAACCAAGATTCCAGTTGCGTTCTACTACTGTTTCTTTTGGGGTGGCGATGCCGAAATCGAATACGCATGGGTTTTCGGAAACTCGGAGCGGTTTATTATTCGCGTAACGGAAAATGTCCCTCCGAACATCAATCGATTGCTCGAGATCGATACCGACATTGATGCCATTAATGTTTATGACGACGACGTATTGGTTCGTACACTTCGATTTCTTTCCTGTAGCTTGCCAACGCCGTTCTTTGCTCCGCACACTCGATCCTTTCTTTGGTATCAACATCGGCTTTAATCCAAATACCGCCTGATAACTTGGCTGGAGAATTTTGATGACAACCCGTTCCACACAACCCGTTTCCCGCCGTGCATTCCTTCATGGCGTCGGCGTCACAATGGCTCTCCCCTGGCTGGAATCCGTTACGGTGTGGGGGGACGACAAACCAAAGAACACATCGTCGGAGCCGCCGGTTCGGTTTGCCTGCTTGTTTTCGGGTAATGGGTTCCACAGCAAAGAGTGGTGGGCCAAAGGCGAGGGCAAGGAGATGGAACTCGGAAAGGTGCTGGAATCGCTCCACCCGTTCCGTGAGAAGCTGCTGTTCCTGCGCGGGCTGTACAACGAAGAGGCGTTGATCGGCGGCATCCACAGTTGCCAGACCGGCAACCTTTTGACCGGAGCCCATCTGGCTCCTGGTGGCGCGATCCAGTCCGGGATCAGTTGCGATCAGGTTGTCGCGGAGGCCATGAAGACCCAGACTAAAGTCCCCAGCCTGGCGCTGGGCTGTGAGCCTTCGATCGCCGCCATCCACGGCAACTACTCGATGATTTACAGCTCGCATATCTCCTGGAATTCATCGAGTACCCCAACGCCACTCGAACTTTATCCCTCCCTTGCCTTCGACAGACTGTTCCGCGACCAGACGGGGAAGACCGACAAGAGCGTGCTCGACGCCGTGATCGAAGATACGCGAGGGCTGCGAAACACCGTGAGCAAGTCGGACCGCCAGCGGCTTGACGAGTATCTGTCATCGGTCCGCGAACTGGAAGTCCGCATCGATCAGGCGGGCAAAGCAGGCCGACTGCAAGGCTGGCGACCCACACTGGAAAAACCTGACGTGCCGCGACCGGCCGACGGCATTCCACAGGACATCGACCAGCACATGCGTCTGATGTGTGATATCCTGGTCCTTGCCTTCCGCACGGATACGACCCGAGTCTGCACGCTGAAGCTCAATAACGATCATTCTTCGTTGCGGTTTCCGAATCTCACGTCAGAGAGATCTCCCACACAGGGGATCGACTACATGATTCACCACCTGCTCTCGCACACCGACGGTGCCGATTGGTTGAAGGTCAATCAGTTCTTCGCGCAGCAACTGGCCTACATCGCCGGGAAGCTTGACGCGGTTCAGGAGGGGGACCGAACGCTGCTCGACAACAGTATGATCCTCTACATGTCGAGCATGATGACCGGCAACCACGAAAACAAACAGTTGCCCGTGGTGATGGTTGGCCGAGGGGGCGGTCAAATCAAGACCGGCCGAGTCCTCGACTACCTCGATAAACCCAACCGCAAAATGTGCAGCCTGTACCTCTCGCTGATGGACAAGGCCGGCGTACGCCTCGACAAATTCGGCGACTCAACCCAACGTCTGACTGAGATCTAGCGTCATTCCCGCACAAGCGGGAATGACGTGCGAATTCTGCTTTCCCATGCACGCCGTTTTCGACGGATTCGTGCTGATGTACCGATCACACCAAGCGGTTCAATCGTTCTTTCCGGGCAGTTTTCCGGCCTTGATCAGATCGCCGTAGACTTTGCCTTCGGCGTTCTTTTCCGTGATAGACTTTTCCCAGGCGTCCTTGAAAACCTTCATGGCGTCGTCGGTCTTCTTTTCCATGTCGGCGGCTTTAAAGTCTTTCGGCTTGAAGCGGTCGTGATAGACCTTGCCGAAGTCATTCAGTCCATGACCCTTGGCCT
The DNA here is from genome assembly GCA_037146815.1 of Planctomycetota bacterium. Classification (GTDB taxonomy): domain Bacteria; phylum Planctomycetota; class Planctomycetia; order Planctomycetales; family Planctomycetaceae; genus Schlesneria. The sequence goes on from JBAWWJ010000102.1 coordinate 21,669, forward strand.
TCTTCTCTGCGCCCGGCTTATGGCAGACATCGCACTTCGTTTTCAGGCCTTCCACGGTCTCGATAAACGGCTTGTAGTCCTTGTCGTTCTTGTAGCCATCAACCAGGTACTTCGGCATCGAAGGGAATGCCAACGCCTGGGCCGCGCCACATGCTGTCATGACGGCTGCTGCCAACGCCACTTTCAAATTCATTTATCGACTCCTTTGACGAATAGGACGGCCCGAATGAGCCGCCGGAATGTGGGGAGAGGCCTGCACGGCCATCCCCGATACACGTGTTAAAACACGCTATTTCTGAGGCTCCGATTTTGATTCAGGCTCATTCGCCCATGGCGGAGGCCCAGGATCTTCGTCACGGAGCCGCTTCTTCGCGAACGTGACGTGTACGGTCGCTTCGGCATTGTCTTCGTACAGCGTCTTGATGCTGGTCCAGATCGATTCCGCTTCGCTCAATTTTCCAGATTGTCGAGCAGTATCGGCATCACGCAGTCGCTTGTTCAGAAAACTCGCGAGCGATTCATTCCCGGTGGCTGCGATGATCTTGTCAATTTCGTCCTGGCTGAGGCGTACGTAATTGATGTATTCATCTTTGGCCTTGAACAAGTCCACAATCGCGCCAAATTTTCGCTGGGCGGTGACATGATCACCAAACGCAAGGTACTTCTCGGCATTCAGGTACTGACGTTCGGCTTCGTTGGCGGGTGGTTGACGCTGTTTCACCCTGGCACGCATCTGCGTCACGGTTTCTTTCTTGTCGACATCGACAATCAAGGACTTCGCCTGTGACGAATGTCGACCTGCGGGATAACGCGTCAGCAGCAACTTCAGATAGTCATCGCGGGCCTTGATATGATCCGACGTGTATTCCGACTTGATCAATCGTTCAGCCTCGACCATCAGGCGGTCTTCACTCCAGGGCAGGAAGTGCCAGACGACAAAACCAAGGACAAGGCTTAAACAGAGCGCGAGGAACCAGGTTCGTTCGTAGAAGGGACCTGTCGCTTGTTTCTTCTTCTTTTTCTTCTTGCCGAGTGCGGCTTTCAGTTCCTCAGGTGACCGCCCTCCTGAAACAGTTCCGGCAGAGGTCGCCAGGGTCTCGGCCGCGATGCTGCGCTGTTGCTCGATCTTCTTGCGGACTTCGTCGATTTCAACCTGCAATGCGAGGGCATCATAGGGACGTTCGTTGGGGTCCTTTTCGAGCAAGCGGAAAATCAGGTCTTCCACAAAGCTGGGGCAGTTCGGAACCAGCGATGTGATGCGAGGAGGCTCTTCCTGCAGATGCATCATCAGCATCTCACCCTGATTCTCGCTGAGAAACGGAGTTTCACCCGAGATCATTTCGAACAGAACGCAGCCAAGGGCATACAGGTCGGTCTTCTTGTCGACGGGTGGTTTGCCACGGATCTGTTCGGGGGCCATGTACGCGTAGGTACCGACAGTCTTGCCAGCGGCAGTCAAAGCGGTGGCCGTGGTATCGCGAGCAATCCCGAAGTCGGTCAACTTGATCTGGTTGGTCTTGGTGATCAGCAGGTTGGCAGGTTTCAGATCCCGGTGAACGATTCCCGCTTCGTGAGCGTGTTCCAGGGCCTTGGCGACCTGCATCGTGATATCGAGGGCCTCTTCCCAGGGGAGTTTCCCTTTGTCCTTCAGATACTGTTCGACGGAGCCCCCTTCGATCAGTTCCATCGCATAGAAACGCTGGGCACCAAACCGTCCGCCGCCGTAATAGCGAACGATGTTGGGATGTTGAAGCTTCTTGAGAATGGAGATTTCGCGTTCGAAACGCTTCTGGAGTGCTTCCGAGTCTGAAACTTCCGGTGACAAGACCTTCAGCGCCACCGGCGCGCCGTTCTTGGTGTACGTGGCTCGATAAACGATCCCCATACCTCCGACGCCGATCCGGTCCCCCACCTCAAAGGGTCCGATCATCCGCTTGGTCATGCCAACCGATCCACATTCAAATTAAGGAAAGTCCACACCCATGGACAAAGCGAGGCCCGAACATTTGTATTCTGAAAGGCTTGCGAAGGAAGTGCAATGCCGCACTGGCTGATCATGATTCGTTGATGCGATATTCTGATCGATGAAAAAACGATCTGCAGACGAACTCCGGGAAGAGCCCATTGAGAATCAAATCCCCGGTGGAATGGGATTACCACGAACGACACGAAGATCACGAAGGTGGAATTCGACGAAGGCCCAACTGCTAAACTACATGAAACTGACCAACATCAATACCGGCGTATCAACTTCAACAACATCCGTCTCAAAGATGGAATCAAGCATTTCGGTCACTGATTCCTTCGTGCTCTTCGTGCCCTTCGTGGTGAAAGAATGCCGTACAAGAAGGTCCGGACGTAATTCGTGCGTAAAGCTTGCATCTTGTGTTTTATAACTTGCTAGTAATCTTGATCGCAGTGAGGATGTCCGCAGTTTTTGCCGATTGTGATGCCAGGTGACGGCAATTCGCCGCAATTGAAGCCGGACTGACCGCTTGCGGCGCGGGGTCATGTTGACGCAATTCTGATTCTGCACACAATCCTCAATACTCGTTCAAGAGGGTTATGGTGACAGGCAGAATGGCCTTTTCCGGCCGTTCCGCCGTTCCCATTCCCTGTCTTGATCGAGTCGGTCGTTGCTTTGTCATTGCCAGCGTGGCAATTCATTTTTTCACCCATGGATGGGCGCGTCAGCATGTCAGCGGCTGTGGGACGCAAACTGCAGGAGTACTCGCGCACGGCCGAACAGACGGCTCGTGACGCACTTGTCGTTGACCATCTGTGGCTGGTTCGTCACATCATCGGCAAAGTCGCCGCACGGCTGCCTGCTGGTGTTGATGTCGAGAACCTGGAATCGGCCGGAGTCCTCGGTCTGGTCGAAGCGTCCCAGCGGTTTGATGCGACTCGTGGAGTCGATTTCAAGGCATTTGCGGCACTCCGAATTCGCGGGGCAATCATTGATGAGGCACGGCGAAATTGTCCTTTGCCCCAGGAAATGATGCGACGCGTCTCTCTCGTTTCCAAAGCCCACGAACGACTGCCGGCACCTGTTTCTGCAGAAGATCTGGCACGCGCCACTGGATTGACGGTTGATGAAGTCCTGGATGCACTGGTCGCCTTGCCGTTCATCCATGTCCGGTCGCTGGAACAACTGGAAACGGATCCGGACAAGGGTGAAGCGGCCATCGACAGTGCGATGGAACGCGAAGAACAGAAACAGCAACTTGCGAAAGGGATTGCCACTCTTCCAGAAAAGGAACGTCTGGTGATCACCCTGTATTACACGGAGGATCTGCGCCTGAAGGAAATCGGGGCAGTTCTGCAACTTTCCGAATCTCGAGTATCGCGGTTGCTGGCTGCCGCTCAGCATCATCTTCGCGAATACGTCAACGCCCATGATAACGACGATACCTGAGAGAAAAGCCATGTCTGCTCGAATCGACAAGTTCCTGCGCGCCGCTGCTCAACCGGTACTCCCTGCGCATCGAGTGATCCAGACGTCCGAGACCGCTCGAGTGGGAAGTTCGCATCCGGGGGGAGCGGGGCATCATGCGGGAGGTGAGCCGACGATCGACCTGGTGCGCGAAGGGGATCTGGTCAAGGCAATCGATGTCACCTGTTCGTGTGGCGAGAAGTTTCGCATCTGGTGCTCCTATGTGGCGGAATAATTTCGAAAGAGGGCACCGTCTAATGTTGCAATCAACCAGACTGTCACTGATGACTCGTACTTTCTCGCGATCACCGAATGACCTGTCATTGACGGGTTGGCGATCGATGGCGGTAGCTGCGGCAATGATCTTGTCGCAAACCCTACCAGCCAGCATGTTTGCTCAAAGTGAATTCATGGATGCCAACTCGCACGTTCCGCCCTCGCCCGGAAATTACTCGCCGGGTATTTACGATTCGCCGAACAGATCAGTGGGGGTGACAGTCGGAAGGCCGACACCCGGAGTGACGTCGCCACCTCAGGCCGTTGCGGGAAAGGTGCCGCCCTTTGCCTATGACCATGCCCGGCGACGAAATATGCCACAGGTACCCGCACGCGCTGCCGTGCCGAACGAGGTCCGTCCGGGATCGACAGTTGCTCGCTCAACCAGTTCCAGCCTGCTGAATCCGTTTGGGATCGGCAAAAAGAACGAAACAACGACGGACGCTCCACGGACCGTTTCTCCGCTGGGACATATTCCCATCACCGGAAACGTCTCAAAGGCGAGCTACAATCAACTGGAAGACCCGTCACAGGGTTTTCCGCCGCCCGATCCATTGCCAGGGGTTCCGGGTCCATCGCTGATTCCTCATCGACAACCTGTGGTGAGTGGCGGCAACTTTCCGACCGATCGTGGTGGCCCCCCAATGATCCTCGGCAATCACTTGCGTCTGTCGCCCGGGGAGACCGCGACAGAACGCTCGATGCGGCTGATGACAACGATCGGCGAAATGGAACGACAACTCGATGCGCTCGGCCAGCAGAGTGCCGAACAGAATCAGCTTCTGAAACACCGCGACGATCAACTGTTGCTTGCCATTCGTGAGATCAGATCAGCGCGCAAGGAAGTTGCGACTGCCAAGGATGAACTGGAGCGACTGCGGCAACAGGTACAGTTGCTGCAGGACAAAGTTCGCGATGCAGAACGTGATAACGCAGCACTGTTACAGACAATGGCACCACTCCTTCAGCGTCTGCTGGAGTCCGATGGGACCAGCGGATTGCCGGATGAATCCGAGGAGTGATGAATTTTATGCCCACGGAACAGGAACGGCAGAATGCCACCAGCGAACTGGATCTACGAATTCGCGAGAATTCGGGTCCAGGTAGTCTGGTTACGCCAATTTATTCCCGGCGGGAATGTCTGGGGTTATTGGTGGGGCCTCTGCTGGTCATTCATTCCGGGTGTGTGCGTCATCGGCCAGTGCAAACGGTGATGCCGACGGAGCCGGCACCATATCAGCAGTTTGTGGCACCGAATTTTGATTGGACGACGGTCAAACGAGTCGTTTTGATGCCGATGGCGAATCAGACAGCATTCGCTCAAGCGTCGGCGGAAATGCAACAGAATCTTGCGGCTGAGTTGCAACGGGCAGGCCGGTTCGATGTCGTCATGGAGACGCAGGAAGACAGTGCTGCTCGATCGCGCGACGTGTTTGCACGCGGGTCGTTCGACGAATTGGAACTGCTGCGGATCGCCAGGCAACATGATGCTCAGGCGATCCTGTTCGGTCAGGTAACCCAGTACCACCCTTACCCTCCTCCGCGCGTCGGTCTGTCATTAATCATGATCAGTCCGGGCGAAGGGGTAGCGATCGCCTCGGCCGACGGATTGTGGGATGCGCGTGAAGCAGAGACCGCCCATCAGGCTCAGGCATACCTGCACCAGAAGCTGAATTGGCGCCAGAGTCTAATGGGAGTGGATCGAGCACTGGAATCGCCGGATGTTTATCAGCGATTCGTCTGTCAGCAGGTTGCGACGTCTCTCAATCCTCCCTACGGCGGTGGCAACAGCGGGGCTCTCCCTCCTCTGTCTGCAGAGCCATCAGCGGTACTTCCTGCGAGTCATCAGTCGTTTCAAAAAACGCCGACGCGAAGCCAGTCCCACCCTAACAGTAAACCACGACCATAAGACGTCGTTACTTCGTTTCGGCAACATACAAGGACACGGAGGGGCACAGAGATTCATTCTGAGATGATAAAATGCAGGGAAGAGCATGCGAAGACATGATTGTGATCTTCGCCATAGCCTTTTCCACAGAAT
>JBAWWJ010000103.1:0-27385 GCA_037146815.1 Planctomycetota bacterium
TGAAAATGTAGGCGTGTGTGGTGGGGTGCCTGCTCTTGGAGAACAATCACGGTCGGATTGTTTCAGGAGGATTGGGAGGCATGAGGGGTGAAATGCGAGATTGCCATCCCAATCCATGCAACTGTCCGTTGATTCGTAGGCGATTGCTCACTCACTCTGCCTCGAACTCGACGAATCCCCGTACCGGAAGTGACCATTTCTTGAATGGCCACTCCGGATTACTTAACACGACTGTTCCTTTAAACGGGCCCGGCAAAGCATTTGACCCGCAACTCGCCTTTATGTTAAGCGTGGCTGTGTTATCGCGACTAACGTCCCACGTATGGCTCAGTTCCAGCGGGCAGTCAAACGAACATGTCGCCGCCACTAGACTCTCTACTGAGACAGCCTCGCTCGCAGCAATTCGGACTGATACAGTTTTCTCGCATGATCGCCGCATCGGGGGGAAGAAGATTAATGACGGGAATGACCGCAACGCTGGTTGACGCTGGTTGTGCAGGAATCGTTACTGCCACCCGCTGTTCAATGGCTCCATCTGTAGTCGAGGCCCGAATTGTAATAACATCATTCATGGGCTGTGTCGCCTCGGCATCGCTCAGGTCACCAACAAGATGCACTCTCCAGCATTCCCTCGCGTGAGAATCCCCTTCCGGCTTAACCGGAACGATTGATTCACATCTGAGCCAATCATGTTCTGTCGCGACACTTATGTCACCCCACTCCTTCTTGGTCGAGTTACTCACCGATATTGAACCCCTCCATACGTTCGTCTCGTTTTCCCCCTTTACCAGCACCGCGGCTTTCGGAAATATCCGCATTTCTTCCCTAACGAGACATCCTAGTTCGAAGACCTCCGTTGAAGTTGTTCTGCTGCCCTTCAGACGCACGCTCACCCGCTGGAGATTTGATCCTTCGACCGTTGGATTTTTGTAGTCTACGACGATCTGCGCCACATCGCCCGGAGGAATTTCTAAAGGCACTGCGGAAGCACGAGTGCATCCACATGTCGTGCGTATTTCAACGACATCAAAAGTTGTTGTTGATGTGTTGACGTATTTGAAGGTATGCTGTAACGCCGTTCCTGGGGCAACGACCCCAAAATTATGCGATTTAGAAAACGTACGCGGCTCCCGATTGGTTCTTGGCAAATAAGCGAGAATTGCAATCACAAGTACCGAACCGGTTCCAATTAACGAGCCGACGACATACCTGTGCATGCTGCTGCACCCAATCAAAACTTGAGGACACTCACAAAAGCCTGATTGCTGTTATCCAACGCGTCGAGGCGCTTTAATCCAATACGCTATTGCCAGAACGGCAAGGAGAACGACATTAGCAACCCAGAATGCGGTGCGCCCACTGGCCAAACCTGCTCGTTGTAGTGGCGGTGCATTTGCCTCACCAAGATCTAAAGGATGCCTGTTGCGTACGTCAAGTATTCTAGTGTCCCGCGGGGCATTAAAACCTGAAAGTGAAAACGCGTCTTCTGGTAGATGCGAATTTACTTCAATCCAATCGAACTTTAACGCAATCTCTGCCGTATGCCCCACAGTGCTAGCATAAGCCACAGTCGAGGGGACGAAAACATCATTGACCTGCAACCATTCCATTTCGGCGATGTCTGTTGCCTCTCCCGGAGGCGTATTTTCCTCGGTCCAAGCTTTACCACTATTCCACTCTTTCCATTCAACGGGAACAAAATCGCGGCGAGGATCAAAGACTATGGTGTTAAACCATCGCGCTTTTCGATTCCAGCGAGCAAGACGGTATAGGCCGGCTCCATCAATCTGCACCAATTCAAACGAGTAATGCAGGTTTGAATTGGTATTGCGATTCGCGTCGAAGACCAATGCGCCGACCAACTGATTAAACGGAAATCGCTTGTTTTCATTTAAAAACGACTGTATATCCATGATACCGAGGCAGCGAACATCGAATGGTCGCCCGCGGGCGGAGCCATAGTCACCTGACGTGCGTTTTACGACCAGCCTCTCATCGCGTGTTAGAGTCAGGCTTTCCTCTGGGGTGGAGATGTACTTGCCGCGATCCGAGTCATCGCCCTCACGCTGATGGTCATGACGAATACGATCGGACGCGAAGTCGAAAACTTGCGTGTAGTCACGGACGACACGCTCCGACTTGCGCGTCAGGACTTTCCGAACATTAAAGTGACCAGAAACGAGCCGCTCGCGACCCGCGCGAAAACCAGCGATTGCCGTCTCGGCATCCAGAGCTCCAGATTGTTTGACGTGTTGTGAAAAACACAATTGCACCGAAAACTGAAAGCTCGATACGGCAACCAATGTGTAACAAGAAAGACTAAGCAGTTTGCGAATCATTTGAGCGGGCACCATAGTAGTTCAGTAACCCAATTGAGATAATTCACAACTGGGATAATCCACAACAACGTTTTAGCTTGTCGGATTTTCGGAAGAGCAACGATCGCCTCCTGTCGTGTCAGGAGCCGGTATAAGATCGGTGGGCTCACAGCCGAATGGCTCATCTTGCGGCCGGCACCGGGTTGCAAATTGATACTCGCCGTTCGCATCCATGATGACGGTTGCAGCACAAATGTCGCACGGGCATGATACGTGGCACTGCAATGACAGGTTCGATGAAGCCTTGTTTTGATACCCCTCGGCAGCGGCATTCACTGCCGTGGTTTGATGGTTGTCAGTGCCCCGAGATTCATAAAAATTGAGCAGGACTGTCCAACCGTCGGACATACAAATTGTGCGCCGCAACTCTCTGCATCTGGGGTCGCGCATGGGTGTGTTGATCGCAGGTTCCAGCAGGGGTCGGTAATAGGAAATAACGGATCGTCACCCAACACCAACCCGATGGTCGCAAAAACAGCTAATGTGACGACAGTACCAGCCGAAAAGCGGTGCATAAAACCGCCGTTCCGCGGTTAGGACTCGTTGAGTATGTGGGTGTGCGACGATGCGAACGTGGCGGCGTAGCGAAAAGATGCGTAGTGCCTCTTAAAAGAGTTCTGAGTATGGTAGTGGTGACTGCGGAAAAGTCAAGAGTGTATAAAAAAGTCTGTGGCGACGCAGCGTTTCAGTGTTACTCAGGTGCCAAGCTTTACGTGAAAAACACGACGACTGTTGTCGGCGGCGTAACAAACCTCGCGCTGATTCACGCATGATGCCATGCGGTTAATGAGCTTTAATCGTGGATTTGATTCGCGCGATGCCGCCGTTCCGGCTCGTCTCCTCTTCAACCTTGCACTCGTGCTGTTCAATGTCTGAATGGTTCACGACGGACTATACTGGTCGAATCCCGGTCAGCCGACAACCTATCCTCAAGGATATACCGATGTCTCGACACTTCGTTTCTCGTTCTCATCCTGTGAAATGTTCTTTCATCGCAATGTCATTCCACGGTTGGCTGATTCCTTCGTTTATTCAACTGGCAGCCTGCATTTGTCTGTGCACTGTGGCTCAAGGGGAAGAGTCGCTCGAAAAGGCGATTCGTCATGTTGTTCATCAGCCGCACTTCAAACATGCACATTGGGGTGCGTTGTTTGTCGATCGAAAATCGGGCGACGTCGTCTTTGAACATGCACCGCAGAAGCTGTTCGCTCCCGCATCGACAACGAAGCTTTATTCTGTCGCCTGTGCGCTGGATACACTGGGGGCCGATTTCCGGTTTCGGACACCGGTTGTCCGTCACGGCGAAGTTCACGAACATGTGCTGACGGGCGACTTGATCCTGGTTGCCTCGGGGGACTTGAGTTTTGGTGGTCGAACGACGGCCGATGGCAAGATTGCATTTGTTGATTCTGACCACACCTACTCCAACGGAAATGCCGACGGAGGACTGACCGCCCCTGATCCATTGGGTGGCCTGAATGATCTTGCGAAACAAGTTGCAGCATCTGGCATCGGGCACGTTCATGGCGATGTCCTGATCGATGACCGAATGTTTGATCGGGCAGAATCGTCTGGCAGTGGGCCGACACACGTTTCGCCGATCAGCATTAATGACAACGTCATTGATCTGCTGATCGAGCCAACGGAAGCGGGACATCCAGCCAAATTGACATCCAGGCCCGTCACTGCCGGGATCCATATCGAGTCCAAGGTCGTGACCGTTGAACATGGCAAGCCAATCGCGACCACCGTTCGTAGCCTGGGGCATGGCTGGGTTTCAGTGACAGGCCAGATTCCGCAAGGTCACAAGCCGCTGGTTCGAGTTTATGAAGTTCACGATGCCGTCGCACATGCACGAACATTGTTTATCGAAGCGCTGCATCGCGCAGGGGTAACGGTTGATGCTCCGACTGTCGGCAATGGGACATCGCATGCGCTGCCGACGTCCGCGGAAGTGAAAGCAATGCCTCAAGTTGCCGTCCATGTCTCGCCACCGTTTTCCGAATCGGCGAAGCTGATCCTGAAGGTGAGCCACAACCTGCAGGCCAGTACGCTGCCACTGCTGGTTGCACACCATCACTCCGAACGAACTCTGTCCGCCGGGCTGAAACGCCAGCACGACTTCCTGAAGCGAACAGGTGTCGATGTCGACACGATCTCGTTCGGTGGCGGAGCAGGAGGGGCTCGCGGAGACTTTGTGACGCCTCAAGCAACCGTGCAACTGTTACAGGCCATGGCAACGCGTCCCGACTTTCCTGTCTATCTGCACGCACTTCCTAGACTGGGTGTCGATGGCACTCTGGCCAAGAACATTCCCCACGACAGCCCCGTGCGAGACAAAGTTCAGGCCAAGACAGGGACGTTGTACTCCGACAATACGATGAACGGCACCACCTTCATGACGAGCAAGGCGCTGGCAGGGTACATGACGACCGCCAAGGGGCGTCACCTGACATTCGCCATCTTCGTGAACAACGCACACATTCGAGACGGCATCACGACCAAGACCTTCGGTGACGACCTCGGAAAGATCTGCGAAATCGTGTTTCAGCATGAATGAGAATCGGCAAGTACGCGGTCGATAAATCAGGGGTCGGGTCTACGATATTTCGATTTTGGCCGGACAAAGACTTTGGTCCATAACTACGGTTACTTCCGGCCAAAATCGAAATATCGTAGACCCGACCCCGCCCCCCACGGCAGGCAACCCCCCTGCCAACTCATCTGCCAGCCTGTTTCCTTCCGATTTCCACAACACGTGAATCGTCCCAGATTTCCAAGGGAGTATATCGGGGGTGCTTCGAATCCTTGTAGGGGTCGTTGTGCCTGGTGTTGTAGCAACAGATGAATGCCCAACGGGGATGCTCGCTCTTGTTCTGGTCGGAGCGATGCAGGACATTGCCATGAAAGAAAATGGCAGAACCCGGTTCCAGTTCACAATAGACCAGTTCCAGACGCTGCAGTGATGCCGCGACTCGTTCAGGATCGGCGCCTGTCTGGTCGCCCACTTTCAGATGATCGACGCGTCCCATCACGTGTGATCGTTTGACCACTTGCAGGCATCCGTTTTCTTTTGTTGCCCGGTCGACAGCAATCATGCAGCTCCCCATGTCAGGGAATAAGCAGCCGTTGTTGTACCAGTACCCGTAATCCTGATGCCACGCCCAGGCACCACCGACGCGTGCCTCTTTCAGGATCATCTTGTGGTGATAGTGATAGACTTCGTCGCCAAACAGTGACTGCATCGTTTCGACAATGCGCCGACTGCGAACGATCGCTCCGTAAATGGTGTCGTCAGGCAAATCATTGCGAACGACCAGCGTGACCGCTCCCCCTTCGCCGTCCGCACGGCTTCCTGCATCCCGCTGCAGTTCGTGATCCGCCTTGGCGATCGTTCGCAGTAAGTCGGTCTCCTCGGCATCCAGCAGATTCGGGACGACGATGTAACCATCGGACTGAAATGTGGCGAGTTGCGCGGGACTCAGGACAAATCGAGACATGTTGAAGCCTCCCTGATGTTCATCAAGTTGAGAATCGTCTGCGAGACTGTTGGATTCTTTCGTCATCTGATGTTCGCGATTGGCGCAAACATGGCCCTCATTACGAAAGTTTACCGGCGAGTTCTACGAGGAGTTTTTCGAGTTGCATCCGGTCCGGCAACGAATTGCTCCCTTTCAGTCCGCCGCCTGTGGCACGGATGACATGCAGGATCTGTTCTGCCCGATTGCGGCCGATGCGGCGAAGGAATGCAGTACTCGGTCCAATTGCCTGGGGAAAGACACCCACTTGGCGCATCGCCTGATCGAGTGGCATCGTCCGAGATAAATCGGTGGCCTGAGCCAGCTTCTTGAAGACGTATGAAATCCCGCCGAGCAGTTTCAGGGGCGCTTCTCCGGCCGTCAGCAATTGATCGAGAGCGTTGACAGCGAATCCCAGATCACCGTCACGGACGGCATCGGTCATCGCCCAGGTTGTTTCAGTGCGCCAGCCCCCGACGAGCTTCCTGACATCATCCACGCCGATTTTGGCTCCAGCCCCGACGTACGAGGCCAGCTTGGAAAGCTCCTGATCCAGCATCCCCAACTGTTCCCCGATCAGTTCTACGAGCAGGACTGCCGCGTCGCGATCGAGTGACTGCTGGTACGAATCTCGGGCAGTATCCTGCAGCCATTTAAGCAGTTGTACTCCCTTGAGCTCGGAGCATTCCACGTCCAGACCACTCGCCGCAACCTGCTTGGCCAGCCGAGTCGTCTTGGTCCATGTTTTGACATCCAGAACCAGGACCGACTTCTTGGCAGGCTTTTCGACGTACTTCTCCAACCCGCCGCGGTATTTTGTGACGAAATCGTCGGCGTCCTCCAAGATCACCAGCCGCCTGTCGCCCCACATGGAAATGGTGCGTAGTTCGTCCGTCAGGGATTGCAGATCTGTATTGGAGCTGTTGAACACTGTCAGTGATGAATCGTCATCGTCGATCACTGCTTTCTTCAGGATTGCCAGGACCGATTGCTTCAAATGCCGTTGCGAACCCGTCAAGACCACCACCGGGGGGATCTGTTGCGGAGGTTGCTTCATGAATTCAACGGCGTGCATGGCATTGCTCTTACAGCGTATGGCTCAGTGGTTTCCGATCAATTGACCTCGACACCCTAACGCGGAGTGTCCGATCAGACAACTGCCGATTGACCGTATTGGCCTGTTATCATACAAGGTTCCGACAACCATTGGGACGGAACCAAGGAATGGCGATTCCAGGGATGGAACTTCTGCAAACTGATCGCGAACACAGAGCCGGTACGAACACCGCGAGCTCCGTGGATTCGTGTGCCGTTTTACGCCCGGCGTTGATCATGCCGTCCGTGCAGGCAGAGCCGATAGCCAATCTGCACTGCACGGCTCAAAGCAGCCGTACAGTGGCACTTAAGGTGGCACTTAAAGCAACGATCCCGATATCGGAAACAGTGGTGCCTGGGCCTTTGGCGAGTGATCGATCCAGCCTGTTGCGAGTCCTGGACGACGCTTCCACGAGGTTTCATTGTCCTGGTGAATCACACCCCGTCTCCTTCAGTGTCCATGTCGCACGGCAGGCTTCGGGATTTGCCGCCTGCCGGTCATGTTCTCAAAACTCGATTTCCGGTCACGGGTTATCGGCTCGACCGTCGCCCCAGCGCGAGCATTCCGCGGGCCGGTCTTTGATCACGCGTGAAGGGATTCGGGGGCTCTATCTCAATGAACTCGACCGCATTCGCGCGACAGACTGGAGCGCCGCGTTTGCGTCGATCCTGTGGGACGAACAACCGAGGGTCGGACGGACAACCGTTACGAAAGACTCCGCAGCGAAAGAACTCGGGACATCCTCGGCGACGGATGATATTGCTGCTAGTGTCCCCTCAACCGTTAAAGATGCCAGTTCGCCGATTGCGCCATTGCCACCTTCATCAGTCCGGCGAGGTCCGGTGGTGGTGATGGGGTTTGACGAACGATCCTCGTCCCCCGACATCGTGATGGGTGTCGCCCTCGGCCTGCGTCGCATGGGTTGCCATGTCATTGATCTCGGTCAGACGACCAGCCCCTGCTTCCATTTTGCTGTGCATCATCTGGATGCTGTGGGTGGAGTTTTTGTCACGGGAGCTGGCTGCGATCCCGCATGGACTGGATTTCGACTGGCCGGCCGTACGTCGATTCCCTGGATTCAGCCGGAGCTTTTGCAGAAACTCGAATCGCGAGCCACCGCCAAAGTGGAACGTCCGACCCGTACTGCCGGAGTCCAGCGACCATTTCACGCGAGTGTTCCCTATCAGGCGGGTCTGTGGAAGTTCTTTCACGCATTGCGGCCGTTGAACATCGTCTGCGGGACGGCCACCAGGCAGCTTCCTCGAATTCTCGATTCACTCTTCTCGAGACTTCCCTGTCAGTTGACGCATGAACCGCTGCCAACGCGAAAGAGAAATCTCGGCGATCCGCAAGATGCCGACGTGCGACGTGTGACTGCGTCCGTTGTCGCTCGTCAACAGCACCTGGGCGTGATCGTGGATGATGATGGCGAACGGTGCGCCTTTGTCACGGACCAGGGAGAACCAGTCTCGATCTGTGATTTGGCTCGACTGCTGGTAACGTGCGAACTCCACGAACATCGCGAAATCCGCATCGCGCTGGATGAATCGTTGAGACCCGAGTCGCAATGGCTGAACACCGTAGCCACCACGTGCCAGGTTGATCAGGTCACGGCGATAGACCTTCCGGCAACGATCCTGCAGCACAAATCGAACTTCGGAATTACGGCCGACCATCGCGTCTGGTTTGGTGGTGATTACCCCGCCTGCGATGCCATTCTGACACTGGCTCGCGTCCTGCAGGCTCTCAGCCTGACAGACGTACCAATGTCAGAAATCATTCGAGCATTTCACGATTGAGTGACACGCATTCACTGCGACGCCGAAACACTGGTAGCAGGCGTCTTTCCTTGACTTGCAGGAGTACTCGATTTTCGGACGCGGCATCTCGTGCTGCTCCACCTCCTCGTGTCATTCGACCTGAGAAAAGGCCATTTTTCGTCTTTCTCAGTGCGTGCCTGTTGTCTGACATCAGGACGTCACGGACCTGATCCGGTCCGACGCTGTATAGGATTTCCGCCGGGGAATTCTCTGATTCAGGCGTATCAGGTCGATACCGGAACTGTTCGCCACACCAGGGATCAACAATTGTGGTCAAGGGGAGGGATTCTAAAGTATCGGGGCTGAACAACTCGGCGAGCGATTCTGGCCACGAGCCGTGTTCAAGCTTCCAGGCCTGCAGTGCCAGTCCCAGCAGGGTGATACGAATCGTCGCTTCACGATCGAAGCAGGCCGCCAGCATCAACGTTTGATCTTTGAATAGTGAACTCATCGGAAATGAGGTTTGGGAAACATACCGTTCCGCCGGCTGGTCATCAAATAGCGAGGGGAGCTGTTCGAGAAATCGTGGGACGTCGATTCCGTTCGACGATGCAATCATTGTGGAAGCCCTCCACATGCGCGCTTCGTTCGCGATCAACTGCCGCTCGATCAGGTGACGGGAGCGGAGACGTTCCCAGGGAAGATAGCGTGAGCTTTCGCGAATCAGAGCGAGAGGACCAGGAAGTGGTTCCATATCATCGAGTTCGACCGATCGATCCAGTGCCTGAATGTTTAAGAGATATTCTGCGACAAGAGATTGTCGCCACGTCGGGAACAGATTCAGTTCTTCACAGACTTTCTTCATCGCCTGCTTGATTGACTGAGGAGTCTGGTCAGGATGATTTGCCCAGAGGACGATCTGTCGCAGTGTTTCCGTCTGACGAATATCAGCTTCCATGCGGTGTTTCAGCGAACTTTGCGTCGCCCAGAATGTTGCCATTCGTAGACTGGCGCAGAAAAATGACAACGCATCATCCAGGCGGCCCTCTTCAATTCGTAACTGGCCCGCTCGATTCAGGACGAGTTGATGAGCCTGGATGAAGGACGGGCTTGCGTTCAGCCAGTGACGCATCGCCGGCGACTGGTTTTGCGAGGTGAGTTTCATGATGCGTTGCAGTTGCAGGTCGTATGTCAACCAGAAGCTGTCTCGGCCCTCTTGCAGTCCCTCATCGAAGGGCTTCGAGTCGTCTTGCAGTGGCCCCAGAATGTGCTTGCTGATCGTTGTTGCCGCGTCCTCAATCAGTTCAAAGTTCCTGATCTCTTCCAGATTCCGGATGGATGGGTTCAACTGATCTGCAATCTCGCTCTTCAACTCATCAATCAGCGTATTACGGTATTCCAGTTGGGTTCCTTGCATCTGGATGAAGTCGTGGGGGTACAGTACCGCGAACAGTGCCGGAGACGTTGGTCCGAACCCGGCGAACTCAAATGCTCGCCAATAGGCGATACCCGCCAGAATCACCAGCGGTGGTACCACGAAGACCGCGACCGCTAGCCGGCGGCCTGTCGCAAATCGACGTTCGAAAGCCCAACGCGGAGCCAGCCACCAGGTCCATCCCAGCAGGCAAGCGACTACGCCACCCACCGACCACCATAGTGGAACTTGCAGTGCCGTCATCAGGGAGAGCCAGATTCCAGTGCATATTGCAATCATTGCTCCCGCCGCCAGTGACAGGATCGCTCGGCGGAATAGCACGGCGGCAAAGTGTCCTGAGCAGTAGATGAGCAGAATCGTCAAGATCGCGACATCCTGATGCTCGTACATCGCTGCTGAATTCCTTGCAACGGATTGCCCGGCAATTGTGCGATTGTTGATCAGGCTCTCGGATGCCAGCGCTACGATCCAGATCAGTGACAGAATTGCGCAGGTCCGGGGAAACCAGACGAAATGCTTTGCGCACCAGAGACGCCGCCGATTGATTCCTCGATTGTTCAGGAAGTGCAGCGGCTGTCCCTCGCCATCATAGCGAAACCCCAGGACCCCCATCGTCAACGGGATGGCGGAAGTGAGCAGCATCAGAAGCTCTGGTTGATGGTATCCCAATTGTCGCCCTGCCATGGCTGTGGCGACCGCGGCGAAGCAGCCGCCGTACACGAACAGTCGATGGAAGCTGTCTCGATTTCGCTCCTGCCAGACCAACCGCTGCCACTCCCGACTCCACATATCTCCCACTTCCGTTTGTTTTGGCACCCGTGATGCGACAGGTGCCGAACCACGGAGCCGTTCACGGATTCGGGTCGTTAAGTTCGTCAATGTCTGGGCATCAATGTAATGGCCAAGGCACCAGCGCCACCCCAGATAGAGATTCGCCCCCACGACGATCGCCGCCATCATCACGAAGTCGGTACCGATCGAGCTTGCCGCGTGAATAACACACGAGATGAGCGAGACACAAATCAATGTGGTTGCCCACCATAAACCCATGGCTGGAACTGCAGTGATCACACGCCGACTGACTAAAGATCCCAGGCTTCCCCAAAGCACAAAACTGAACAGCATGAACGTAAATCCAGCGACCGCGCGACTGGTATCGTGCTGCGGATCTGCCAGAACGCGTTGCACGTCGACTGGGATCCAGACGAGCAAGAGTGCTGATACTGAAAGGACCAGAATCAATGAGAGTGTTGCCAGAAGGGAAAACCCCCATTTGGTAACCAGCGTCCAGATGGGACGAACGGAGAGATTCAAGAGCCAGTCGCTCGTCCGTTCTTCACGCTCGCCGGCAAACAGGATCGCCGTCGAAGCGATTACGAAAAAGAACGGAATCATGACGACAGCGGCCCAGACACTGGCCACACGATTCTCAGCGTTGGTGACCAGAATCCGCAGGAGTATCTGTGGGACCACACCAAAAATCAGCATGGCCAGCCACAAGGATCTCTGAATCCGATATTCCTTCCACATCAATCGCCCGACGGGAACAAGAATGCGCGACCATTGATTCATGTTGGCACCTCATCTCAGGAAGTCCGCTGACAACAGTCAGCGCAGAATTCTTACGCCAGCTCTTTTGGTGACTCGGTCGCAGCTTCAAAGTAACCGGTGTTCGAGGTCATGCAGGCCACGAAAATGTCCTCTAATGTCGGCTGCTGAAATTTCACATCGGCGTGGTTCGAATCGGCGACGAGATCCCTTCGGCCCTTGTCATCCAGATCTCGAACGTAAAGTCTCCAGACACGATCGATACGCTGAGACATGATCAGTCGGGCGTTCCCGGCGAGGTCCGGTGGGACGGTCTCCATATCGCTCAGAGTGACGACAGCTTCGCAAACCCGACTCTTCAATACTTCCAGCGGTTCACACAGAATCAGTCGACCCTTGCGCAGAATGGCGACAACGTCGGCCACGCGTTCCACCTCACCGATCTGGTGACTGGACAGCAGCACCGTTCGTCCTGTGGCAGCCACATCGACCATGCTTTCCAAGAATTCGCGACGTACCAGTGGGTCCAGGCCTGATGTCGGTTCGTCCAGAACCAGCAGTTCTGGGTTATGAGCCATCGCCAGAGCGAGTGAGACTTTACCCTGCATTCCCTTGGACAGGGATTTGATGGGAATGTCAGGCAATTCAAACCGCTGGGCGAGTTCTTCATAGCGATGCTGGAAGCCAAGCGGATAGAACCCGGCCGCGAACCAGCCGATCTCGCGCACGGTCATCCATTCGTAGAGCGCGGGTCGGTCTGGCATATATCCAACGCGCCGACGGATTTCTTCTCCCTGCTTCTGACCGTCCAGTCCCAGAACTTTCACGGTTCCGGAGTCTAAAGTATGGAGACCGAGCATGATTCGGATCGCGGTCGACTTACCCGCTCCGTTCTCGCCCAGGAGTGCGATCACCTGGCCTCGTTCACCGCGAAATGAGACCTGGTCCAGAGCCAGATGCTTGCCGAACCGCTTTGTCACATTTTGAAATTCGAAGATGCTGTCCATCGTTGGGACCTTCCAAACGAAGAATTCGGGCGATTTCCAGGATCAATTCAGTCACGATCAAGACGTTGTTTCAGGGCGGTTTCTTTGCCAGAGACGGTAATCCAGACTTCCCGTACCAAGGTCAGGAACTCAACTTCCGTCAGCCCTCCTTGAAGAGCTTCTGTTGCCACGGCCGACATCCGTTCTTCGAGCAGACGTTGTCGTGCCTTACGACATCGCTCGACTGCCAGTCGAGCCACGCGCAATCCTTCGCCGCGCAGAGTCTCCAGTACGGATTCGTTTTGCAGGTCACGATAGGCCTTGGCGACGGTATTCGGATTCACCGCCAGCAGAACAGCCAGTTCACGCACCGAAGGGACCAGTTCCCCCGGACGTAATGCTCCGTTGGCGATCGCATATTTGATTTGCCGTGCGATCTGCTCGTAGATCGCGACGCCGTTATCAGGCTCAATCCGGAAGAACATGAGACACCTCCTGTACTAGCTGTGTAGTACAGTAGGCGCCGCCAGCCGCAGAGTCAAGCTGAAAACTTTCGTGCTGTAACGAATTTTTCGACTTCAGGACTGACGTAAAGAACTTTCTTGCGAAGTCTCGGTTTCCGCAAAATGAAGCAGGCCACTCCGCCACTACTGGTCGACTCAAAGTGTGTGCAGTCAAGAAATGTGAGCAACGCATCGGAATTTGTTTGACTGAATTCCGGTGGATTTGTATTGTTTCGCATGCAATTCTGTCTCACGTCAATTCCTATCTTAGATCGCGATTTCGCGTGTTCTTGTCGGTTTATTCCTTTCAGCGGAGGTGATGTCATGAGATTTCTCGGGCGAAGCCGTCGGTATGGTCGATGGGGCTTTACACTGATTGAGTTGCTGGTCGTCATCGCGATCATTGCAGTCTTGATCGCATTGCTGTTGCCAGCGGTGCAACAGGCGCGTGAAGCCGCGCGAAGGACGCAGTGCAAGAACAATCTGAAGCAGATTGGCCTGGCTCTGCACAACTACCACGACGTCTTTAATAAGTTCTGCGATCTGCGCGGTGGACCGAACGACGGTGCTGGTCGTGGTGGTGACGAATGTGGGTTTGTCAGGTTGCTGCCGTATATGGATCAGGCACCGACCTACAATCAGATCCCTCAGAACAATACCGTTCCCGTCTGCTGGGATGGAACGTTCAAACCTTGGAATACCCAGTTATCTGTGCTGCTGTGTCCTTCGTCCCTTCCAACGACGCTGCAAAGTAACGTCGCTGCCAAGAACTACCATTTCTGCGTTGGCACAACGATCAATGACAACTATGCAGGTGCAACCAACGGGTTGTTCCAGTTCAGCCAGAAAGGCTACAAGGGGATGCGTGACTGTACCGACGGGTCCAGCAATACCGTCGCAATCGCTGAACGGGGTGCGGGGGTACAGAACAGCCGGTCACTCATCGGGAACGCTGCGTATGGAGTCGGCGGAATCGATACCAATCCGACCCTGTGTAAAGCACTGGCGGGGCCAAACCTGACATACACCACGGGAACGAATGTCAGTTCGTGGGGGCAGGGCTCGTTGTGGCCCTTCGGGCATGCACACTGGTCAGCCGTTACCACAGTGCTACCACCCAATAGTCCATCGTGCGTGAATATTGGTGATAACGCCAGTAATGCGTGGGGGATTCACACCGCCAGCAGCTACCACACCGGCGGGGCTCAGGTCCTGATGGCGGATGGTTCTGTCCGATTCGTCAACAACAACATCGACTGCGGTAACTACGGTGCCGGTTCGCCAGCCAATTTCGGTGTCTGGGGTGCTATCGGAACAGTCGCAGGTGGTGAGACTACGGGTGATTTCTAGTTCCCAGTCAGGGTTTGGGGAATGTTGAGTAGCCGGCCACCCAACCCCAGATTTACGGTCTGGCAACGCACTCGTGTGCGACGATTATCTGAACTGAAAGCTGGCAATTGCCACGGAAGCCCGGTCAAATGACCGGGCTTCTCTAATTCCTTTGCAGGCCGCGCGAACATGCAACTGGCGAATCAGGGGAATTCGCGAACTCTGCCCCTGTGGTGCGTGGCAGTTATTGCTGTGATTGCCTTTGGAATGACAGCGATATCGTTTCTACGTACACCCGCAAGAACATCAGACTCGCTCCTCGAAGAAGCTCGACTGAACCTCGCTCGCGGCGACTATGGGCGTGCGGAAGAAATCGCCCGTCAGGCGGCAACTGGTTCGAATCCTTCTTCGTGGGCGCTGATTGTCGCTGCCGAAGCCGCGTTGAAGACAAACCGCTTCGCAGATGCCCTCGATTACTATCAGCGAGTTCCACGACTCACTTCCGAAGCCAGTGAATCCGCCGATTTCGGTGTTGCTGAGATGCTCTGTCATCTAGGGCGGATCTCTGAGTCCGAGACGCAACTTCAGCAGCTTCTAGAGACGAATTCTGCACATAAACTCGCTCATCTGCGGATGGCTTTCCTCCTGAATATTACCGGCAGGCGCTGGCAGGCGCAACCGCACCTGCTGTATCTCGTTCAAAACCGCGCAGCGACCGTCGAACATCTCTTACTGCTGGGGAACTCGCAGCGACAGATTGAAGATCGGGCATTGCTCGATGCGACTGCACAACAGTTCCCGGACGATCCACTTCCCAAGTTGGGGGCAGCCCGATTGGCGCTGTCACTCAATCGGCCAGACGAGGCGAGATCACTCTTGAAGCAGGTTCTTTCCGTTCGTCCGAATGAACTGGAAGCAGTCGTCCGCTGGGGACAATTGCTGCTTGATGAATCTGATTCACGACTGTTCGAACAATGGTCCGAAAAACTGTCGGCCGATGTGGAACGTCACCCCGATGTCTGGATGCTTCGCGGGCAATTCGCTCAAGCCTGTAACAAGCCCGAGGTGGCCGTGCGATGTTTCTGGGAGGCCATACGCCGCGATCCCGATCATCTGGCCGCCTGTCACCAATTGGGGCGAATGCTCACGCTGCTCGGCGAATCCCAACTGGCAACTCCGTTTCTCGAACGTGCCGATATTCTGCAACGCCTGGCATCGATTCTGGATGACCTGTTTCATCATCGCGATCATGTGGAATCGATGCGCCGAGCGGCGATCCTGACGAGGCAACTCGGTCGTCTGTGGGAAGCCGCCAGTTGGTCGAGCATCGCACTTTCGATCAATCCGGAACTTCCCTGGGCATTCGAAATCCTGCAGGAAGTGACGCCTCAATTGCATGCCGATCTTCCGCAGACAGTGCCTGCACTCGATCCCGCTCGACAGATCGATCTCACTCGCTTTCCATTGCCATCGCGCAATGCTCCGTCACTCGCGATCCCGTCCAACTCCAAAAAAGACGATTCGAGGCCGTCCGTCCGCACTCAAATCCGTTTCGCCAATGAAGCCATTCCGCTCGGCATCAACTTCACGTACGAGAACGCCGCTGATGATGCGACGCCCGGTGCAAGAATCTTTGAGACCACCGGTGGTGGAGTCGGGGTCATCGATTACGACCGCGATGGCTGGCCCGATTTGTACTTCACCCAAGGTGGCGCCGACCCAAGCCTGGGTAGCACTGGAACCGCCACGGATCGGCTGTTTCGGAACCGCGCTGACCGCTTTGACGACGTCACAGATCTCGCGCGATTGGGGGATCGCGATTTCAGCCAGGGAGTTGCCGTAGGTGATTTTGACAACGACGGATTTCCCGATCTATATGTGGCCAATCTCGGACAGAACCGACTCTACAAGAATCAGGGGGATGGAACGTTTGTCGACGTTACCGTTGCTGCGGGAATTGTCGAATCCTGGTGGACCACCAGTTGCCTGATTGCAGATTTGAACGGTGATGGCCTGCCTGATTTGTTTGATGTCAACTATGCCGCAGGCGAGCAATTGCTGACAAAGATCTGCGAGAAGCAAGGGGTCATTCGTTCGTGTTCTCCACGGGCGTTTGATGCGGCACTCGATACCGTCTGGTTGAATCAAGGAGATGGAAGCTTTCGCAATGTGACACGAGATGCCGGCGTAGAAGTTCCCAACGGACTTGGCCTGGGAATTGTCGCGATGGACCTGGAGGGTGAAGGCCGGTTGAGTCTATTTGTTGCCAATGACGAAGTCCCGAATTTCTTGTTCGTCAATACCACGTCATTGCCGGATGAATTGCGATTCGAAGAACGCGCGATGCTGTCCGGTGTCGCCGTCGATGCGGATGGAAAATCACAGGCCTGCATGGGGGTTGCAGCAGGTGATGCCGACCGGGACGGGTTGCTGGATTTGTTCGTGACCAATTTTTATCAGGAATCGAACACGCTGTATCGACAGATCTCACACGGACAATTTGCCGACGTGACACGTATGGCCAGGCTGCGTGATTCCAGCTTTCCAATGTTGGGGTTTGGAACTCAGTTCCTCGACGCCGATCACGATGGTTGGGAAGACCTCGTCGTCACCAATGGTCACATTGATGATCTGGCTTCCATTGGTGAGCCTTACAAGATGCCAACCCAGTTCTTTCGCAATCTTGGCCAGGGACGATTTGAAGAAACGCCTGCGGCCCAACTGGGACCATTCTTTCAGGAGCCCCATCTGGGCCGCGGGTTGGCTCGAGTGGATTGGAACCGCGATGGCCGCGACGATTTTGCCGTCTCTCACCT
The DNA here is from genome assembly GCA_037146815.1 of Planctomycetota bacterium. Taxonomy (GTDB): domain Bacteria; phylum Planctomycetota; class Planctomycetia; order Planctomycetales; family Planctomycetaceae; genus Schlesneria. The sequence goes on from JBAWWJ010000103.1 coordinate 17,370, forward strand.
GAAAGAACCTGCCGGATTACTGACGAATCAAACTCTGACACCCGGACGCTTCTTATCGCTTCAGTTGTGCGGAACCCAATCCAGTCGAGATGCCATTGGAGCGACGGTGGAAATCACGGTAGCGGGTCAGAAGATCGTCAAGCAGCTCACCGCCGGTGATGGCTACCATGCCTCGAACGAACGACGCCTGTTGTTCGGAATCGGCGAAGCGACGCGGGTTGAACAGTTGAGCATCCGTTGGCCCAGCGGAGTCTTTCAATCCTGGAGTGACATCCCGGCAGGTACCTTCGCAACCGTCGTTGAAGGTTCACGATTCATCCGGTGACTGCACTCCAAACTCCCCACAGCCATCCCTACTTTTCACATATTGCCATCGAGCGATCCCGAGCACGGTATAATGAGAGGGTTCCAGCAGTGAATTCAAATTGAAGGTGGTGCGCGATGCCAATCAAGAAGAAACCGAAGACAATCAGGTACAAAACCAAGCGAACTCTGGCTGGTTGCCCTCTGGTATCCATCGCATTTGGCCCTGATGAAGCAAGCGGCGAGTCGACAGGAATGGCTCGCGGGATCATCGCGATCGGCGATTACGCTTTGGGTTTCATCGCGATTGGTGGAATCTCGGTTGGTGCAATTTCGATCGGGGGAGTCTCACTCGGGGGACTCGCGGTTGGTGGAGTCGCACTGGGTGGGTTGATTCTGGGTGGCGCTTCTGTAGGAGTCATCGCGTCGGGTGGAGCAGCCGTCGGTCATTACGCACGTGGGGGCGCTGTCGTCGGGAATTACGTCGCCAGCCCCAGCCGCCGCGATCCCGAGGCCGTCGAATTGTTCAATAAAATTATCCCCGGCAGTCTGGCGCCAGCCCCAAAATAGCGACTGCGGACTCGATTTCGTCAAGTTTGTGGTTTATCCCTGTCTCCAGACATATTGTGTCTAAGATTTTTAACACGAAAATCACGGCCTCTTCACAGCCTGTTTTCCGGTCCATTCGTTAAAAATCTCGACGGCATGCCGTAGGCTTTACGACCGAATGTGCGTCAATCTCCCCTGCGGCGTTCGACGGCAACCCAAAGACTTTACAGCCGAATGTACGTTAATTTTCTCAGCAGCGTCCGACGGCAACGAAAAGACTTCACCGCACGAATGTGCGTTAATTTTTTCAACAGCATTCGACGGCAACCAAAAAACGTGGCGCGCTTGATTTCCGTCACCGTGCGGTCAGAATAGAGGTGCTTCCGACCTTCATCTCTTGGACTTGCGCCAATCGACGGCTTGTAAATCCCGTCGAAATGCTGGTGCGAGTTCGCTAACCCTTGGAAACAGGCCGCACGATGAAATTTCTAGACGGTCACACCGTTGGCATCGACCTTGGTACCACCTACTCCGCCATCGCCAGACTGACGGCAGATGGTCGTCCTGAATCGTTACCGAATGCCGACGGTCGCAACATCACGCCGTCGATCGTGTTGCTGGGTGACGATGGGCAGGTTGTTGTCGGGCCGTCGTTCGAGCGATCGTCTCAGGAATCGGCCGACCACATCGTCGAAGCCGTCAAGCGGCAGATGGGGAATAAGAACTTCTTCGTCGTCTACCAGAACAAGAAGCTGACCCCCGAATTCATCTCGGCTCTGATCCTGAAAAAGATGAAGCAGGATGCCGAAAAGACAATCGGCCCTATCACCAACGCCGTGATCACGGTTCCCTACTACTTCAACGATGTCCGCCGTAAGGCAACGCAGGATGCTGGCCGCATCGCCGGCCTGAATGTGGTCGACATCATCAACGAACCAACCGCCGCCACTCTGGCTTATGCCTGGATGAAGGGTGAACTCGGCCGGGCCGATTTGAAGCAGGAAGCAAAGACGATTCTTGTTTACGACCTCGGGGGGGGGACGTTCGACGTGACCGTCGTCCGTTACACCCCGACACAGTTCCGCGTGCTGGCAACGGACGGGGACGTGATGCTGGGGGGGATCGACTGGACGAAGCGCATCACCGACCACGTCGCCGAACAATTCGCCCGTCGTTTTGGCGAAGATCCGCGAGGCGATCTGGATGCGATGCGCAACTTTACCGTCGAATGTGAAGATGCCAAGCGAGCACTCAGTACCAAGGATCAGGTTCCTCTCTCGGTCTACTACAAGGGAAAGACCCTGACCCTGCAGTTCACTCGAAAAGATTTCGAGCGCATGTGTGCTGACTTGCTGCAACGAACCCGCGACACCACCGAACTGGTCTTGCAGCAGGCTGGTGTCGAACCTGGAACACTCAGCGAAGTCGTGCTGGTCGGTGGTTCCACCTACATGCCCGCCGTCGAAAAAATGTTGACAGAAGTTTGTCAGCGCAAGCCGTCTCGCGAACTGCGACCTGAAGAAGCGGTGGCCCAGGGGGCGGCAATTCACGCGGCGATCCTGGAAGCTCGCGAAAGCCGTGGCGTCGAAGGGTTGAACACGCTGATTACCAACCGGCTGAGGGCGGTGAAGACGGCCGACGTCAACTCGCACTCGCTCGGGGTCAAGGTGACCAGCCCACAGGATCGGACTCGCAAGATCAACCATGTGATGATCCCGAAGAACTCGCAGATTCCGATCAGTGTCAGCCAGAAGTTCGTGACGAACTCGGCCAATCAGACATCGATCCACGTCTACATTCTGGAAGGGGAAGCATCCGATCCGAACGCGTGTACGCAGATCGGCGATTTCCGGATTGATAACCTGCCCCCGAATCTTCCGGCCGGTTCACCGGTCGAAGTGACCTACAGCTACGATGCCAGCGGCCGAATTCATGCTGCGGCCAAGGAGTTGACCGGGAATCGTGTTGCCAAAACCGAAATCGTTCGCGATTCGGGTCTGACCGAAACGGGCATCGGCGACTTCACGCTTCTCGCCAGCGAATATCAGGTCGAGTAGTCGGGTTCCAACTGGGGAGAATTTTCGATGGCACTCGACGTTTACAAGGAATGGCTGGGGATACCGGAAGGCCAGCGACCGCCTGATCACTATCAGTTGTTGCGACTGGTACAGTTTGAAGACGACGCCGAAAAAGTTCGCAAGAACTACAAAAAACTCAATGGACATGTCCGCAAGTATGCGACCGGTCAATACTCGGTCGAATCTCAAGACCTGCTTAACGAGTTGGCGAAGGCGATGCTCTGCCTGACGGACGAAGAGACCAAGCAGGAGTACGATCAGAGTCTGGGGCGCGTGATTGATGACACCGATGCTACGACCGGTCGTCGACCAATGACTTCGTATCTGCAGGATGACGGAGTGGTGTCAGCCGAGCAGATCCGCGAAGCCAAGGCGCATGCCGAACGATCGGGTTTGTCGATTCGTGACGCTCTGGTTCAACTGAAGCTCGTCGAGGCCGATGTTGCCGCTCGAGCATTTGCGCGCGAATTGGGACGGCCGTATGTGGATCTCGGTGACATGCTGCCCGACGATTCGGTTCTGGATCAGGTTCCACGAGCGCTTGTACGGCGTCACGTCTGTCTGCCGCTGTTTGCCGACCACGGCGGATTGCTCGTGGCCTGTGTGGAAGAGCCTGATTCCGAACTGGAAGACGAGATTCGTTTGCGGTTCAATTTGCCGATCCGACCTGTGATTGCGACCCCACTGGCCATCAACCAGGGAATCGCGAAGTACTATGCCGCCGGTCTGCGCAAGGAAGCCGCCGCCCCTGCCAATGGGTCTGGCAAGGCAACCTCCGGGAAATCGAGTAGGAAGCAAACGGAAGTCCTGTCTGACGAGGACAAAGCCCAGCGTAAACAACTGGGTTTGATCGGAATGTGCTGGTCCGTCATTGGTTTCAGCCTGCTCGATTCGTTCGTCTTTTACGACCTGTTCTACAAGCCGATCAAGCTGCCGGGAATCGTCCCGTTCTCTGGCATTCTGATCGGCCTGCCGCTGGCGTTTCTGATCTATCTCAGTTACGTCAAACCGAACAGCAAGTGACGACTCCTGAGGGGGCGGTTCCTCGCTTGACGGATGTCCCGTTGTTCGGCTGAGTGAGAAGATCGAAACCCCCATGAAATCTTCCAGCACACAGCGCGGATGGCTCACCTCGATCGGAGTCATCTTTGCTTCTCCATGGTTTGCGCTGGTTGCGGTCGCAGTCGCGCAATTACTGACGTTTCGCTCGATTCACAACGGGCTGTTTGCGGACGATTATTTCCATCGAGCAGTATTGAGCGGATCGGAACGGTATGGCGAGCTGTTGCCAGCCCCGCAGGGAATGTTCCGGTTTGCGACGGGCGACCCGGCACATACACAGGCCTGGATGGACGTCGGGTGGATTCCCTGGTGGACCGATCCCCATATCAAGGCGGAGTTCTTTCAGTTCATCCCCACCCAGACGCACATCCTCGACTACTGGCTCTGGCCGGACCATCCCGAATTGATGCACGTTCAAAGTCTCGTCTGGCTGGCACTGCTTGTCTTTCTCGCAGCGAAGTTTTATCAGCAAACTTTCGGGCCAAGCTGGATGGCTGGCGTCGCAGCACTCTTATTCGCGATCGAGGACGCACACGCCTTACCCGCAGGCTGGATCTGCAACCGAAACAGTATGATCGCGGCCTGTTTTGGCATCGGTTGTCTGATGGCGCATGATGTATGGCGTCGCAAAGGAAAAGCCTGGGCATTCTGGCTCGCGCTGATTCTTTGGGGAGCGAGCCTGTGTTCGAAAGAAGAAGGGATTGCGACCTGCGCCTACTTGTTCGCCTACGCGGTGTGGATGGATGGCGCGACAGTCAGGAATCGCTTTTTGACCCTCGTACCGTACGGCGTTGTCTTGATCGTCTGGCGAGCTGTCCGCGACTCACAGGGTTTTGGCGTCGCACACATCGGCTTCTATTCCGACCCGTTTACAGATGCCGGGCGATTCGTGACGGCGTTTTTCGAGAGGTATCCCGTCCTGTTGTTCGGTCAATGGGCGGGCTTATCGGAACTCTGTGTGTTGTTTGGTTCGACGTTCTGGTGGATCGCGGTCTGTTACGTCGGTTTTCTCGGTTTGGTTTTCTGGCCCCTTCTGCAAAGAGATCGGACCGCGAGATTCTTCGCTACAGGAATGCTGCTGGCAGTGATTCCAATTTGCGCCACATTTCCGATGGATCGATTGCTGATGTTTACGGGCCTGGGGGCGTTCGGCCTGATGGTAAGTTTCTGGAACGGAGTGTTTGCCGTTGATGGGTTACTTCATGGGTTCGGCCTCTGGCGCAGAGTTGCAGTTCCTGTTGCAGTGCTGTTCGTCGTGTTGCACGTCGTTGTCGCTCCGCTCTTGCTTACAGTGCGAGTCTCGGCTCCTTGGGGGCCACGCACGATTACAGAATCCATGTTTCCCAGAACTCAATTCGATCAGTCGATCCAGCACCAGGATCTGATTGTGATCAATCCACCCATCGGCTGGCTGGCCGGTTATTGTCAGCTCTACTACGAGCATAATGGGATCCCGGCACCTCAATCGGTACGGGCTCTCACCTCTGGCATCGACGGGGTCACCGTGCGGCGTACGAGTGATCGGACGATCGAAGTGACTCCGCACAAGGGCTATGTCAAGTTTCCCGATTCGATTCTCCGTAACGAACAACATCCGCTCAAAGTCGGCGAACAAGTGCACCTCGCAAGAATGACCGCCACGGTACTCACTGTCGAAGACGCACGCCCGAAAATTGTGATGTTCAGCTTCCAGACGCCACTCGAAGATGAATCTCTCCGATGGATTCAATTTCGGGATGGAAAGTACATTCCCTGGATACCACTGGCGGTGGGCGAAGAGATCACATTGCCAGGAATTCAGGGGCCGATGAGTCGTTGGCGGTGAAACCGACGGTCCTTAGTCCGATCTGACGTTCTTTTGAAGTGGCCGAGTGAAGAATTTGATCTGCGAGGTTTTCGGCTGTGACGGTTTCGCTGGAAACGTCAGCTCGATCTCGAGCAAGATCGCCTTCGCCGTATGCCGCCTTCCCCGTGTTTCGGGCCGTTCTTATCGAACAAGTGGCAGCACATTCCCTGGCGAAGCAAAGCGATAGATTCAGTGAGATCCAAGAGTCATCAATGACTCGATCAGATCGTCACTCGAAAAACGCGTGGAGCAGCACTGGTACGGATGAACCGTGAGGCCATCTCTTTCAAGCGGCGATCGTTCGTCAATTTCAAAGCAGCGGCGATGGCGGCATCGTTCTGAGCATCGTCCCCGATCGTGGGATCAACCTTCAGATCAGGAGTAACTCCGGCACCCGCCATTTCGCGACCATCGGGACTATAGAACTTGGCGGTCGTCAGTCGCAGACCTGCGGGTGCAGACTGCAGCGGGAACAATGTCTGAACTGTTCCCTTCCCGTAAGAACGTTCTCCTACGATCACACCCCGTCCGTTTTCCTGAATCGCAGCCGCGAGGATTTCACTGGCACTGGCACTGTTGCGGTCGATCAGCACCACCATTGGAACCTTCCAGGTCTGACCGTAATTGGCCACTTCCTTCGAATTGTCGCCGGGGTTACGTCCCTTGGTCGAAACGATTGTCCCTTCGGGCAGGAACCGATCTGAAATCGAAATTGCAGCAGTCAACAGTCCTCCCGGATTGCCACGCAGGTCCAGGACCAGCGATTTCATTCCCTCCTGGTGGAGCGACATCAGGGCGTCATCCATTTCTTTCACAGACGATTCAGTGAATGAATCAAGCTTGATGTATCCGACCTTGCTGGATTCATCGAGCATCCGGCTGGCGACAGCGTGGACAGCGATCCGTCGACGGGTCATTGTCACATAGCCTCGACGTTCGCCTCGCAACAGTTCCATCTTCATTTGAGTTCCCGGTTGTCCGAGGATGTAGTCGACCGCCTGATTCAACCCCAGGCCTTTCAACTGCTGCTGATCAACAACGGTCAACACGTCGCCTCGTCGTACCAGAGCTTCCGCAGCAGGGCCACCCGGCAGCACCTTCAATACCTTCAATCCTTCCGTGTGTGGTTCCACTTCCACGCCAATCCCGACAACGTTGTCTTTCAGGCCGACGCTGGGTCCACCGGTCTTTTCGGGAGGAATCAGTGACGAGAACTGATCAAGCGTATCCAGTTCCGCGTGAATGAATTCCAGCCCAACAGCTCCAGGAAGCAGGCCGACATGCTTTTCAACAAGATCCTGAACCCGGTTCAACGTCGCCACGCAATCGTCGATCGATTTCGCCGAAGTCCGTTCACGCATTTGCGTCAATGAATCACGCAGCCGACTGACAGCCTGGTCGTCTCCGCGAAGTTGAGCCGCCTGCTGAAATGACGGTTTATTCAATGCGATATCAAGGTGTTCAAACGCAGCATCAACCCGTTGGGCATATGTCGACGGCTTGATGTGACGGCTGTCGATCATCTGGGCCACTTCAACATACAGCGTCACCGCCGACTGAGGTGTGAGTCGTTCCATCAGGCGAGCGTTGCGTGGATCGGCATATCGATGCTGAATCTTTTCGGCCACGGTCGGCTGATGAACGGGACGACGATCCGAATCATCGACGGCAGGCTTGCGTGCCGGGGTTGGTTCGACCGGAGCAGGACGACGTGGAGCGGGCAATTCTTCGACTTGTGGCTGCCGTGGTCTGAATTTCAGCGGGGGACGAGTTCCTGCGAACGTCGCTTCATCGAGAATCCCCTCGCGGGTCAGTCGATCACGCAGTGACATTGTTCCGCTGGGGGTCGGTGTCAGAGTACCGATTTCTGTCCCGGCCTGCCGATTTGCAATTTCAAAATCGTCGGGTGACGGACCGAAGTCACCATGATTTGTAGAGAATGGCTGATCGGCCGCAATCGCGGTCAATGACGCATACCACAGCGTCAGGGCATACAGCCCGAATTTCAGAGTTGAGTGAACGAGGCGAGGCATGATTGGATCCTTCCAGTAATGTGAGATACGAATTGTGAATGTTCTTGAAGTGCAGCGTAACGTTTGCGGGGTGCCGGGCGACCGTTCAATGCTGAAGCATCAACGAATCAGCATCGCAGATTTCGTGAGTGGGGACGTCGCAGACGGCACCCACCAGTTCATGAAACTCTTGCAGTTCACCGCGAATGATCCGGACTGAAGCCGGTGCTTCGATCCCGATTTTTACACTCCCCTTAGACGTGTGCATGATTCGCACGACGATCTGTTCACCAATCCGAATTGACTCGTTTCGCTTCCGTGTGAGGATCAACATCCGAGTACTCCCTTGTTGTTGACCAGTCGACCATTTCATTCCTTTGATGTGACTGTCGGTCGTGTGACAGCCACATGAAGGAACTCGATGATGCACCCGCCGTGCCAGAAGTTTTCTGTCAAGATCATTTTTGTTAAACAGGTCGTTCATACACCGTGGAACGCGCGTTTCACGCGAAAACACCTCAAAAACACCGAAAACGACGTTAGAAACTGAGCGAGAATTGTAAGAGTCACTTTTGCAAAACTGCCAATCTGCAATCTTTACTCGACACTTGGTTACCTGTTTGAAGGTTCGCAACATCATCCATGGTTCAGCGATGCCGAAGACCGGCAAAGTTTGCCAGTCGAGCCATTGATGAGCCCGCGTTGCGGGCAAGAATCATTGTCAATCTCAAGTTGTCAGCGTGCGGCACAGGCCTTGCGTGAATAATTCCTTCAATGTCTCCGCCGTGGTCGGCGTGACGACGACGCAAGAAATCAACATCGGGAAAGGATTCGAATCATGCAGACAGCAGCACAGAGAGTAAGTAGTAGTGTGTCAGCACAACAAATCTGGCTGACAGCCATGGGCCTGGCATTGATCACCGTAGCAGCACCTTCGAATGCATCGGCCCAGATCTTTCGAGGTTGGGGATTCATGTCTCCCTCTCCTCCCCCTTCATGGGCCACGCCCTATCCGTATGACGGTGGCTGCGCGTCAGGCAGTTGCGGTACTCAACGCCCCCTGCCTCTGCCGACAACTTCGTGGTCGCCAACGTATGGATACGGTTACGGTATGTGGAACGGAGCCTCTCAGCCGGTGGGGACAGCGCGGCCGGTCTATCAGGTTCCAGTCACTCCACAACGACCGGTGACTCGTTCGGGTGGTAATGTCGAAAGCCCCTATTACACGTATCAGGAAGGGCAGTCTTCGATTCGACGAACCCCTGTCACTGTGCAACCAGCACGTCGCCAGGATCGGCCGGCAGTTAATCCGCCAAAAGCGGACAGTCCGTATTATCCATGAGGCGTCTGATTTATTTCTTCGGGCCAATCTATTCGACTTTAATCTCTCATCGAGGATCTCGATCGGAAGTGGCGAAGGAAGGGAAAGGGTGTGATTCCCATAGCCTTGAACGGGGTAAACTTCTCGTCGCGTTGCGACCCAGGTAGGCCGAGGACGACCAACCTGGGCCACCGGTGCGGCCACGCAACGTTTGTCGACTATCGAAAGTACTTCTGCCCACAGAGTCGCTGTGAACCGATGATGAAAGTACGACCATCAGCCGGAACGCGCTAGCGTCCGGTTTCGCAGGGTGGCCACGCAACGCCGTGAACCATTTTATGCCTTCCTGCCCCCATCGAGATGAACTCGGTGGGGGTGTGCTATTGAATTACTCCGAGGTCGAATTCGCCGGGTGCAACGCAACGCAGGTAACGATAACTGTCGCTGAAATCGTGAGGTTTGAGGTCGTCACCTCATGGCGGCACCAGCAGTTTCAAACGACGCATTCATCTTGATCGCGAAGCGATCACAGACCGTAGTTTTCTGGTAGTTTGTCGCGCGTATTGTCCGTGGGCGTGTCGGCCGAGTTGGCATTGATACCGACAAGATGTTCCTCAGGAGGCCCAAAGGGCCAGTAGTTCACCCAGCCAGGGCCCTGCGGCCCTGGAATTGATCCCACCAAAATCTTCATGAGGCCTGAAGGGCCGGTCGGGCCGGCCATTCCATCTGATTTTTATGTGACACGAGAATCATGGCATGGTGATTGGTGCGCTGTGATCTCGTGACTCATGTTGACTGGATTGCCGATCACCACGACTCTTTTGCTGTATACGTCATGGGCGCAC
>JBAWWJ010000104.1:0-27220 GCA_037146815.1 Planctomycetota bacterium
GCTAGTAAACCGGAGTTCCTGGCTATGCCCAGAACATCCAGAATCAATGCGATATTGCCATCCCCCATCAATGCCGCACCGCTGTATTCCGTCTGACCGCTGAACAACTCACCCAGTGGTTTCACGACGATTTCCTGGGCATCGCCAATTTCATCGACCAGCAGCGCGTAACGCCTTGTCCCGGTCTTCAGAACGACAATCTCCAACGTGTTTCGCGTATCGAGTTCGAGCGGAGTTGTGATCTCCAGCTTGACGCTCAGGTCTGCCATCGGCACTAGTTCTCCGCGCAGACGCAGGACAGGCGAGTCATGGAATCGCTCGCATTGCCGCATTTCGTCGCCGTGCAACCGCAACATTTCGATGACATTAATTTGTGGGATCGCGAATCGCTGATGTCCGCAACGGACCATGATCGCCGGAACGATTGCCAGAGTCAGCGGGACTGTCAGCCGGATCGTTGTTCCAATATCCTTCTGCGTCTGCAACTCGATCGTGCCACCGATCTGTTCGATACATGTCTTGACGACATCCATCCCGACACCACGGCCTGACAGGTTTGTCACCTTGTCTGCAGTCGTAAATCCCGGAAGGAATACCGAGTTTCGCAGGTCCGACTCCGAAACCTGATGAGCTCGTTCGGCGGCAATGATCCCGGCTTCGATCGCTTTCTTGCGGATTCGTTCCAGGTCCAGTCCCGCTCCGTCGTCCGAGACTTCGATATGGACCTGGCCACTTTCCTGAAATGCTCGTACGAGCAATCGTCCCGTTTCCGGCTTCCCCTTGATCTTGCGCAGGTACGGTTTTTCGATGCCGTGATCAATCGCGTTCCGAACCAGATGAACGAGTGGATCAGCAATTGCTTCCAACATCGATTTATCGAGTTCGGTGTCACCTCCCTGGAGTTCGATTTCACATTGCTTACCGCACTGCTTCGCGAGGTCGCGAACAATGCGAGGGTACTTGCGCCAGGCATTCCGCACGGGTTGCATTCGAGTGCGCATCACTCCGTCCTGCAATGATGCGGTCAGCCGATGCAGGCGCTGGATCGGTTCGGTCAATTCGTCATCCAGTCGGCTGGATGAGATCTGCAGAATGCGATTGCGAACAAGAACTAACTCGCCCACCAGGTTCATTAATTCATCCAGATGATCGATCTGCACCCGGATGAATGTCGAATGTTCTGCGTCACCGACCTTGGAGCCAACCATTGAAACGAACGACGAATCCCCTGCTGCCGGAGCAACATCGGATGGTGGTTGCTCTGAACTCGTGATACCTTCGGTCGCAATCGGGGTAATATCATCAGGCTTCTTTAGAACAGGTTGCGTCCCATCCTTTGATGACACTTTGACGTAGTTTTCGGTGTTCTGATGGTGCTGTTCCGGTGTGGGACCATGCACCATGGTGGATTCCATGGGCGGCGGAGCAGGCTTAATTTGGGGTTCACGTGTGACGGGAGGTGTTGTACCAGTGTCGGAACTGGCGATACGCGTCCAGCGCTCGATTTCCGCGATGAGCGGCTTGTGTTCGGTAGATCCCTCGCGCCCGGTTGCTTCGATTTCAACCAGAGAACCCCGAATCGCGTCAACCAGTTTCAAGAGAACTTCGGCGACGTCACCGCTGACGGTCAATGTTCCGCCAAATAGAGTACTCAGCAGTGATTCACCAGCGTGCGCGACTGCACCCAGTTTGGGAAAATCGAGAAATCCAGCGTTCCCCTTGATCGTGTGCAGCGAACGAAAGACGATGTCCAGTCCCGACCGATCCCCAGGAGTTGCCTCGAGCGCGACCAGAACATTATCGATCCGATCGAGGCCTTCACGACACTCGACGACGAATTCACGAATGTAGTCCTGATCGTGTGCCATTTCCGGGAGGGATGCTCTGCAAAAGGGAACTCAAACGGTGGGCGCTTCGGCGAGAATTTCGGGGCAGATCATTGCACGCTTTCAAGTACATTGCCTTTGATGTCAGAAAAGCGACATTGAGACGCTAGCGGGCTGAATATGGGCCATTCCACTGTCAATAGTTTTGCCAGACCGTTTTGGACGACTTTGCGTCGATTATGCAAATCGAACCGAATACTCAGGATGTTTCATTTCCTGAACATTCGTGATGTGCTCGTCTGTCGAATGGCATGCTGGCGCGGCAGAGATCCGAAATGCTTTACGACAGGATAAACCTGGTTGTGTGCAGGCGAAGGAATTCGCGTGCTCGAATTCGACGGCAAAAACGAATGGACCGGTGGTTCACTGGCGGGTGGTCAGGAAACGATACAAGGCGAGGCGTGAGATAGCCACGGTTCGCTCCGCGAACCAACGCTTCTTCGTTGACAGACATCTTTGATTGAGTTGGAAGTAAGGAGTTGCAGCGTTGGTTCGCGGAACGAACCACGCCTATCTGTCCAACCACCGGGTTAGCGCCTCCAGAGGAGGTCAGCGAGTTCTCTTGCAGTACTGCCCGAATAAGCCAGGTTATGGATACGCAGTCACTCAGATTGTACGTGCAGGCATCAAGACGATTCTTGGAAAGTCAGTCCGATTGCATTAGCACGCACCGTTCAGTCATTCGGTCACTTACGCACTCGGTAGGCGTTGATGCCGGTTGATAGATCCCGTGTCCGACCAGCTTCCTGCATCTTGACCAAACCCTGGCTTCCAACGCTCGAAGTCATGCCGCTCGCCACCAAGTGGCAATTCCGCAGCCTTAATCCTGCCGCAATCTGTCCGAAAAAACCGTGACCAGCAGAAAGGTCGCGATCGGCCCTGCCACCAAGGAAATCAGGAACCAGACCAGCCCACTTCGATTTTTCGATTGAGCAAGTCCGGCATTGATCATTGCCAGCGTTCCCAAGCCCACGACAAACGTATGACGCCCATCCATCATCGCCTCCTTTGAAGGATTGCAGGTTGTTGATCACTGCTCGTGAAACTGCACATCCGCCATCGGTACGATGACGCATTTCATCCACCAATGGAATACATAGGGCGGTCGGGTTGGATGAATCGAGCGGTATTGATTTCGTGGCCTTCCTTCTTCGCCGCGACACTGGCGCGAATCGCTTCGGCAATCGCAGCGTCGCTGCCACCGTCGCGGAGTAGGGGGCGAAGATCCGTCTCATCGAGACTAAACAGGCAGTTTCTCAGTTTACCGTCAGCCGTAATGCGAATTCGATTGCAACTCATGCAGAAAGGCTGACTGATGGACGCGATGAATCCAATCCGTCCAACACCATCTTCAAACACGAAATCGGTAGCTGGTGCATTCTTGTCCGGCTGGCCCTCGGGAATCAGCGGCATGATTTCAGACGAAAGTTGTTCGATGATCTCGTGAGCAAACAAGACCTTGCCACGTTCCCAGGCATTGTCTGCATCCAGCGGCATGTATTCGATGAACCTGACATCAGCACCTGTTTCACGAGCGAAATGTCCAAACGGAACGACTTCTTCTTCTGTCATCCCTCGAACGGAAACTGCATTAACTTTGACGGGATCAAATCCGACGCGTTGCGCGGCTTTGATTCCTTCCAGGACCTTTTCGAATCCATCGCGCCGCGTGAACTGCTTGAACTTCTCGGGCGATAGCGCATCCAGGCTGACATTGATTCGCCGGAGTCCCGCGGCATAGAGATCAGCTGCCTGCTCGGCCAGCATGATCCCGTTGGTCGTCAAGCCAATGTCCTGAATCCCCGGAATCGCTGCGAGCTTTTCAACGAGCTTGTGAAGTTCGCGGCGAACCAGTGGTTCGCCACCCGTCAGACGAAGCTTATTGATGCCGAGTGGAACAGCGACGCGAACGAAGCGTTCGATTTCTTCAAACGTCAGCAGTTCCGACTTTTCCATGAACTCGACGTTTTCGGCGGGCATGCAGTAGAAACAGCGGATGTTACAACGGTCCGTAACACTGATCCGCAGGTTATTGTGCATCCGGCCGAAAGTATCAATCAGGGGAAGTAATTCAGACATACTCGTTTGCCAATCAAGGCAACTCCGTAAGATTTCGACGTTGATCTCGCCAGTTCGTTTCCAATCAGGAACAACTGGAAGCTTTCAAATTGGAGCGGATGCATTCACTGACATCCTGCGGCCCAACCGATTCCGGCCGGACCAACCTTCCGCTAGTGATTCTACGCTGTGGAGCGACCGAATGCTCACTCGGGCTTCGACATTTCGCCGCCGGGGTGGACCCATTCGGTCGAACCATCGTCCCAGTTTTCTTTTTTCCAGATCGGAACCCGAACTTTCAGTTCATCGATCAGAAACTTGCCAGCTTCAAAGGCCTGCTCCCTGTGAGGGCAACTGACGGCAACGGCGACACTGATGTCGCCAAGTTCCAGATGTCCCAACCGATGGATGATGCCGACACGGTCGATCGGCCAACGCAGGCAGGCCTCTGCTTCGAGTTCCGCGAGTTTGGCTTCAGCCATTGCGGGATATCCTTCATAGTCCAGCGCCACTGTACGCCGACCGCCGGTCAATTCGCGAACTGTCCCCAGAAACAGGACAACGGCCCCAGAATTCGGTGAGCGTACCGACTCCGTCAGGGCCTGGTAATTGATCGGTTCATGTGTCAGCGAAATCATTTGCACATCCAGGATCGGTCATTCACCAGACTCATCCACCACTGACCGGCGGGAAGCACGCAACCTCATCCGCCTGCGAGATCGTGGTTGAATCGGCGGCATAGTCATTGTTGACGGCAACGAACAAGCGGGGAATGAGTGGAACGAGGGCCGGATACTGTTCGCCAAGGATTTGCTTGAGGTGGGCCACGACTTGACCATCCGACCACGCCAGTTGAACAGCCGGGCTCCCCACAAGATCACGCGCTTTTGCGAACAATTTAACGGTCAACATCACTACCTCAACGCGGCTGTCGCGATGGAGATCCGGCGGGGGAAAGAGAACGGCAGTGCTCGACGGAGCTAGATGACGAACTCACGGAGTTTCTGGTGCCGCCGTGAAAGTCAATTCGTTTCGTACCGAACGGACTCCCGGTTCGAATCGGACCAGATGTTCGGCCAGTTTTGCGTCGGCTTCCGTTTTAACAGCACCGCGCAGAATGACTTCGCCAGCATCACCCGAACTGACCAGAATGTTGGAGAGCTTGGGATTTCGCTTCGCCACCTGAGTCAACTGCCCCTGGAGATTTGTCTGGAGTGCTTCCGACTTGGGAACCGGATAATCGAAGGCAACTTTCTGGCGGGGACGAATCGGTGGAGCGGAATTGGCTCCGGAGTTCCCGTTGTTCCCAAACATGCTGTTCATGCTATTCATGTTCATGTTACCGCGTTGACCGCGATTCATGTTTCCACCACCGAATTGGTTCATCATTCCGTTCATTCCGCCAACTCCGTTTTGATTCTGGCCGTTACGCCCAATCAAACCCTGGTTGCCGTTATTGCCGCCGATGAATCCACCACCCTGATTCTGCCCCATTCCGCCCATTCCCTGGCCGCCCATTCCCATCGAACCGAGGCCGCCAGCGGTAGCGCCACCCATTCCTCCCCCCAAGCCACCTCCGCCGAGTCCTCCAGAACCAAGGCCACCGGTGAAACCACCAGCCCCGCCAAATCCTGAGTTCCCGAAACCGGACGAGCCTGACGTCCCACCGAAACCGCTGGATCCACCAAAACCGGACGATCCCCCCGTCGAACCTGACCCGACGCGATTGTTATTCAACTGAGCGCTGGCGACAGTCGGCAGGACACCCACGACAGCGAGAAGTCCGCAAGTGAGGATAAGTCGTCGCATGGCGGCAGCCTTCGGCAAAATTCGCCGGATGAGTGGGAAAACAGTGATTGCACCAACGTCTTCACATTGTCTCGGCGATTTTCATGCACGTCAACCAGTAGTTTTTGGAATCGGGGAGATTCTGGCCAAGTGTTGCTCCTCACCTTCGCATGATTAAACCAAGCCATCTGACAAAAACAACTTCAAAACCGGTTTGAAACGTTTCTGGACATTCCAACCGCGGCACGAATCGCGTTATCGGTTTCATCGCTGGGAAACGCTTTGGATCGAGGATCTGCGCCACCAACTCCATGAACGGAACCGACAGCAACCGCCCGTTTCGCGTTCTGCCACGTTTTCGGCCGCTGGTACGACCAGCATCTACTCGCGTGGCCGCGTGATCGAAGTGGCGTGCATGCCCTGTCGACGCCACTGGTGGGAAGACCGTGAAACGGATTTCCACCTCGTTCGCGAGGCGTACTCTGGCGACGATTTTCTGAAGCTCAACACCGCCAGTCAATCCCCATATGCTTGCTGGTCGCGAGCATTGAAAATGCGATTCACACCTTTAACCGGGAGAGACCAACACACGTGCCGGTCACTACCCACCTTGGCTGTTTGGGTCCGCTTTCAACTGCAACACAACCTCCTGCATCGCTTTTTCAAGCCGATAGTCGATGTATTGTCGCAAGTAGTTCACCCAGTGCAGCATTGCGGATCCAATAAATAGGACGGCCATCCAAATCATACACCACGCGACTGGGGAATCCAGGCTCATTGTCATCAGGCAGAGCGCCAGACCCAATAACGCAAAAACGGTTGCCGCCACGGGGAACATGATATTTGGTAACTTGCGAACACCGTCCATAAATTTTCCCCTTGCCAGATCACCGTAGTGCGGTATGAGACATCGCAACACGATAGCTGAGACGACCAAGGTGCAGCAACTCTGCCGCCTGAGACTCTAATCTGACTCTCACGATGAAAGTCAGTGAATCAGCGACAGCAATGAAGAGGAGACCTGCGGTCCACCGTTTCGGCGGGGTCGGGAGACCCACGCCGATCGCGCGTCGTTTGGTTCAGAGCAGATCGGAAAATCAAAATCGCTGATGGCTGAAAGCTAACTGCTCCAATACTCACGGCTTGGCACTGATGTCGCAGCGGCAAAGAAACTGACCACAGCCTGGGCATCCCGAACCGTATTTCTTTCGAATCGCGGCCTCCAGATCCACTCCCGCAACGTTGGCGATTGTCGCCAGCCAGGCGAGCACATCCGCAAATTCCAAGGTCAGTGCTTCGTGATCACCTTCGCGCAGAGCGGCAG
This sequence comes from Planctomycetota bacterium, assembly GCA_037146815.1. Lineage (GTDB taxonomy): Bacteria > Planctomycetota > Planctomycetia > Planctomycetales > Planctomycetaceae > Schlesneria. The sequence goes on from JBAWWJ010000104.1 coordinate 7,057, forward strand.
ATAATTCCCCGACCTCTTCCATCAGCCACATGAACGTTCCTTCAACTCCACGGGCTTCGTCTTTGGCACCGTACATCTGCCGGATCAGTGACTGCAGGTCTCGCAATGTCAATGGCGTCGCTTCTGCTACCGCTGAAGGATCGTTGGGATTACTCATGCCGATTGCCTTACGTTCGAAGTGATTCTTACAGCCATTGTCGGAAATTTGAGACAGTTAACAACTTGTTCACATTGCAGCAGTTGGTGAACTGAACGACATGAGCCGACTTAACTGGGATTGAGATAGTACCACCACAGGGCCGCAACTTCGCGCAGCAGGAATCGTTCCTGATAGTACAGCCGCCGTGATTCTCTGGCTGGTACGGTCCAAACTTCCCATCCGGCCCTGCGGAAGCAGAGTTTGATGCGAGGCAGGTGATAGAAATTGCTGACCGCAAGAACCCGAGGGCGTGTAGCATCACTGTTGGCGGCGACAAGATTATGGACAGTGGCCTGGGTATTGAGCCCCTCGGGATCACGAATGATGGCTTCATCCGGCACTCCCAGTTCCATGGCCAGATTCCGCATCGCCGCTGTTTCGTCGATTTCGCCGGTCCCCGGGCCACCCGAAAAGACCAGCCGAGGAGCTAGTCCTGCGTGATATAGCTCGACGCCCGTTTTGACGCGATCAGAGAGCGCCATGGATGGTACCCCATCCGAAAAGACCTTGCAGCCAAACACGACGATCAGATCGGCCGGGCGTCGATAATCGGTCTTCCCGAAGCAGTACATTTGTGCCAGCGGAAACAACAACAGGCCGATCGCAACCGTCAGCAAGTAGTATCCGCGATCCTGCCAGGTGCGAGTGGAAAACCGGGTCGACGAATGGCAGCCCCAGACAATCAGTATCAGCGTTATTACGACGATGGCTGACAGGGGAACACCGAAACTCGACTGGATCACTCCCGATGACACGAGCTTGCGAAACACCCACGCGTTCATCGCCGCAATGACAATCAAAACCGCCAGAAGTGAGCTCAGGAACCAGCCTCGGCACGGAGCAAATTGAGGCCGCATCGCAAATCCCATCAGCCCGATGGCAATGGAAATCAGCAGTACACGGTTTAAGTTTCGATTCGCGAACCTCAAATCAATCCACCAGAGATTGGCATCAAATCCTGGGTTTCTCAGTTCACCTGCGATGTTCAACAAGGTGAAGCCCCCCAGCAACAGCGCCAATCCCTGTGCGACAGCGAACAGGATTCGATAGCGACGTTGATCTGTTGCCATGGGGGTGGAAATACTCATCCGGTACCGCCTGCTCAGTCTTCACCATCATATTGAATCAGGCTGAAGATATCACAATTCTTCAATCGATCGCGTCCATTAAGGAATGTCAGTTCCACCAGGAATCCACATCCAACAACGTCAGCACCGCTTTGTTCGGCGAGTTTCTTGCAGGCTTCGATCGTTCCCCCTGTTGCCAGCAGGTCATCGAGCAGCAAGACACGACTTCCTTCCGGCAAAGCATCAACGTGCATTTCCAGCGAATCGCTGCCGTATTCGAGATCGTATTCAAAGCGACGGGTTTCAAAGGGGAGTTTCCCCGGCTTCCGGATGGGAACAAACGAGATCCCCAGTTCCAGAGCGAGCGGCGCACCGAAAATGAACCCGCGTGATTCGGCGGCCAGTATCGCCGTAGGCTTGGCATCGCAGAAATGTTCGGCAAATTGCCGAATTGTATGACGAAACGCCTGAGGTGCCGACAACAGCGGCGTAATGTCGCGAAACAAAATCCCGGGCTTGGGGAAGTCGGGGACGTTTCGAATATAATCTTTCAGATTCAATTGGGAACTCCTTGATTCGCAGTGACAAGTACGAGTTGCAAGAATTTGACCATTCCCGCGAGAATTGCAACCCGGCTGAGCTGATAATCTGAAAAAGGATCAATCGCGATCGTCGAATCGTCAGCGAAACGCACGACATTGCCGGCTGATTTCTGGTATCTTTCCGTCTATTCCGTCGAAATCTCGTCATTCACATTGTGGAAGTTTTTATGGCCGTACCGGTACTGCAAGCGTTACTCGTCGCTGATCATATTTATCAGGATCAGGCGACGGGTAAGTTTGTGATTTGCGGGATCTTCGGCACAATTTTTTTTCTACCGGGAAACGACGAACCGTCTCCGCAAGCCAACGCTCCAGCTAAAGATTCCGGAGCAGGAAGCGGTGGAGGTTCTGGAAATGGAGCTGGCAACGGCGCTGCAGGCGATGCGAATTCCCAACAACAGATGCCGCTCAATCGGTTAATCCGCGCGGGTTCACCGTCGGCCTATGTCAGTCTGACGGAGGTTCATGGCCAAAGGTCGTTTGAATTGCGGTATGTTGACCTGAATGACAACACCGTGATGTTCAAGTTCGAATTTCAGGTGGAGTGTCGGAACCCGCTCGAAACCGTGCAGTTGACTGTCCCGTTGCCAGTACTGCCAGTCCCACACGAAGGGGTCTTCGCCTTGGAGCTTGTGTGCGAGGGAGAACTACTTGGCTCGCACCGAATTCTTACGAAGCGTCAGCCGCGTCAGTAGCTTTGGCCAAGGACAATGGAAGTGACTTCGGTCGTACTTCCACGAGTGGCAATGTGCGTGGTGGGTGAATCTTTCGCTTCCTTACGGGCGCGGCGCTTGACGCCTGCCGGGGAAAATCGCTATTTGCGGCCCTGGATGAATGCCATCACTTCGGCACGGCTGGAGTGATTCGTCTTGAACAGACCTCGGACAGCACTGGTGATTGTCACGCTACCTGGCTTACGCACCCCGCGGATCGTCATGCAGGAATGAGCGGCTTCGATCACGACGATGACCCCTTTGGGATCCAACTCCTGCTGCAGCAGATCTGCGATCTGATGTGTCATCCGTTCCTGGACTTGAGGACGATGCGATACTTCTTCCACGACACGGGCCAGCTTGGAAAGTCCCACGACTTTGCCTCGCGGCAGATAGCCAATGTGTGCCGTACCGATGAATGGCAGCAGGTGATGCTCACACATGCTGTTAAAGGTGATGTCCTTTACGAGAACCAGCTCGTCGTATTGCTCAGGAAAGACGCGATGCAGATGGCGACCGGGGTCAGATCGCAGTCCCGAGAATAATTCCGCATACATCCGGGCAACTCGCGAAGGTGTGTCGAGCAGTCCTTCGCGATCGGGGTCTTCACCCACCGCAGCCAGGATCTCGCGCACGGCCCGTTCGATCCGGGGCAAGTCCACTGGCTTCAAAGGGACCGGTGGTACCAGCGGAGTGGAACTGTGGACGCAATCATCGGATTCAGACATCGAATCGTTCACGTGGAATTTCCGAAAAGTTGAGTAATCAGCAACGTATCGTAGGTGTAGTGAGCGTTGAGGTCAAACGGCTTGCAGTACGAATGACCAGCATTACCGTTGCCAGCCGTTATTCGCATTTCACTTCCCAATGCTATAAAATCGCGTTGATCGTTTTTGGCACAAGGGATTGCATGAAAGTTCCACTCCATCGTCGCCGTGATTTCTCTCGCCGCGAATTCGTGAATTTGGCAGGAGCGGGGTTTGGTGGTGTTGCGCTGGCTTCACTTCTCAATGATGATTGTTTGCTCGGAGCGGATTCCGCACGTAGCCATCCGTTGTCTCCCAGGTCCGGGCATTTTCCAGCCACCGCGACCAATGTCATTCAGATCTTTTGCCCTGGTGGTCTGAGCCATGTGGATACGTGGGACTACAAGCCGGAACTCGATCGCCAGCATGGAAAGCCTTTCGACCCCGAACTCGGCAAGCAGACATTTGCCGGGATCGCAGGGAACTTTTCCCGGAGCTTCTGGACGTTTCGTCAGCACGGGGAATGTGGTCGGTGGATCAGTGATTTGTTCCCGAAGCTGGCTTGTCATGTCGATGACATGGCCTTCATCTATTCCATGCAGAGCAAATCCGCGTTGCACGGACCGGCGATGTTCATGGCCAACAGCGGATTCATCCGTCCCGGTTTTCCCTGTATGGGGGCGTGGGTGACATACGGTCTTGGAAGCGTCAGCAGCAACCTCCCAGCGTTCGTCGTTTTGCCGGATACGCGTGGGCTTCCTCCTGGCGGCCTGGCCAACTGGGGGGCAGGTTTTTTGCCCGCCGTTCACCAGGGGACCGTTATCGAAACTTCGGTCCAACGTCCTCCGATCGCTGACCTGTTTCCACCTGCAGACCGCGCCGTATCGGCAGAAACTGAGCGTGACAGCCGCCAGTTTCTGCAAGTGCTGAATCGGGTTCACCTGGAATCTCGTGGTGATTCGCTGCTGGATGCCCGGATTGCCGCCTATGAACTGGCGGCGCGATTGCAGTTAAGTGCTCCAGAAGCGGTGGATCTGACCAGAGAATCCGCTACGACACTGAAGCCCTACGAACTGGACGATGTCGACGTCGGGCCGTTCGGTCGCCAATGCCTGCTGGCGCGGCGACTCGTCGAAAGGGAAGTCCGATTCGTCCAGATCTTCTGCGGTGCGGAGAACACCTCCTCTAAGAAGATCCGTCCGAACTGGGACAGTCACGAAGATATCGTTCGTGACCACGGTTATTGGGGGCGAATACTGGATACCGGAGCCAGCGCACTGCTGTCAGACTTGAAACAACGGGGCCTGCTGGAATCGACGTTGGTCATCTGCACGTCCGAGTTCGGCCGCCAACCATTTATGCAGGGGGCACAAAAGGGCCGTGACCACAATCCGGGGGTCTTCACCGCCTGGATGGCGGGAGGCGGAATTCGTGGCGGAACCAGCCATGGAACCAGCGATGATGTCGGTTTCAAAGCCGCTGAAGACCCCTGCTACAGTTACGACCTGCACGCAACGGCACTGCATCTGCTGGGTTTGAACCACGAAAAGCTGAGCTTCTACCATAATGGCATTCAGCGTCGTCTGACGGATGTTCACGGCGATGTGATCCACAGCATCCTTTGACAGGCCTGCGATGCAGGCAGGGAATTTTGAGCGGAGATTGCTAAGATACGTTCCGCAGCGTGTTGCTTCCCTGGCCAGAAAAAATCACATCTTTGGATCTTGAATTTGACGACGTTACCTGGAACAGCGACCAGCCAACATTACGCCACGGATTCGTTCCTGCCATTGCTGTTGGCCTTGATTGCGACTCTTCTCGTCACCCCGATTGCTCAGCCGTTTCCGCTGGTGGCAGGACTCATCGCAGCCGCAGCGCAGTTAGCTGGCCTCTATGCTGTTCGTCACAACAAATCGATGCGGTTCATGGCAATCATTGGTGTTGTGATTTGCTTTCCCTTACGAATTGTCGCTCAATGCATCGGCGACCAATACCCGTTACTGATTGTCGCCTCTCATGTCGCTGGAGGAATGTACTTCACCATTCTGACTGTGGCTGTACTGGTCCGGGTCATCGCACACCAGCGAGTGACTTCGCACACCGTGATCGGAGCGATCTGCGGATATCTGCTGATCGGGTACGTCTTCACCTTCGGCTATCTCGTCGTGATCTTCGTCGATCCATCGGCCATTTCCATCAATGGACAACCGCTCGGTGTGGAACGAGTCACCAATATTGGTGAGCACATGGCTGAGTTGTTCTATTTCAGCTTTATCACGTTGACGACGGTTGGATATGGTGACATCGTCCCTGCGTGCCCTGTCACTCGCACGCTGGCATTGATCGAAATCCTGACGGGTCAGTTGTATCTGGCGGCCTTTGTCGCACGATTGGTAGGAGCCATGAGTGGTCCGGCGTCAAACTCGAATGAAATGTAACCTGCGGTTTGCCTGAGTATTCCTGACAGATCATTTGTGTGATATACCGCAGGAGTCATTGCATCACGATGGCCGATCATGTGGGGTAGGACGACTATTCAGGAATTGACAGCCGTGACGAATTCCTTTGAAGATCGTTATCGTGATGGTCGGATCAACCGAAACAAAGGTACACGTTTCAAAAACTGCCCGATTCAAATTGACGGTTCTCGTCTTCAAGGTAATGAGATTCACTGATGGATTTTGCAATGTCTGATTCCGCGTCGTATGTCTGTGTGGAACGAGCGGCCTTGGAACTGGTGGCCACCAAGCTGCTTCAGCGTAAAGGAATGTTTGCGGCCGAGGCTGAAATCGTTGTCCATCGAATGATCGAAGCGGATCAGAGTGGCCGTTCCCGGGACGGGGTTGGTTCGCTACCTGGTTTTCTTGATGCCATGGATCAGGGTGATATCGATCCGCGTGCCCGTCTGATTACGGTGACAGATGCACCAGCCGTTGCCGTTCTGGATGGCAGTACCGGAATGGGGCACGTCGCCGCATCCCGCGCGATGTTGATGGCGGTCGAAAAGGCCAAAGCGGGAGGAATCGGGAATGTCATCATTCGAAATAGTCGGCCAGGCGGCGATCTCGGTACGATCGCGGCATTGGCCGCCAGTCAGGAGCTGATTGGGCTGGTCCACGTCAGTATGGATCTCGATTCCGACGGAAACCCTCACTCCAATATCGCCTGGTCAGTCCCGGCCGCACCAGGACGGAAACCGCTAGTTAGCCGCAGCAAACGCAGTGAACTTAGCGATGCCATGGCGTTCCTGTACGGGGCGCTATGCTCTGGTTTGGCAGGAGTTGAAATGCCGCCCAGAAAACGCAAGGCCGTCTGGGTGGCCAACGTCGTGGAATACAGTGTTACCGCCATCAGTCCTGAAAGATTTGGTGCGGCGGACTCACTGCTGGAGAAATGGAAGACTCCCGAGATGGTTCCGGTCGCAGAGCCCACCGAAACGCCAACCGTTCCACTTTTGTTGGCAGACGCAGAACGGTTGGCGGGTCTCGCGACAAAGATCAAACTCTCGTTATCGTGGTGAGGCACGGTCCCGATCGAGTAATGATGAAATTACATGCGGAAACCCAATCCAATGGGGGAAACTACAGTTTCTTCTCAACCCCCAGTTGATGGAAATAGTGAGTCACGTTTGCCTGGTTCTTCAGCAACCAATCGATTCCGGGTTCGTTGTGCATCGCCTTGTGAATGGCTTTAGCCGTTGCCTGGCGATTGGTTTCGAACAGGATATTGTGATCGACTTCAACTTCCGTAACGCTCGGATCGAGCCACACGGAGACGATGATTCCCAGATCGTTCGCCTTTTCTTTGGGGATGTCCCCGGCACGCACGGCATCCAGAACTCCATTGGCAATCCCGGCCTGAACGGATCCCATCAGGATGTTCGTGTACTTCGTACTGTTGACGGTCACTTTGCTGACCATCAGAGTCACTGGCCGAACCTGAACATCGCAGTTCAGGATCGCAAACACACGGGAATGTCCGCGAGTCTGATCCCCGATCAGGTTGGCAATTGCAAATCCGACAGGTCCATCGAGCTCACCGATCACAACTTCCGGTTCAGCGGCCGAATACGCGGGGGCCGCTTCGACGAGTGCTTCTCCGGTTCGTAAGACGATCCGTTCCCCAGCCGCTGATTTCTTCGGTGACTTTTTGCTGACAGACTTCTTTTTTGGCATGAGAACTGATTCCTGAAGACAGATTTGGATTCACCCTAAGGAGGGCAGCCTGACTCCCCTCCTCGACGGACTCTCCGACTTTCACAGCGCGGAATGAAATCAGATGTGCCAGCCGATTTCAAGCGCGCCACTCATGATGACCACACCAACTGTGCGTGCGGCGGGCAAATTCTCTGCGACAACTGGTCATCGTTCTAAACAAACAGTCGTAATTCAGGATCGGCCGCCCATGCTGCTGCATTTCCGGCGGTGGCATCCTGAGTCAGGAACAGCAAGGCTTCCGTTTCCGGCCGATGGTGTTCCAGGAGATTGGTCACTATCCGGTAATCGGCACCGAAGAAATGCGGCGAAGGCGAACGCTGTGCTAAAGGTCTTCATTGCCCCCGGGTCGTCGCAAATGACTCCGATGCAATTGACGCGAAAATGGCGAAAGGCGCTTTTGACTGGAATCGCCGCCAGTACTCTTGTGGCAACATCGGAAGTTCATGCCGCAGTCAAGAATCAGGCTGCTGCTCGTTCTCAGCTTCTGATGCCTCGGCCGTTTCCTGCTCCTGCGCCACTGGTTGAGTCATCGAATCGAGCGGTTTCATTTTTGAAACGCCTGGTCCCTGGAACCAGTCATCCAGCCCCGCAGAACCAACCTGAATTTCGCTCCGCATTGCCCCCAATGCCTCCGGGGCCCATTGCCTCAATGCCGCCAGTTCAGCGAAATCCCAAGCCTCGACCACGCCCGACGCCCATATTCACGGATTCAAGCCTTCCCATGCTCGATGGTTAACCGCGAACCACTTCAATTGCGGGAAAGGCACCACTCACGGTACCCCCTTCCCCAGACGACAGTTCACAGCCGATGGAAGTCTCAGACATCCCCACTGAACTCGTTCCGGTTGACAATTCGGCGCTCACTTTTTCGGACGAGGGAAATGCAGATCCGACTCTCCCTGAAGACAATGCTCCGATAGAGCTGACGGAACCTTCCGGGGAACCAGAAATTCCCAGCTTCGACGAAATCGACAACGAAGTGGTTCGCGAAAAGATGAAGCGTATTTATTTACGCCGAAACCTGAAGGGACTGAAGGGCTTCTGCCCAGTTAATCTACGAGATCATCGCGCATTGGTTGATGCCCTGCCAGAATTCCACTCTACGTTTCGAGGACAGCAGTTTCACTTTGCCGATGCTACGGCAAAAGGAAAATTCGACAAGGATCCAATTCTGTTCGCCCCCGTCGCATTTGGTGCCGACGTCGTCGTCCTCAGTCGTGAAGATGACGCCGTAGAAGGATCTCTGGACTTTGCCGCCTGGTTCAAAAACAGGTTGTATCTTTTCAAGTCACAGGAGAACTGCGACACCTTCTTCGCTAATCCAGATGCATACATTGAATTCGCTGGAATCATTTGACATGCCAAATCACGTGGCAATCCTAACGCCTCAATTTGTCTGCAAGCATTGCGAGTGGTGAAGGGCATTGCTGTGCGTCAACAGCGGCCACACGTTTTCTGCACGCCCAATGATCCGTCGTTCGTCCACCAATAAGTCGGCAAGCGGCGGGTAAATCGGCAAGCAGACCGATTTTGCTGTTGCTCGACGCCAGTAAAGCCTTTCGCCGGCTCCTCCACGACAACAACGAGACCGTTTCCATCACATGCGAGAGCGATGCCGTCGCTTCTGATTTTTGATCGGTCTTGAGAACGCTTGAACTCTCGACCGGCAAAAGTGGTATTGGTTCGACTGCGGGCCGTGGAGGATTGTAGGCATCGGTGCGTTCTCGATTAGACGAAACAGCTTCGCCATTCGTACGCACGCGGTCCGATTCAGAGCAGCGATGCAAGTCGAATGCAAAGGCCCTACCGTGTGAGAAACGCGTCAGTTCGGCATTGGGAAAACAGAAAAGGACTCGCGATTTTCGCCGCAAGTCCTTGTGGGGTAGATAATCGAGAGTTCAGAACCCCAGTTGAACTTTTTCTCGCCTCCGTCGCCGAGTGGGACGCCCACATTTCCCGCCTCGTTATGGCTGCATGAATCTCTCCACCTCTGCTTAATTCCGCCCTCAACCTTGAGTGGGCGAATTGGGAATTCGTCAAACGAATTCCCAATTCGCCCAATGCCTTTTGGTGGAGCAAGCACGTCGCTGCTCCGAAAGGTGTTTGGGATCTAGCCAGGGCAAGACCTCTGTGTCTCTCAGATTCTTCAGCAGTGCCAAGAGCACGAATCAGAGCCGCAGCAGGCTGCCGTTAGGGGTTGAAGGGGTGTTATCCCTTTTCTCTAGGGAGAGCAAATGCACGCCCCGCACACTGGATGCTGAGCGGCCAGACCTCCGAATTCGTCGGACGAACTCCGAATTCGCCCAATCTCTTTTGGGGAGCAAGCACCCTGCTGCTCCGAAAGTTTTTGGGATCTCCTCAAGGAGTCGTCATGTCCGATCAGCGTGTTTCATTCCCGGATACGGAACCATCTGACCCGGTGCCGGGGGGCATTTATCTGCCCTCCGACTCGAATCATCCAGAAGTGCAGCGGGGCTTCAATCGTCTGAACGGTCATGCCCCGCTTCTTGGAATTGTCAGCCTGGTCGAAGAAGGCGACGAAGAAGACGAAGGAGGAGATGGAGATGAACAGGACGGTCCAACTTCAGGACGCTTCATCTGGAAAGTCGAGGATGGTGCCGCCCGAAACTACCGCCTGCTCGGTCAGCGGTTGGCAGAGAGCGGTGATCTCTATCGGAACAAGGAAGACGGTCACGGACTCATTCAAGTGCTGGCGACTGGAAAGGCTCGCCTGATCACCAAGGGAACGCAGCTTGCCCCAGTGATCGTTGATCGAGTCCGAATGCGAGTCGAAAAGGAAGGCAACCTTGTCAGCGAACTGCCGACTTCCGCCCATCTCAACGCCATGTTGTTTTCGGAGGAGTTTCTGGGGCAGTTCATCCCAGTGGATGAGGTTACGAAGACGCCCTTCTTCTTGGACGACTTCTCGCTCGTGAAGCCTGGCTTCAACGACGGCGGTCGTGGCAATCGAGTTCTCTACGTCGGTGACGCCCAGACATCTTCTCCGTCTCTGAAGACGCTGGAACGATTTCTGGAGGTCATGCCATTCTCCACGAATGCGGATCGCACAAATTTTGTAGCAGCCGGATTGACAGTCCCCCTGCGACGGCATTGGCCGGGCGAGAAGCCGTTGGTCCTCATCACTTCCACTCGAAGCCATTCCGGCAAAGGCACTCTTACGGAATGTCTTCGAGGCAGCATCCCCAAGGCCGACATCTTGTATGAATCCCTTGACTGGCCAATGCAGAGCCAGTTCCAACGGCAATTGCAGTCTGAAGCCGACATCGGGGTCGTCGTCTTCGACAACGTGCGGCTGGACAGTTCAGGCGGACGGGCAAAGTGCATCCGCTCTGCATTCTTGGAGAGCTTTCTGACCAACGCTGAAGTGACGCTCGCCTCCCCAACGGCTGGTGAGCCACTTCGATTGTCCAACCGATTCGTCGTCACGTTGAACTCCAACGAAGGCATGTTGAGCATTGACCTGATGAACCGGTCGTTGCCCATCCATCTTGCTCCGACCAGCGACGTTCATGAGAAAGAGACCGTCATCGGCAATCCCAAACTGGAGTTCCTGCCAAAGTTCGGGCGTCAAATCGAAGCCGAGTTCCGAGGCATGATCGAGAAATGGAAGGCGGCGGGGTCGCCATTGGACAACTCCGTGCGTCACCCGATGTCAAATTGGGCGAAGACCATCGGCGGCATCCTGAAGGTGAATGGCTTCACGGACTTTCTTGCCAATTACGGCTCCCGAAAATCCGCCGATGATCCCGTGCGAGGAGCTTTGGCGATCCTGGGGGCCGCTCAGCCTGGCGAGGCTCTTCGGCCCGACGCATGGGCCAACCTTGCCGTCACGCTGGGACTGTCCAAGACACTGTTCTCACCGAACGAACGAGACACGCCGAAGGGCCGTGAGCGGAACATCGGCGTCATTCTGACGCAGCACCTCCAGGTCACGTTTGACGCCCAGACGGACACGACCGTCTATCGCCTGCGGCTTGAGGGTGGCTTCCGCCGTTGGGAACCAGGCCAGAATCCTCACACTCGTTATCGGTTTGACGTGCTCAGCGAGACAGAGAAACCGGAAGACATTACAGGGCAGCAGGACAAGGGGCAGTAAGCCCGGCACTTGGAACAGGAGCAGTGTGGTCGCCGACCACCCCCCTTGCCTTGAGTCCCATGCGGGTTGCACTGAACCCCTCCCCAAAAAAGCATTTTGAATTCGTCTTCCGAATTGCGAATTCGCCCAATGTCTTTCAGAGAACAATCACCGCCGTTGCACACTCGGAAACAACATGACTGAAAAAACAAATGAACTATGGCATTGGCTCGCAATCAATGGGGCATCGTGTGCGGCGTCCGCATTACCGCTGCCCGACACGCTCCGAGTCATCCCAACCCCTGAGCAACTTATCGGGTACCGGAAACGTGAAGCACAACTCGCCGCCCAACGATTGATTTTGACCGCCCCCATCGAGGCGGTTGAAAGATACATGCAGACCTTGCCGCCGAAGATTGCAGCAGGCGAGATAGCATACATCCGCCCCCAAACTCCCGAACCGCCGACCACGGGTCAAACAATGTGGATTGCGAGTCCCGACGCGAAATCGGCGGAGAATCTCAAGACTGAATTCGAGAAGAAAGGAAATCAATCATGGGATGGTTCCCACCGTTCGTTGACGAACGGGTAATTCCCGCCCTACGCCGCTTGGGCCAGGGTGGAATAACTGAGATAGGCAGTCGTGATCACGAAGGGCTGTATTTCCGTTCTTACCACTGGAACGATTTAGAACTCTCACGCCGCCCCGAAATCAAGGCCATCCATCCTGACGTTGTGTTGGCGTTGGCAATGGCCTTGAATGATGGCCCCAAGCAATTCGAGATGCCGAGCGTACTGGTCCCGCTTCTCAACAAAGTTGAAATACCGCTCGCTGTCAGAGACTACGCCCAACCGTTCCCCACGTGCATCGTAAAGAACAACAGCGAATACCATATTGTGCGGGCTGATGAAACAGGCGTGCATTGCCTCGTCTGTATCGGCGGCATCAAGGTAGATACGTGCGGGATGTTTCAGGTTGATCGAACTATTGAGAGTTACCTATCTGAAACAACGATGTATTCACACGTGCCGATTGACGACCGAAGGGAAGCAATATACCCCGTTGAGGCCGTTGACCACAGATTTCGGGCGACACTGAACTTCCTGCTCATGGTCATGGCTGGAGGGTTCACAATTCAGAAACCGACCCAACACGACAAACAACAGAAAAAGACATCGTGTGTCAAATACACCGTGCCCGACCGATTCGAGCCGCAAGACTTGCCGCTCTGGCGGGTCAAACTCGCCAACGCCACGTCTGGCCCCAACGCCACTGGCGAACCTACCGGCATCAAGTATCGCCCCCACTGGCGTAGAGCACACTGGCGACGTGTTGCGGTTGGGGTCGGGCGTGTAGGGCGTGAGTTGCGATTGATCCATGCCTGCCTCGTGAATAGGGATCGGCTACCGGAGTCCGCCGACGTAGCCGAATCGAGCTACTCGGTAGCGATCACAACGAAACCTTGTGGTGGCTGAGACAGCAGAGTGTTCAGGGTCGTTGATAGGCCAGAAAAGGACGCAGATGACACCATTGCTGGCATCGTGTGTGCCGTCAAACGACAGGACGGCCTACTCGTTACAGATGATTCATGCCCCAGAAATCGTTGGTCCCACGAAATTCCTTCGTCACCACGACAAGAAACGAAGCGGCGAGCATACATACCGGAAAGGAGAATTCCATGAATACAATTTTTTCAACGGGACAACTGGCTCGTCTGCTCGGCATCCCGGCCTACAAGATTGGCTACGCCCACGCAACAGGCCGTCTGGAAGAGCCTGCCTTCCGGTTCTTGGACAAGCGTTGCTACTCCATCGCAGATGTCCGCCGTGTTGCCGCCCATTTTGGTGTCACCATCGCAGACTCCATGCTGGCGGCACAGGAGGCCCAATGAAATTCAAGAGCGAACACCTCACTCTCGCTGAATTGGGCCGGGTCTTCGGCGTCAGCGAGAAGAATGTCGGCAAATGGCTGACTGAGCTTCGGCTCCGAAGCCCCAGAGGTTATCCGATGGACGCTTCCTACGTGAAATTCCTGAAACCGCAGACATGGGGGCAAGCACATGTCTGGATTGCGGAGCGAACGGTTGAAGTCCTGATGATGAATGGCTGGAACCCTGTCATGCCACCGCCGCCAGATCTGGTCGAACCAGCACCGCTGGATGGTCCCTTCATTATTAAGGCTTGTCCGAATGGACTCCATGAAGTCGTGGGACAGAAGGGTGCCGTGGCTTGGGTGTCTGGAGACCGCAACGCTCATCAAGTCTGCCGATTGTTGAATGCGGGGCATCGACTCGGTGTTTTGGATCGCCCGCAACCAGAACAACTGCCGGAAACGCAGCCCGCCAAGAGGTCGGCTCCGTTCGAAACGGCAGAATTCATAATCGTCTGAAAGGAACTAATGATGCAGGCGACTCTGGCAGGACAGGATGTTTCGGTGTTCCACGATTTTGATAAAGCGGAAGCTGCTGGGCTGTTGTCACGGTCGTCATGGCGACAGCAGGGAAGGAAGGTTCCCAAGGATGCTGTTCCGCCAGCAATTGTTGTCAAGAAGATGTCGAGGCTTCACAAGACCGACAAGCAGTTGGTTGTCCCAATTCTGGAGGATAAGGGGGAGCTTCTGATCATTGCTGATGATTGGGTTGATGTCTTCACCGAAGACCAGACCACAAAGCAGAACAAACCAGAACTTCCAGAAAGCACAGTTACTTCAGCTTTACTTAAACAAGAACAGGAGGGAGGGGGCGGGGGGCCTTCCTTAATGACTCCAGAAGAGTCAGAAGTCCAGTCCCTTCAAGACATTACAGACACAAGACTCAAAACAGACATTTGCAAAGTTAATAGCGTCAGGGCGTATGTCCCTGAAGGTCTTTTGCTCCCAGACAATTGCCCCGTGAAGGAACAGATTTGGTGGTTCTTGGGCGTCTTGTACTGGAAACATTTGGAACGACGTGAGACATGGGAAACACCCATCAACCTGATGTACGACTTCTTAAAGGCCAATATCCCCCAGTGGCCCACAGTCTGGAAGTGGTGTGATGGGCTGGGGCTGGTGGAAAGGACACCGGGATACACGCCAGGCGAACGGTCATACGGATACTGGACACGTCTGCCGTACCGGGAACAAACCCATCGTCTTCGCACGTTTGAGCACGCAGGGTTGGCAAAGAGGTTGCGTGCCATCCAGCGGCGACATTTGTCCCGTCCCATCATGATCCACCTGAAGAAACAATTGGACCGACTGTCCGTGGACATGAACGAGTTCAACGCTCGATTCATAACGCATCCGAATCGGCGTTATTACCTTGCCCATCTGCAAACGATTCTCGATGGGGAACTCCGGCTGACGGCTGATGGCTTCTCCGGGCGGTTTCACAGCAACGTCTCGAACATGTTCAAGCCGCTCCGTGCCCTGCTTCGGGTTGATGGCGAGCCAGACACACTGGGAGAAACGGATATTAAGAACAGCCAACCCTTGTTTCTGGCCCTCGCCGCAATGGAGCAAGGCGTCGAGGACCGGAAATACCTGCAACTGTGTGAAGAAGGGCTGATCTACGAGCACATGGCCGGAAGACTCGGAGTTCTCCGGGAATCTGCAAAGCACGAGATCGTGAAGTTCTTCTATGCCAAGAACCGCTTCAATTCGACGGCGAAGAGTCTGTTCCAAATGGAGTTTCCCAAGATTGGAACCTTCATCCGAAGCATCAAGACCAAGGATTACAAGAAGCTGTCCAGACAAATGCAGGTGGCAGAGCGGAAATTCGTAATCGACACGGTTTGCGAACGGCTGAAACGCCTGAAGCCGGACATGTTCATGACGACGATCCATGACGCCGTTGTTGCCAAGAAGCCGGACTGTGATCTGATCGTCACCGTGATGAAGGAAGCGTTCGCCGAAAAGGGCGTCCACCCTCGTTTGGAGTGGCAGGACGTAGCACGACACGAAATGGACGAAGACTGGCCGGTGGCGGTGACACCGGACCATGAGAATTAAAAGGAAAGGCCACCAGAGGCCCGTAGAGCGTGTTGCGTCGTCTGGACGACCTTTGGGTCATCCTGGCACGGTTGGCTTTATTGCAAGCGATCCTGGAGGCCCGGAGCCAGATCGCAGGATTTTAGGAAGAAAGTTTTCGGGCGGCTAAAGCCAGATGGACTTTCCATCGAGCATGAGTGAAGCGGGCCAATTGTGGCTCAATAACAACCAAGCAACCAGAAGGAACGAGCAAATGAGAATCGAATCAGAAGCGATCAGCCAGATTATCAAATGGCTGAAGCAGCATGGAGAAGAATCGGACGAAGGCACGAACTTCAGCTTCTCCGGTAAGGACGAGCCGTACATGGACTTTTCGTTCGAGTGGCAACAAAACGGTGGCGGGGAGTTGCTTTTCGTCGGCTATTCCAACGAGGAGAACGGCGACATCTGCAACGATCCAGAGTTCAGGTTCCACATCAAAGACGGCCAGATCGAAAAGATCATCCACAACCACTGGATGTACGGTGATCGTCCCTGTGATTCGGAAGAGGATCGGAAATACGCCTTTGAGTTTGCCGACCTGCTCTACAAGCGGCACCTGCGGACTCGGAGTGGCGACGGGGACCGTGATACGCAGCCGCATCTGGCAGAAGCGTTCGACATCCTGTGTCGGCTGGTGCAGGACGGTGAACCAATCCCCGCTGAGATCGTGGTGCCGTTGGAAGACGACAACCAAATGACGTGGAAGACGGCAGGACTGCTGGAAGCTGTGAAGCAGCAGATCGCATCGTCTGCTTGAAACTCCGGGGCGTCCGTGGTCGCAATCGTGCGGCTGCGGTTAAAGCCCCACGGACGTTTCAACGAACATGATCCAGACGGGCCAATTCCGGCCCAGAAAGGAAATGAAATGAGTTCACAGAAATCCACGCTGGCCGACATCTTGCCAGCACAAGAGCACTATTACCTGCTTCACGATGGCGTGAAGTTCGCCCGACACGGAACCCCAGAGGCAATTGGCTTGCTGGTCTTCGAGGATCGTGAGCGTGCGGATCTGTTCTGCCTGACCGTGGGAAACGCTTTGCCCGCCTTTAAGCCAGTACGGGTCGATGTTGACGATTTCATGCGGCTTGTCGAAGAAGTCGGGGCAGTCTGCGTGGTTGATGGGCTGAAGGTCTTTGTTGGATCGATAGGGCCAAGGGCGGCTGTGAGCAATTAAATCTCGTTGGTCGTTCCAGAGAACATGGACAATACAAAGGAGTAAATCATGAACCCAAAAGACCAAGAACAGTACGAACGATTCATTGTGCCGGAACTTCAACGTGAAAGGGCCGAACGGCTCGCCAGAATGGAAGCCGAACTGCTCGGCGGCGTTATCGGCGAACGCTTGGATAGGCTGGAAGCACTGGTTACGGGAAACCGGGCTGGGTTCATTCCAGATCAAGATGACTTGGAATTCCTGGCCTATGCGTATCTCGACAAAGCGATGGGCCTGCACTGCTATTACTTTTTCACGGGGGCCTGTGATGGGGCAGCGGAAGCAATGCGTTTGGAAGCACGATTCGAAGACGTGGCGAAGTACCTGGGCCAAACCAAGCGGCAGGAAATCATCGACCTTGTGGACAAGCGAGGGTACGAAACGTCCGGCGACGAATGGGAGGCATTCAAATCCACGTGGGATGGTTTTTGGAGCACTCCCGCAGATCGTGATGCCATCTTACGTCTGGCCGCATCTTTGCCGGACGACCTCTCTCAACTCGACATCGGTGGCGAGTTTTACGAGGTGCTGGAGCAGGCGAGAGGTGGGAAGAAGGTAGAAGAACACGACTGCCGGGATCTTGAGTCGAAGGCCGCTTCTGACCAGCATACGCAGCCTGCAACGGAGCCGGAACCTATCAACCCGGAGGGCGTTGTCACGGAAGATTCAAATTGGGAACCAGCGAAGTAAATCGGATTTCATTGCACAAGTGGACAGGGACGCACATCGTGACGAAAGCAAATGAGAGCAGCGTAAACCTGCATGAACTGGCGAAGTCCTTCGTGCAGGAGACCGGAATCGACGGCCTACGGACTCGCTGGTTTTGGCGAGGGGAATGGTACATCTGGGTGGGCACGCATTATGAGTCTGTTGGGCGGGAGGCCATCGAACGTGAAGTCTTGGACTTTCTGCAAGACAAGATGGAAATCAAGGTGAGCACCATCCGTGGTGTCGTGGATCTGCTGCGGTTGCTGCAATTCTGCGGAGCAAGCCAAACCCCTGCGTGGCTAGAAAAAGGCCGTTGCTCGGAGCCGAAAGACATCTTTCCAGTGAAGAACGGGCTGCTACATCTACGGGAGCATTGCGAACCGCAACTGCTGGCTCACGACCCGGCTTACTGGGGGCTTTCGGCGGCGGGATACTCCTATTCGCAAGCTGCTTCGTGTCGCAACTGGATCGAGTTTCTCGGTCAATTGTGGGCCGATGGCGTCGATGAAAAGGGGATTCTTCAAGAGTGGTTCGGATACTGTCTGCTTCCAAACACGTTGCAGCAGAAAATTCTGGCGATCATTGGACCACCTCGGAGCGGGAAGAGCACGATTGCACGGGTCTTGACCGAATTGCTCGGACGAAGAAATGTCGCCAGCCCGTCCATCCGGTCGCTGAGCGGGTCGTTCGGGTTGTGGGGCATGTTGGACAAGATGCTTGCAATCATTCCCGACGCCACGTTGCCCAATCCCTGCCCGGCATTGGAAGAACTCCTGAAGTCGATCAGCGGTGAAGATTCCGTTGATATTCATCGCAAGGGAATGGCTCCCCTGACTGGGATCAGGTTGTCCACCCGGTTGATGCTCCTGGCGAACGAACTTCCGGCTTTTCACGATCCAAGCGGTGCTTTGGAACGGCGATTGATAGTTCTGAAAACTGAACGGAGTTTTTACGGCAGAGAAGACATTCACCTGACAAACAAGCTGCTGGAGGAATTGCCGGGAATCCTGAACTGGGCGATTGAAGGGCTGATGAGGCTTTGGAAGCGAGGCCACTTCCGAAAATCGGTTCTCAATGCAGAAGCGATTCTCGACAATCTGCCTGACCGTGATCGGGTTCGCAGGATTGTGATTTCTTATGAGCGACCACGACTTGAACGGCCTCGAACACGACGGCCTAAAAGCGGAGCCACGAAGAGCTACAGAGCGGCGACTTCTGTGAATGCCAGAACCAAGCAACCGAACGCCCATGTCCAGAAAAAACAGAAGCGTACCGGACATTCGACCAAATGAAAGGATCGGGCTGCGTTACACCTTGGCTGCGATCCGTTTCTCGGCGATCTTGATGTACTTCTTCTCCTTCTCAATTCCGATCACCTGCTTGGCTCCGAAATCCAGCCCGGCAGCGAGCATGGTGCCAGAACCGGCGAAACAATCCAGCAGAACGCCGCCTTGGGGCAACAGGTATTTGACCCACCATGCGGCAACGTCGTAGGGAGTCGTGGCATTGGAAAGAAGGCTGCCCGGTGCATTTTGTTGTACTCATTCGGGAAGCATGTGCTACCTGTCGACGTCCACACTTTTCGCGTTGCGATTCGACTTGGTCTCGTTCCACGAAGCGTAAGCTACGAAGAATCACACGATCTTTTGGAATCTGCGATACCGTGGAACTTGAGGCGGAGATTTCATGTCAACGCAGTTGCCCATGGCCGAGAGAGATGCATGTCCAAATCCCCTCTGTGTCCTGGGTGTCCACTTTCACGAATGTGTTTAGTGTCTAAAGCAAATCGGGAGCCTAAAGTTCTCGCTCGCCCGAAACCTCTCGCGTTAGAGTTGTTTTCCGGTGCAGGAGGCATGAGCTATGGGTTTTCTCAAGCTGGGTTTCAAATTGTACAAGCGATTGAGCAAGATCAACGCGCTGCCGAGACGTTTCAAGCGAATCACGCTGAAACGGATTTGATTGTCGGAGACGTTTCCATCTTGGATCCATTGGTCGTGGCAAAGCGAGTGTCGATTCGGCAAGGCGATCTGACACTGCTTTTAGGTGGACCACCGTGCCAGGGATTCTCCGAATCCAACCGACGAACACGAACTCTAGAAAACCCTCGCAACCATTTGTACCAGCAATTCTTTCGTTATGTCGAAGCTTTAGCGCCTCAGTGGTTTGTACTGGAGAACGTCGCCGGATTGAAAACGCTCGCTAACGGATCTGTTCTCAAGGCGATCGTTGAGCGAGCCTGTGAACTGGGGTATCACGCTGAATGGAAGGAATTGAACGCAGCTGAGTTTGGAGTCCCACAAACGCGCAGACGCATTTTTGTGGTCGGAAACCGACTTGGGCTTCCGGTGTCGTTCCCACTGCCGACGCATGGAACAGAAGCCACTCCATTCGTTTCCGTGCGAGACGCGATTGGCGATCTCCCTCCCTTAACCGTGGGAGCGGATTTCGGGTGCATGTCATACAGGAGCGGGATTCGCGCTTCTAAATATCAGACGTCAATGAGGAATGGAAAAGCGTGTGTCGATGGCAACCTCGTGACGTAACCGTTCACACCCCATCAGCAGTGAGTGAAGGTCCCTGCTTGTGATTGA